>CAZCDW010000007.1:0-32545 GCA_964497485.1 uncultured Bifidobacterium sp.
GACCGGCGGTCCGCCACTGGTCGATCACCTGTATACAGAAGAATTGCTGCGCGAGGCGTTCGGCGGCATGGGCATCGCCGAGCTGCGTGTCTACGACGATGTGCTGACCGAGGGCTCGCAACACAGTGGACAGTCAGCGCTGGTCGGGCTGGTGGCGCGCAAGACTTTCGGTTGCAATTTTCTTTAATTTCGAGCAATTTCCGCGCTTCGTAGCTATCCCACCGGCTATCGCCGGCAACGCTGATCTCCCGGCCCCTGTCGGCCCGTGGCACCGCATACTGCCTCATAGGGGCAGCAGGAGCAGCCTCTCCTGCTGGACCACCAGCAGCCGACGCTGCCACCCCACCCTTGCTCTCGTTTCGGAACCCGGGCCGCCTGAATTGCACTTCAGATAGTTCGCGTGCGGCGGTTCACAGTTTTCCCGTTCTCACCGGCGCGATCATAAAGGCCGCTTGTTCAGATGATCAGCGACCAGTCCCAATCCTTCAAACCGAGATGAGCCATGTCCCTGCCATGCCTGAACAACGCGACGGATGTCCGCACCCCTAACCAAAGCGGCGAGAACGTCTCTCATGACGATACTAGCCATCCGCAACCACAGCCAGTGTCCGCCCCCGGACCTACGGCGCCGACAATGAGAAGCCCACGCGTACGCCTCGCTGAATTCGGCACACATTGGGCTTCGCTGCAGGCCCACAGTCCTCCGACTAACGAGGCACCGAAATCGACACCGCTCCCGCTCCCGCTTCTGCCTGTGCACCCGCTACCGATGGCAAGCGAACCGACCGGCCCCAAGACCAGAGTCACGGAAAAGCAAGACGAAAAACGCACTGCCAACCTGACCGCTTCAAAGACTTCTGTTGTTTCGGGTATCCAGACCGAAAAACCAGCAAGCGCATCTTCATCAGCGCAAAAAGAAGAGATTGAGCTCAATGAACCTCACCTGATCGGGAACAGGAAAAACTCCCACAAGGCTTCCGGCACTTCATCCGAAAGCCTGACCAAAGAGATTGCCCGCTACAAGAAATTGGGCCGCAAGGTTCTGGCCGAAGCGATTAAGGTACTTGACTTCGACGCCGTTAGCCAAACCATCCGACGAGATCCCGCTTTGCTGAGCGAGCTTGACGCGGATGGTCGAACTGCGCTTGGCCATGCGGCCAGCCTTGGATCCAAGGAGATGGTGCGACACTTGCTGCTTCTGGAGTCTCGCGTTACCGATGGGAGTCATCGAGCGCAGTCTTTAGTCACGCTCAGGGATGCTGGGGGCTGCGCCCCTATCCACAATGCGATTGACGCGCGTCATTGTGAAGTGATCGAGGAACTTCTAAAAGCAGGTACGCCTTTTGATCTGCGCTCAGAATGCAACCAATTTCCCTTGCTTGCGTATGCCGCTTCTGAGGATGAGGCTGTTGTGGCTTGCTTGCTGAAACATCTGCCGGCAAAGATGCTCGATCAGAAAAACGTGAACGGGAAAACGGCGATGCATATCGCCGCCGAACAAAGTAAACCAGGCATCCTGCGCCGGCTGATGAAAGCTGGTTGCAGAACGGATCTGCCTTCTAACGCCGGAAATACACCACTACACTTGGCAGCACGTAGAAGCGAAGCTGATTGCGCGCGGATGTTGATAAGCGTTTCCACCTTTGAAAAAATCAACGCGGTCAATGGCCGGGGAGAGACTCCGCTGCATCGTGCCGCGATGGCGGGCAATATTGAAACGGTTCGCCAGTTAATCAAAGCCGGAGCAAAGATCGATTTGCCTGACGGGCACGGATGGACAGCGCTGGCAACGGCTACCGATCAAGGACATCTGCAAATTATCAAGTATCTTTTGAAGCACGAAGCCAATCCTGACTTCGGGAACAAATTCTGGGCGCAGCCTTTGACACTCGCACTGGCAAGCGGCGATCAAGAACGAATCAATTTCTTTCGTTATCGCGGCTGGCTCACGTTCAATCGTGTCGCCGTGGCGACGAGGCGGGCGATATCCATTGGTCATTCGACGATGGTCGAGGCTTGTCTGAGACCCGGCAATTTGGATTATGAATTTACCTCTGAGAGATTTCTGCGCATGCTGCTCGAACTGGCCGTCGAGAGAGGCAATCCTGAAATCATGGGGTTGGTGTGCGACAAGTTCAAGTGTAGTTATAGAAGCCGTGTTGTTGACCGCAACCTCGTGCAAGCCCTTCTGACAGCACAGGAACAAAGAAAGATTCATCTCTTGCTGCCGCTTGTACAGAGGATTAAGCAATTGAGCCTTGATTCCGATGCGTTCCACATGTTGATATCGGGTGCACAAGCACGCAAAGACTACGCATTAATAGAGGCCCTCACAAAAACGAAGCTCGTGGTGGACGGTGCGCACCTGAAGGAGATACCTGACACGCTTCTGCCAAATCTGCTGGCACGGGAACTGATGAATCAGCCCAAGCCGCCGAAGGCGAGTCTGGCAAGCGTCTTTCGGAAACCGAAGTTGCCAGATCATCCCCCCATCGACGCTATCAATACGGCCTCGCAACTGGCGGTGGACCTGACCAGCGTCGATCCATTCAAGGCGATCGAGACGACACTCTCAGCGCAGAAAGTCTCCGGTCTGCTGCACCAGCCCCTTGCCAGTAGCCTGATACCGCTGTGCACGGCCTTCGCTTCGGCCGGCAACCTGAAACTATCGCAAGCGCAATACGTAATCGGCTATGGTCTTGCGCAGTACGTGGATCCTGCCCACTTGCCGCTACCGGCCATCCTCGACAAGGTCATCAGTGCCAACGCAATACTGGAAAAATGTCACGCGCACCGCGAAGCACTGGCCGCCGCAGGGAGGGCGATGATGGAATCCGCCGAAGGCAGGATCAGCGACGATTTCTTTGATAGCCTCGCCCGCATCGCGATCGGCACGCCCCCCGCAATGAATGGCGACCGCAGCCCAGCCATCGCTGACCGACTGGCCACCGACTACGGCTTGTTGCCGATCTGGGCGCAGCGCCTGGGCAAGGTCTGTACGGACGCCCTCGCGGCGACAATGTCCACGTACGGCAGGAGCTTCAACACCGATCATCCGCCTGCCGATCTGCTGGCCATGCTCGGATCGGCGATCCTTCAGCATTTCGTCGATGCGACGAAGCAAACGTCAGCACCTGATGGCTTCAGAAATACTGCCTTGGCTATCGATTCTGCAGCGTACGCGGACTTCGATGAGCTGCTCTGGCGTCAATGGGACAAGATCACAGAAGCCATGGCTGCCGGCGCTCAAGCTGCGAGTGGCATGGGATCGGCAGACTCGTCGACCGACGCCCTCAGCGGCGCAGATTCCGATGAGTTGGCCTCGTCGGCCAGCGAGTAAGCATCAATGAGTCCGACTCATCCGCATTAATGTCGACAAACTTTACGGCCAACACGTCGCCGCGCCTGACAACTTCGATATAGATCGACACTGCCGCGCGATGTTGTTCAGCCGCCCTGAAGCCGTAGTGCCTGATCCGATTGCCGAGCTGGTGGCGCGCAAACCGTTCGGATGCATCCTCGGCTGACCTCAACCGAGTATCCATCAGACTGAAACCACCATCTGATCCGCCGGAACGAACTTCCGTCAGGTACGACGGAACCTAGGCACATATCAGGCGACTGACAGGCGGTTTATCCGACATCCACAAGCCAAGGAGCTTTCCCGATGAAACGCATCGATGACGACGTTAGCCGTTCCTATACTCCAGAAATTGATCCCCTGCTGGACCCAGTCCCTGCGCCAGCCGACGGCGCCCCCGGCCCAGTCGAAGCCCAAGCGCCACGCCTGGTTCAAGACGACAGACTCGTGGCCTTGCAGGAAACAGCGTGGACGGCATGCCCCCCGGATCAGCCAATGAGCGTACTGGAGACGCAGCCTCTGATAATTGATCTTTCGGCCGCTGATGACGCTGAGGATGCTTGTCGAATACTCACGCAATACCTGACGAATGCCCAACACACGAAAGATTTAACCCTATCCGATTTTCACCCCACTTTGATGGGTCATTTCGCGCCACACATAGCGAAATTACCGGCATTGAAACATCTATCACTGCAGTTCTCAGAGCGTCTCCACTTAACCAACGCGTCCTTGAATGAATTTGTCGACCATATCAAGGCCATTGACCACCTCAAATCATTGGAGGTTGATTATTATTGGTACGCCATCGAACCACAGGACTCATCGGACACAGAGAGCACCTCGGGACAGAAATTGCACAGCCTGGTTCGGCTGATGGAGCACCCATCGCTGCAGTCAATCAAGACACGTCACCTGCCCTGTGACATTCGGGACGTCATCGATGCTTTGGAAGCATCCAAGAGCAATTCAAAGCTTCAAGAACTGAATTTACACTGGGAGCCAACTGACAACGACGACGTCGAGGCGGGGATACATTTAGACGATCTACTCGAATGCATCGCCAACCATCCCCATTTAAAAAAACTGAAACTGGACTTTGATACAAGTGAATATTTCAGTACGAGTGCAAAAGGCCTGGTAATCGCCCTAACCCAAAATACGACCTTGCAATCACTTGACTGTCCTTTTACATTTTTTGAACCAGCGCACCTGAAGGGTTTGGAGCAGGCACTCGGATCCAACACTACATTACAACAATTGTCCCTCGATTTTGCTGTCGCACCATATTACTCAGAGCTGGCGAACACTGACCAATACCAATTGCTAAAAGAATTTGCAAATGGCATTGCAAAAAACAAGACGATTAAACATCTTAATTTTGCATTTGGAGAAATAAACAACTGGGATTCCGAATTCAAAATGCTTCTTGACGGAATATCAAAAAATTTCAGCATCACATCACTCAAGCTGTGGACATACCATGAAGCGATTTCAAGGATCATCCAGATGCTTGAAGATAAAAAGAACCTGACACACTTGCGAATCGGTTGCGACCAGCCCGAAGATCTGGGCGTGCTACAAAAGCTTGCCGCAGCCGTCCAAAAAAATGAATCTCTGGTATCCGTAGAAATCGAACATGATCGGTGGAATAAACACTATGTGAGACAATATGTTGCGGATAATGGGCAACAAATTGTAGAAAGAAATTCCCGATTTTTTATTGATATGTATCCTGAGGCAAAAGAAATGCTCCGCCAGATCAAAGTTGCAACGGATATAAATCTGGATAAACTGCTGAGCCGCATGCTCAATGATTACAGCGATAGAAGGTCGAAAGATCCGATAGCAAATGCCAACGCTGGAAATGAGAACAATCAAAACACTCCTGCTCTTAATCATGATGCAATGAAATCGGTGATGCACGCACTCCTCGAGATGACCGAACTTCGTGCCTTGCCCACGCTGCGGCAGGTGTACAAGCTTGAACCAAAGGCCCTGTATGAAGACAATCGATGACAGGTGTCGCCCCATCTCACCCCAAACAAACTTCATCGTTTAATCCGCCAGCAAGCAAGCGGAGGTACATGGGGCGGTATGACGCCGATAATGGCGGCTGGAAGCTTCAATTGAAAAAAAAACGGCCCGACTTTGTCGGGCCGTTTTTTTTGATGGCAGCGCTTGGTGGTAGGCGATTTTTTGAGTACCGCTTATCCTACCCGCTTGCCTTGGATCCCCATACGCTCGAGCAGCGCACGATCTTCATCCACTTCCGGGTTGCCGGTGACGAGCAGCTTGTCGCCGTAGAAGATCGAGTTGGCACCAGCCAGATAGCACAACGCCTGGATACCCTCGCCCAATTGACGACGCCCCGCCGACAGACGCACGCGCGCCTTCGGCATCGTGATGCGGGCCACCGCAATGGTGCGCACGAATTCCAGCGGATCGAGCGGCTCCTGATCTGCCAGCGGTGTGCCTTCGACCGCGACCAGATGGTTGATCGGCACCGAATCCGGGTACGGGTTCAGGTTTGCAAGTTGCGCGATCAGTCCGGCGCGCTGCTGGCGCGACTCGCCCATGCCGACGATGCCGCCGCAGCAGACTTTCAGGCCGGCCTGGCGCACATGGCCCAGCGTATCGAGACGGTCCTGGTAATCGCGGGTGGTGATGATCTGGCCGTAGAACTCGGGCGCGGTGTCGAGGTTGTGGTTGTAGTAGTCGAGGCCGGCGCCGGCCAACCGCTGCGCCTGCTCTTCCTTCAGCATGCCCAGCGTCGCGCAGGTTTCCATGCCCAGCGCCTTGACGGCCTTGACCATTTCCTCAACCGCTTCGATGTCGCGGTCTTTCGGCGAACGCCACGCGGCGCCCATGCAAAAACGGGTCGCGCCGCTATCCTTCGCGGCCCTGGCGGCGGCGACCACCTCGTCGACGGCCATCATCTTTTCGGCGACGACGCCGGTGTCATGGTGCGCAGACTGCGGGCAGTAGCCGCAGTTCTCCGGGCAGCCGCCGGTCTTGATCGACAACAGCGTCGCCAGTTCGACTTCATTCGCATCCCAGTTTGCGCGATGCACCTGCTGCGCTTTCCACAGCAGGTCATTGAACGGCAGCTCGAACAGCGCGGCGACCTCGGCCACCGGCCAGGTTTCATTGGCGGCAGCCAGTGCAGCGACTTTTTTGGCGGCAGCGTGGAAGGCGATCGGCTGGGCGGCGGCCTGTTGGGGCGCGACCGGTTCGGAGATGATGGTGTCGGAGGACATGCGGTATTCCCTGATTCTGCTGATTCTGCTGGTTCAACGGCGTGGCGCAGGCCACGACGGCAATTGATCAAATGCGATACGTCCGGCAGCGACGGCCGCCGATGGCCTGTCCATCCACGGCACGCTGCCGAGCAGCGGCGCCGGCAGTCGCGACTGCAGCGCGGCCACACTGGCCTGCTGGTGCGGCATCGTCGGATCGACCTGGTTGGCGACCCAGCCGGCCAGCTTCAGACCGCGCGCGGCTATGGATTCGGCGCTCAGCAATGCGTGATTCAGGCAGCCGAGGCGCAGGCCGACCACGAGGATAACATCAAGCGCCAATCCGGCCGCCAGATCGGCGGTGTCGAAATCGTCCGTCAGTGGTACGCGGAAGCCGCCGACACCCTCCACCACCACCGCTTCGGCCTGCCCGGCGGTCTGCCGGTAGGCATCGAACAACACTGATTTTTCTATCGTCACGCCTTCTAGCTTGGCCGCCACATGCGGCGCGCAGGCCTCGCGCAAGATGTAGGGCGAGGTCATTTGCACCGGCAGCGCGATGCTTGCCTCAGCAGCGAGAGTGTCGACATCCTCGTTGGCCAGCCGGCCCTCGACCTCGGTACTGCCGGCCGCGATCGGCTTCATGCCGACCGCCTTCAGGCCGGCGCGCGCAAGCGCATGCACGAACGCCGCCGACACCAGGGTCTTGCCGACGCCGGTATCGGTGCCGGTCACGAAGCAGGAAAATTGCAGTGCCATGGTCAGGTGTCCTTTTCAGTAGCCCGCATCGCGTCCATGGATGCGGCGGCGAGGCCGGATGCAAAGTGCGCACCATCGCGAGCCATACGCTGGTTAACGGAATCCATACCCGCTTCCACCGCATTGATCGCGGCGGCCAGCTCACGTACATCGTCAGCCGCGTGCGCAGCCGACAGTGTGATGCGAAGGCGCGCGCTACCCACGGGCACGGTCGGCGGACGTATCGCGCCGACCCAGTATCTGCGCTCCAGCAATTCGGCACCGGTCGCGACGGTTTCATCATTGGCACCGATGACGACCGGCTGTATGGCTGTTGATGACGGCAACAGTTGCCAGCGCTTCAGTGTCAGGGAATGCCGCAGCGCGGAAATATTGGCTTGCAAGCGCGCACGCAAGGCCTCGCCTTCCGCGCCCTCGATGATGTCAAGGCTGGTCAGCAGCGCATGCGCAATCGCAGGCGGCGCAGCCGTCGTGTAGATGTACGGACGTGCACGTTGCACCAGCCATTCAATGACGGAGGCATGTGCGGCGACGAAGGCGCCGGCGACTCCGGCCGCCTTGCCCAGCGTACCGATATAAACGATGTTTGGCGAAGACAGTCCCAGCATTTGCAGCACGCCTCTGCCTTGCGCGCCGAGCACGCCAAAGCCATGCGCATCATCGACCACCAGCCACGCTTCATGCCGCTCGCATAGCGCCAGCACCTCGGCCAGCGGCGCGATATCGCCATCCATGCTGAACACGCTGTCGGTGACGACCAGCTTGTGTTGCGCGGTACTGGCCGACAGCAAGGCTCCCAGCGATACGAGGTCGCGGTGCGGATAAACGCGTATCGCCGCGCGTGACAAGCGGGCGCCATCAATCAGCGATGCATGGTTGAGTTCTTCCGAAAAAATTTCCGCGTCTTTGCCGGCCAGCGCAGACAACACTGCGAGATTGGCCATGTAGCCGGTTGAGAGGTAAAGCGCCGCAGCTTCGGGAATGCACGGCGCCATGAAACCGGCCAGCCTGCGCTCGAGCTCCGCATGCGCTTGCGAATGTCCGCTGATCAGGTGCGACGCGCCACTGCCGGCGCCGTAACGTTCAGCGCCTTCGCGCAAGGCTGCGACGACGCGCGCATCGGAGGCGAGGCCCAGGTA
Organism: uncultured Bifidobacterium sp.; assembly: GCA_964497485.1. Taxonomy (GTDB): domain Bacteria; phylum Pseudomonadota; class Gammaproteobacteria; order Burkholderiales; family Burkholderiaceae_D; genus Pernthalerella. Next base: position 8,499 of record CAZCDW010000007.1, read on the forward strand.
ATCATTGCTGCAGAATGCTTGCAGCGGCTGGCCGTCAGCGGTCAGTTGCACTGCATGTGGCGTCGACACCGAGCGCCGGCGGCGCAGCAAATGCTGCTCGCCAAGCTGCGCCAATTGCTGCTGCAGCCGGGAAAGCAACGGGAAGGATTCAGACATGCGGGCGGTGCAGGAAGCGTGAAAAGCGACAGTGTAAATGACGCAGCGGGGGAAGTCGCGGGGCCGGGCCCTGCCGCATCCGATACGGGATGCGGCCCTACGACAATCCCATCGTGGCTAACAGTGATGCACGCGCCGGTCACCCGCCCGGTCTGCTGCTTGATCGTTCACGCGATCGTTCAGCCCATCAATGAAGCTATGAATGCATCAATCGCTCAGCCACGAAGGCTTGCGCTTCTCCAGAAAGGCGGCCACACCCTCGCGCCCTTCCGGTGACACGCGCACCTCGGCAATGCGGCGCACGGTATCGGCGACCAGGTGCGGCTCGATAGCCTCGCCGGATACGTCACGCACCAGGCGCTTGGCCTCACCGACCGCATGTGGGCTGCACGATGCCACCGCATGGACAATACGTCCGACCGTGTCGTCGAGCTGATCCTCGGCGACGACCTCATGCACCAGTCCGACCTGCAGCGCGCGCGCGGCACTGAAGCGCTCTGCGGTCAGGAAGTAGCGCCGCGATGCGCGCTCGCCGATGGCACGGATCACGTATGGCGAGATGGTGGCCGGGATCAGGCCCAGCTTGACCTCGGACAGGCAGAATTCGGCGCGCTCGACCGTGATCGCCATATCGCAGGCGGCGACCAGGCCCATGCCGCCGGCATAGCAATCGCCCTGCACGCGCGCGATGGTGGGCTTGCTGCATTCGTAGATCGCATGCAGCATGTCGGCCAGTGCGGCGGCATCGGCCAGGTTCTCCTGCTCGGAGTAGCCGGCCATTTTTTTCATCCAGTTCAGGTCGGCGCCGGCGCAGAACGCCGGACCGCGCGCGGCCAGCACGACAACGCGAACCTTCCTGTCCTTGTCCAGCGTGCGAAACGCATGGGTGATCTCGGCGATCGAGGTCTCGTTGAACGCATTGCGGAAATCGGGCCGGTCCAGCCACACCGTCGCCAGATGGCCTTCGTTCGCGATCTCGAGGGTCGTGTATTGCATGCAGGACTCCGGGGAATGACATCGACAATGTGCATTGTGCATCGTGCTGCCCGGTTGCCGCTACCGGACAGGACCATTGTGCCTCAAGCCTTGCCGAAACTCGCTGGTGCTATGCCTTGGGCTTCATCAAATCCGCCGCGCTGTCGATGCGCAGGCGCTTGCGGTCCGGTTCGATTTCGGCCAGTGCATCCACTACACGCATCTCCTGCAGGCATCGCACCGCCAGGTTCTGGTATTCCAGCGTGCCCTTGCGCTTCCACGCAATCTCTTCATCGCTGAGCGTACGAACGATCTTCGCCGGTGAGCCCAGCACCAGGCTCTTGGGCGGCACCTGGAAGCCGGTCTTCACGAAGGCCATCGCAGCGACTATCGAGGATTCACCGATCACCGCGCCATCCATCACCACCGCATTCATTCCCACCAGTGCATTGCGGCCGATGCGCGCACCATGGATCACGGCGCCATGACCGATATGGCCATCGACCTCGATCACGGTATCGCTGCCGGGGAATCCGTGCATCACGCAGGTGTCCTGCAGGTTCGAGCCCTCTTCCATCACCAGTCGGCCAAAGTCGCCACGCAGGCAGGCACTCGGGCCGACATAGCAGCCGGGACCGATGATGACGTCGCCGATCAAGACGGCAGTCGGATGAACGTAGGCGCTGGGGTGGATCACGGGGATCACACCCTCGATCGCGTAGACCTTGGGTCGGGTGCTCATGGCAAGGCTCCTGTATCTGTCGGTCGGCTTACTGGCGCGGACGGATCACGATCTTGCCGGTGACCTTGCGCGACGCCATGTCGTTCAAGGCCTGCGGCACATCAGCCAGCGCATAGGTCGCCGATATATGCGGGCGGATGCGGCCTTCGCGATGCCATTGCATCAGCTCGTTCATCGCTGCCGCATGGTGCGCCGGTTCGCGACGCGCGAAGTCGCCCCAGAATACACCGACCACCGATGCGCCCTTCAGCAGCGGCAGGTTCAGCGGCAGTTTCGGGATCTCGCCATTCGCAAAGCCGATCACCAGATAACGACCGCGCCAGGCAATCGAACGGAAGGCCGGTTCAGTGTAAGCGCCGCCGACCGGGTCGTAGACTACGTCCGGCCCCTTGCCGCCGGTGATGCGCTTGATGCCTTCGCGCAGGTCTTCGGTGCTGTAGTTGATGAACTCGTCGGCGCCGTGCTGCCGGCAGATGGCCAGCTTCTCGTCCGTCGATGCGGCCGCAATCACTCTGGCGCCAATGGCCTTGCCGATCTCGATTGCAGCCAGCCCCACGCCACCGGCGGCGCCCAGCACCAGCATGGTCTCACCCGCTTTCAATTGCGCGCGGTCGACGACAGCGTGATGCGAGGTACCGTAGGTCAAGGTCAGTGCAGCGGCAGTGTCGAAGTCCATGTCGTCCGACATCTTCAGCACGGTCGATGCCGGCACCGATGCCTGCTGCGCAAACGCGCCCTGCGGCACGAACGCGAACACCCGATCGCCGACCTTCAGGTGCTCGACTCCCGCACCCACGGCGCGCACCACGCCCGCGAGCTCATTACCGGGCGTGAACGGCAGCTCGGGCTTGAACTGGTACTTGTTCTGAATGATCAGCACATCGGGGAAATTCACACCGGCGGCCATCACGTCGATCATCACCTCGCCGGCAGCGGCGCTGCGCTCCGGCAGGTCCTCGACCACCAGGGTCTCAGGCAGGCCCCAGGCCTTGCATACGACTGCTTTCATGTGTCTCCCGAATATGTTTTTGTGGTTTGAAATGATGGGCCGAATAACAGGCTCAATGCTGGGCTAGATGATGGACCAGACCATACGGCAATCCAGACGCTGGCTCGACGGCGGCTCGCCATACGGTTTGCTGTCTGGCTACTTTACTGAAATCTGGCAGGACGCTTCTCGATGAATGCGCGTATGCCTTCCTTGCCGTCTTCGGTGTGGCCGGACGCGAGCATGCTCTCGCGCTCGAGATCGAAATGCTGGTGCAGCGTGTTGTGGTGCGCCGCATTCACCAGCGCCTTGATGCGCGCCTGCGCCTGCGACGGCCCCTGCGCCAGCTGGCGCGCGAGCTTCAGCGCCGCGTCATGCAGCTGCGCATCCGGATGCACCGCGTCCACCAGGCCGATGGACAGGCATTCCGACGCCGGGAATGCACGGTTGGTCAGGAAGACTTCCTTCGCCTTCGCCGCACCTGCGCGGCGCGTGACGAACCAGGAGCCGCCGACATCCGGTGTCAGGCCGATGGCGGAATAACCGCCGCGCAGCTTCATCGATTCTGCGGCCAGCACGATATCGCCGCACAGCGCAAAGCCTATGCCGCCGCCACCGACGGCGCCATTGATGGCGCAAACGATCGGGATCTCGAGCAAGGTCAGCATCTTCATCGCTTCATGCACCGGATCCAGCAACTCCTGCAGGATTTCCGGCAGCGGACGCGATGCATCGGCAAACGCATTGATGTCGCCGCCCGCGCAGAACTGGCGGCCGGCGGCTGTAATCAGTAGCGTGCGCACGGATTTGTTGCCGGCGATGGCGGTGACCGCAGCCGCGAAAGCCTTGGCCATCGCCAGATCCAGCACATTGGCACGCTCAGGGTTGTTGAAAGTGATAACGGCGAGCCCGGCGTCGATCTCGAGCTTCAGCGGGGAAGTCATGGGGGTGTCTCCGGCGTGTTCTTGTCGCCCGCCTGCTGGCAGGTCTGTGGTGGATTCTAACAAATCGGGCAAGTCCATCCCGGCAGTGCAGTACTTGAAATCTGGCGAAGGGCGCCTGCCAACCGATTGCTGTGAAAAATTCACAAATATGTACTCGCCCGCCGGATTCGGCGAAAACCCGCGCCGTTTTTGAAGCCTCGCTTCAGGATGTGATCACGGATGGAGCATCGTCTGCAGCCGCAAGGCAAGCGTGCTAGTGTTCTCCGCCCGAGACGACGTCAGCCCCACACCGCCGATCATGGACCTGAGAAAGCGCCTGTTCACCAACCTGAGCCTGCTGCTGCTGGCCCTCGTGGCCTGCACCGTACTGATCGATCTCGCATTCCTGGTCCCGGACATTGAACGCGAGACCAAGGGCTCGGCCAACCTGACGAAAGAACTGATCGCCATCGGCAACATGAGTTGCAACGCTGAGTTCGCCGATGAACCATTGGCACTCCGTGAATTGCTGAGCAAGATACCGCTACGGCACGTGCGCGTCGGCATGGAAGGTGCACCCGACTTGCCGCGCGATACCGGCATGATCGAGACGCTCTCTTCCGCCATGCTGTCCGGCGCGAACTGGCCGCATTCTGAAATGCTGAATATCCACGGTCGAACGCTGCATTTCTCGCCGGACCCGAGCTCCGAGCTGCAAGAACGGCTGGAGCAGATGGGGCGGACGCTCGTTATCCTGCTGGGCTTCGCCATTGCGACCATCGTCGCCGTCTGGCTGGTCGTTGACAAGGCACTCAAGCCAGCGCTCGCACTTGAGGAATTCATACGCCTGTTGGCCGACAACAAGGCCACCGACAACCTGCCCCACTTCAAGTTGAAAGAGTACGAGCAACTGGCCACCGCGCTCAACACGCTGTCGGCATCACTGACGCAGGCGAGGCTTGCGCAACAGGAGTTTTCGCGCAAGATCATCTCCGCCATCGAGACCGAGCGGGACGCGATCGCGCGCGACCTCCATGACGAACTCGGCCAGACCATCACGGCATTGAGCTATAACGGCAAGTTTGCTGAGACACGCAGCCGTAATGCGAATGACGAGGAATTGGCCAACTGCTGCGCCGAGATCCGGCGCCATGCGAGTGAGATGAACGCCCAGCTCAAATCGGTCATCAAGCGGCTGCGACCGTTGGGTACGGAAGTGGCCGACCTGGTCGAAGGCATCAATGATCTGATCGCTGCGTGGAATTCAGACGTCACCGGCATCGCCTTCGAATTCATGCACGATGAATCCATTGATTTGATGGACAGCCAGCAGACGCTGATTGTCTACCGCATTGCGCAGGAATCCATCACCAACGTGATACGCCACAGCCGGGCGAGCTACTGCCGAATCGAGATCCGAAAGAAAAATGATCAGATCGTGCTGGAGATTTCCGACGATGGCGTCGGCATGAAAGACTCCGAGATCCGCATCCATGGCGGACTGTATGGCATACGCGAGCGCGCCGACATGATGGGTGCCGAGCTCGATATCGGCAACGGCGAGCTTGGCGGCCTTCGGATCCGACTCAGCCTGCCACAGAAGCAACTGACCAACCCACCTACCAAGGAGACATCCTCGTGATCAGGATACTCATCGTCGATGACCATGCGATCGTACGCAAAGGCTACATGCGCATCTTCAGTCTCGAAAAAGACTTCGAGGTCGTCGGCGAGGCAGCCGACGCGGCCAGCGCCACCACACTGCTGGCCCAGGTGACGCCCGATGTGGCGCTGGTCGACCTCAGCCTGCGCAACACCAGCGGCATCCACCTGATCGACCTGATCAAGCAACGCCGTCCCGCCACGCGCGTGATCGTGCTGTCCATGCACTGTACCAGTGCCCATGTGCTGCGCTCATTGCGGGCCGGTGCCGACGGCTACCTGTCCAAGAACGCCGATCCGGACTTCGTAGTCAACGCGATTCGCGACGCGGCTCAGGGCAAGAAAGTCTTCTCGCCCGATGCTGCGGAATCGCTGGCAACAATTGCGACCGGCGGCACCAACCCGCTGGAGGAGCTGACGTCGCGCGAATTCGACATCTTCTCGCTGGCGGTCCAGGGCAAGCCAGTACAGGACATCGCCAACGCGCTCTACCTGAGCCCGCGCACAATCTTCAATTACCTGTCCACGATCCGGCAAAAGCTCAACGTTCGCAATGACTTTGAATTGCTGCACCTGGCGATCCAGTATGGCGTTGTCGATGCGCCATCCTGAATCGAACCGCATGCGGCGCAGCAGCAGAAGCGTGCGCACATGTCGTGAGAAATTCACTACCGCGCCATGAAGTTTCGCCCTAGCCGGATCGACTGCCAGCCTCGACACTTCCGTCGTCTGTCCAACGAACTGGCACGCTCCAGCGTGGCAATGTGACGAGACGCAACCCTCTCAATCGTGGTGTTTCAGCGGCCGCCTGTCGGCCGCTTTTTTTTGCCTGCATTTTTCCGTCCTTTGCAGGCCATGGTGAAAAACGTCTTACACGCCCATGAATACGAGAAAAATTTGCAGTGATGTTCCTGCAAAAACAATGTGAATAATTCACGACTTTTTTCCCAATATTCAGTAAGTCTGAATGCATTTTGGGATGTCGTAAGAAAAGCTGAATCAATTCCTTGAAATCACGATGGCATTTTTTTCCTCCTGAAAAAATTCCCAAAAGATTCAATGACTCAGCGTACACAGGCCTCTGTCGGCGGTGGCTTTTCACTGATGAACAGGCGAGCAACACGGACTTTTCGACCCGTAGCGACGCCAAATTAAATTTTGTATTCTCCGCGGCGAATCATCGAGCAGCAGTCAATCGATCGGGTTCTCTGCAGCGGCATGATCTCCATGCGTCATCCATTGATGCGTGCTGTTGTGATGCAGGTCCTTGCCGGCGAGCGCAGACTCGCAGGCAAATTCCCCTTCAATCAGGAGACAAAATGAAAAAGAAGATGGATCTTCCCCAGGCCGTCGGTCGTTTCGTCCCGGTCGCCATGCTGGCAGCCGCCGGCCTGCTGGCCGGCAGCCAGGCTGCAGCGGTGACCGTGACTGCCGAGAATTTCCAGAAAGCCGAATCGCCGTGGGACATGGCCTTCCTGCCGGATGGCACGATGTTCTTCACCGAAAAATGCAAAGGCCTGTCGGTGCGCCTGCCGAGTGGCCAGGTGAATGCACTGCTGGGCGTGGCGGGCACCAGCGGCTATTCGCTGGTTGGCAATGACCTGTTCTGCGACGGCCAGGCTGGCGTGCAGGGCGTGGCTGTCGATCCGCAGTTCTCGTCGAACCGTTACATCTATGTGTACTCGAGCTCGAAGGGCGACAACCGCAAGTACGGCGGCTACAGCAACGTCGTGATGCGTCTGAAGGTAGATGCCTCGCTGTCCAGCGTGTCGGATCGCGTCGACATCATCGACGATCTCGGCTACAAGCCGAAGAAGTCCAACCATCCGTTTGGTGGCCCGGGTGCGCACAATGGCGGCCGCATCCGCTTCAGCCCGGCGGACGGCTTCCTGTACGTCGCCATCGGCGACAACCACAATGGCGCCGGCCCGCAGCACCCGACCGAGCTGCGCGGCAAGATCCTGCGTGTCGACCGCGATGGCAAGGCTGCACCGGGTAACAAGGCTCCGGCAGGCTTCGACCCGCGCATCTTCACCTACGGCCACCGCAACCCGCAGGGCATCTCCTTCCGTCCGGGTACCAACGAGCCCTTCATCTCCGAAAACGGCCCATGGCACAGCGACGAAGTCACCAAGCTGGAAAACGGCGGCAACGGTGGCTGGGACCCGCGCCCGAACGTCGGCGGCCGCAAGGACTGCCCGGATGACTACTGCGGTTACTCGCCGAACCAGATGGGCGCGATGCCGCCGAAAGAGCGTGCAGCGTTTATGCCCATGACTGACACCAAAACCTACCCGAAAGCGATGACGCCGGCATGGAACAACAACGGCCTGTCACAGGGTATGTGCGGCAGCACCTGGCTGGTCGGCAAGAAGTGGAAGGAATGGGAAGGTCGCATGGTCGTTGGCTATGCTGGCATCGGCATCCACGGCACCCCGACTGGCAACCGTATCGACGTGCTGGACATCTCCAAGGATGGCAAGTCTGCCAAGCGTGAAGAACTGCTGTGGCCGACCTTTGCAGGTCGCTTCCGTCACCTGACCCTGGGTCCGGACGGTGACTTGTACGTGGCTGACGAAGCCGCTGGGATGATCTATCGCGTCAAGCCGAACTAATCCCTGTCCTCACCGGAAGCGCGCTGCCTTCGGGCAGCGCGTTTTTTTGTAGTTCACTTACCGAATTTCGGAGTACATTGATGCGACATCTCATCGTACCGCTGTTATTGATTGGCCTGGTCAGTATCGGCAAACCGGCACTGGCCGATAACGATAAGCTGCAGACCATGCTGCAGCGAAACAACTGCCTCGCCTGCCACATGATCGATAAAAGAAAGTACGGCCCCAAGCTGAATGAAGTCGCTGCCAAATATGCGGACGATACCAGCGCGGTCGACAAACTGGCCAAGAAAATCAAGGCCGGGGGCAGTGGCGTCTGGGGCGAGGACATCATGCCGCCGCAGCCCCATGTGTCTGATGCCGACGCGCGTAGCCTGGCCGAGTACATCCTCGCATTGAAGTAAACGCGCCGCGCCTTGTCGCCTCAGGGTCGCTCCTGGATGGAGCGGCCGAACCTTCTTCACACTGCCCGGATTACCGGACGGCGGTGGACGTTAATGCGCTTGATGCTGAAAAACAGCGGCCAGCGATTCCGCTGCCAACACGGCCTCGGCCCAGCAAGTCAGTTCATGATCACTGGCTGAATCCAGCTTTTCCTTCGCCCAGGCTGGCAGTTGACCGAAACGTTGAGCCAACTGGTGGGCCAGCAAGCGCACTTGCCCCTGCTGCATTCCCTGCTGCATTCCCTGCTGCAAGCCTTGCTTCAGACCCTGATCGACGCCCTCTTCGCGTGCCAGTCTTTCTATGGATGTCACATAGCGCATCGTCATTTCCTCCTCGTGTGCTTCCAAAGTCTGCCGAAAAACCAATTCCTGATCCTTGGGTAAGCGCATCATCCAGTCGACCACGGCGAACCAGTCGATCGTCTGTTGCCTGTCCCAATCACGCCGGTACAGTTCGCGAACGATCTGCCATTTGGCCCGGCATCTGGCTTCCGGGTCATGTGCCGTGGCACGGGTCGCCAGATGCGCCCGGGTCAGGATCGCAAACGGATTCGGGCTGTCTAGCAAGCGTGACTCGCTGCCGGTCCAATCGAGCAGTTTGGCGACCGGGAAGCGTATGCCCATCTGGCAATCAAGGATGTCATAGCTGAATGATGTGGGGCGCCACCCGGGGTTGTCATCCGCCAGCACCGCGAGGCTGGCGATCGGGGTTCGGTAGCGGTCGTACAAGCGGTAGTTGTAGACAAACATGCGCTCGGCGAATGCTGGCTGAGCACTGCCCTGTACTTCAAGATGAATGTAGAGCCAATCCTGCCCTCCACCGTGCCGGCTTACTTGCACCAGCTTGTCGACATAGCGCTTGCCCAATTCGGCATCGCGAACCACTTCCCGCAACTCCTGCTCGAGGAAGGCGATGGGTCGAGACCAATCGATACGAGCATGCGCCGCCGGAAAGTAGAAATGCAGAAAATCGGAGAAATGTCGCTCTATCGCCTCTTTCCAGGGACTGTCATATGCATCGACCAATGTGCGCTCCCGATCAGGCCACTTGCTGTGGCTGCGCGGAGCATCGCCGGATTGGCGGGCGAACTGCAAAAACTCGATGCCACGCCAGGAAAGCCGCAATCAACAGGCGGGAGAGAACCTTGGCATGTTGTATTTTTCATCCGGACAGCAGCCGGATCTTGAAGGATCCTGCGGCGGGCAACGCCTTGGTCTGAAACACAGCAAGACCAGAAAGCGTCGCGCCCAACGCTGATCTGGCTGATGGATTAATAGCGATAGCGAACGCCCAGCATGAAACTGCGTGGCGCGCCCGGGGCGACGAAGCGGCTGACGTTGCCCGCCAGGCTGGTGTTATCCGGAAGTCCGGCACCGAACTGGTCGAACGAGCTGAGCGCCATCAGGCCGTAGGTCTCGTAGCGGCGGTCCAGCACGTTGTTGACGCGAGCGAAGTATTCGAGGCCTTTCTGCGCCACGTAGTTCGCATGAAGGTTCAACAAGTAGTAGCCGCTGACCTTGGCGTTGACCGCTTCGTTATCGCCGATCAGGCCGTCCTCGTTCCCCTGCGTGACGATGCTGGAAGTCGCCAGCATCGATCCACCGACGGTCAGCTGAGGGGTCGCCATCCAGTCCGCCGTGAGCCGCAGCGTGTGATCCGGCAGCCCGGCAATTCTGGTTCCGCGTTTGACCGTAATGTCTCGTTCTCCGCCGAACAATTCACCATCTGCCTGATAAGTCGCATTCAGGTAGTTGTAGCTGGCTTGCAGCGCAACGGTGCCGACCTGTGTACGGGCCGACACATCAATACCCTGACGCCGTGTACGCGAAAAGTTCGTGAAGTAGCCGCGACCCGCCGTGGTGGCTGTGGGCTGGAACAGGATGTCGTCGCTGTTTTCGGTACGGTACATAGCCACCGTGAATTCCGAGTCTTCCGACAATCTCCAGCGGGTACCCGCTTCGATCGTGCGCGCGATGACTTGCTTGAGGTAAGGATCGGCCTGCAGGCCAGTGGGCAGACTGCAAGGATTATCTTTATCAGCGCAGCCCAGTTCGATGATGGTCGGCACGCGGTTGCTCTGGCCGGCGTTAGCAAACACGGTGACCACCGGAGCGAGCTTGTGGCTCAGGCCCAGCGAAGGATTGAAACTGTTGTAGTTGAAGCTTTCCCGCGGACGATCAACGCCGGTGCCAGTATCAAAGTTCGTAATGACATTGCGAACATTGGCGTGATTGAAGCGTGCTGCACCGGTGATGAAAGTGCGTTCACTCGCTGACCAGGTATCCGACGCGTAAATGCCCAGCGCATAGGAGCCACCACGCACTGCCGCGCTGTCGGCTGCCGCTGCGCAGTTCTCGATACCGCGCGAAGCCGTGATGTCGCAGTCCTGGGCATGTTGTGCGCCGTATTTCATCTGCGCCAGGTCCGCGCTTACGCCCGACGTGATCTGGTGCTTGTCCAGCAGCTTGGTCAGGTTGAGGCTGCCGCCATAGCTGGTCTGGGAGCTGTTGTTCAAATTTAGAACACCTTCATTCTTATACAAATTTGAACCTGTGGCGGTCTCTTCACGCTCCACATCACCACTGTAAGCACTGCGCTTGCTGTGTCGAACATACGCCAATGCCGCCAGCTCAGTCTCGCTGTTCAGCATGCGCTGCAGGTTGAAGGTCAGCTGGTTCAGCTCATTCTTGGTCTGATCCGGATGCGTGTACACCCAGCGACGATTGTTCTCGTACATATTGCGCTCGACCGGGTCGCCACCGTCGTCGCCATAATTCCGGCTCGGCAGCAGGCCATTGCCGATCAGCGTGCTACGCCCCAACAGCAGTGACAAGTCCCAGTTGCTGTCGCCCTGCTGACGCCCGATTTTCGCGAACACATTACCGAGGTTACCGGACGAAAAATCGCGCCAGCCGTCTTCACGGAAGCCGGTCGCCGCGATGAAGTGATGATAGCCATCCTCACCCTTTGCGCCATACGACACATCGGCACGCACACGACCAAAGCTGCCGCCCTGCAGCTTGACTTCAGTACCCGGCGCCGTCAGGCCGGACTTGGTGGTGAATGCCAGCGCGCCGCCCAACGTATTCAAGCCATACACCGGGTTGGAGCCGGGAACCAGCGTCACATTGCTGATAGCCGCTTCGGGAATCATGTCCCAGTTGACGACATCGCCGAACGGCTCGTTCACGCGCACGCCATCCAGGTACACCGACAGGCCTTGCGACGACCCGAGAATGCCCGACAGCCGGAAGCCACGGTACGTGATATCGGCCTGGAAGGGGCTGCCCTGAATCTCGTTGATGTTCACGCCAGACAGGTTGCGCGCCATAAACTCGGTCAGGTTCATGGTCTGGCTCTGGTACAGCTGCTCGGCGTTGATAGTCTGCACGTCATACGGCAGCTTGTCCTCTTCGATGCCGAGGCCGGGCAGCGGTGAGGTGCCGACCACTTCGACGGCCTTGAGTTGTTTTTCCTTGGCGTCTTCCTGCGCAAAGACCGGGCTCAACAGGCCGGCGATGGAAAATGCCAGGACAGTGCGACGCAAAACGCGCGGGGATGGGGTGTTCAACGAAGTCTCCGATCATGCTGCGCCGAATTTGATGACATCACGCCGGCGCTTATTGTGGGTCGGCGGATTGTATCGCCGGCACTCATGAAAACCGCTGTGAAAATTTCACAATCGACATGGGTCATTGCAAATTTCGCTATTTCCGGCAGCCGGGGCGCAAGGACGGTGAGGCCGGATTCCGCCAGTAGATCTCCCACCCAGCCTCATGGCCGGCGCCATCGACGCGCACCACCTCGGCGCAGCGCATCGCGCCGGCGGCGCCGGTTCAGGGGCGGGCAATGAGCGGTGTATCGAGGCGGGTCAAGACTGTCTCCGTGGTATTTGTTTTTTTATTGCGAACAGCATCGCGCTGCCCACCTGTCCTGACGAGGACCAGCCGAAGATAAAAACATTGCAGGCGCGAGTAAACGGTGAAATTTCACAAGCGAAATCTGGTGGACGATTTCAACTGCAACGCAAAAGCGAGGGTTTGCATGCGCCGAAGTTTGCGCAAGTCCTCGCTCATGAAATTTCACTCTGTACGGACGACCCGCCCTGACCTTAAGCTGGCGTCGCGCTGTATGAGCACAGCGGTGCTTTTCTCATCAGGATCATCCCTTGTTGATGGCGGCCGGCCGGCCGCCATTTTTTTCTGCCGCACGCCCGAGGGCGTGGGCGCGGTATAGTTATCTTGTGCTGACCTGCCTGACCTGAATCGCCGACATGCCCGACACTCCCGCGCCGATCACCGTGATGCTGGTGGATGACCACGCCGTCGTCCGCGCCGGCTACAAGCGTTACCTCGAGCTCGACCCTCGCCTCGCAGTCATTGAAGAGGCTGCAACCGGCGAGCAAGCGTATGAACGTCTGCAGTCCGTAGAAGTGAATGTTGTAGTGATGGATTTATCGATGCCCGGTCAGGGCGGCTTTGAATCGCTCCGCCGCATCCTGGCGCGATTCCCGAAGCAGAAGGTGCTGATTTTTTCCATGCACGAGAACGTGGCCATCGCGCGTCAGGCGCTGCAGCTGGGTGCCAGCGGCTATCTGACGAAGAGCATGCAGCCGGACGAGATCGTGGCCGCGATCCATGCAGTCATGGCCGGCAAGCAGCCAGTAGCCCCGTCGCTCGAAATGGCAACCGGATCCGACGCGGCAGACCCGGCGCTGGCCGATCTGCTGCCCCGTGAATTCGAAGTGCTGACCTTGCTGGCACAAGGTCATAACGTGGACGAGATTGCCGCGCGATTGCACATCAGCGAGCGTACGGCGTCGAATTATGCGACTGCCGTGCGCAAGAAGCTTGGCGCCTCATCGACCTATGAATTGCGCAGGCATGCGGAGAAGCACGGCTTGCTCGCGGCATTGCCCTCGCCCGGTCCGGCATCGCCCTGAACCAGGATCCATACACCTCACAGCGGGAAACTCGCCTTCAGCACCAGGCCGGACGGCTCCCCTTGCAGCAAGCTCAGGCTTCCCTGGTTGGCCAGCACGCGCTCGCGTATGCCGGCCATGCCGATGCCATCGGTTTTCAACGCGCCGACACCGTCAGCGGGGAGCCCGATACCGTTATCAGCCACCACCAGTTCCAGTGAAGCGTCCGCAATGTTCAGGCTGATGTCTACCTGACTGGCTTTCGCATGCCGCATCACGTTCGTCAGCGCTTCCTGGACGATGCGATAGGTCGCGACGGCCAGCCGCTGCGGAATGGCGACGTTCCCCAGAGACACTGACAGCCGACAGTCCAGCGCCGCATCGCCACGCGCCTGCCGCTGCTTCACGAGGTCGCGCAAGGCTTGTTCGAGTGCGATGTCATGTTCTTCATCGCCTTGCAGGCCATACGGCCGCAATTGCGCGAGCAGTCCGCGCAGCTGCGACAGGATGCTGCCACTGTTCTCGTACATCGCCTGCGCACAGGCTTCGAGTGCCGGCTGCCCGGCCGATTGCTTCAGCATGAAGGAGGCATCGACCTGTATCGCCGTCAGCAACTGGCCAAATTCATCATGCAACTCATGCGCAAGACGGCGGCGTTCTTCTTCCTGAACATCCTGCAACCGATGCAGCAACTCACGCTGCTTCGCGATCTGCTCGTTCAGGGCTTCCGACAAATGATTCAATGCCTGCGCGATCTGGTTCAATTCGCGCGTGCCGCTGCTCGGTATCCGTGCCGCGTAATCGCCAGCCTCGATGCGCGCAATACCCTGCAGTACGCCGGACAGCGGCGCCAGTGCATGCCGCACGCTGATCCACAGCACGGCAATCAAGGCCAGCGTGATCGCAGCAAACAATCCCAGCTGCAGCAGCGTGGCCGTGATCGCCTCGCTGCTCTCGGCCTGCGGTGCCGATTCGAGCGCAATCGACAGTCGCTGTCCGTCCGGGCGGACGATACCGAGGCTGTAGGATGGCAAAGACTGGTCGGCCAGCATCCAGTGCTGCAGCCACTCGGGGGCGCGCAGCGCGGATTCATCCACACTGCCGTTCGCATGGGGCGATCGCGTGAGGCGGCGCCCATCGGCATCGATCAGCGCAACATGGAAATTGCGCAGCGTATCGCCCTCGTTCATCGCATCAATCGCATCAACTTGTCGCGCCACAGGTGCGCCTTCCTGCAGCGCAGACAGAATCGCCGCCAGCTGGCCGATGCGCTGGCTGCTGTCGATTTCATCGGCGATATTGCGCTTGGCCGCCACCAGCGTGAGCGCGGTCGCAATCAGCATCATCGCCGCGCCGGCCAGCAGCAGCCGCAGCAGCAATCGGGTCACCAGTTGCATTGTCATCCTCCTGCGGTCCGGATGCGAATCGCCGCTTGAAAGACGATCGCACTGTGCGAACCGGAGCCGACAAGCTGCCTGCCAATGCAGCTTGTTGCCAGTCGTTAATTGAAGCCGGGATTATAGGGTGCAGCGCTGCGAGCAGTCCTGTTCAGGGGCGCCCACAGAGTCATATTCAACGCATCATTCCATCGCCATGATGCGATGCACGGCCCTAGAATGAATGATGACGAGCGCGAGGATCATTTCATGGCCGACCATCATGCCGTGCTGCCCTATCTGCGCGAGACGCTGATCTTCCTGGCGCTCGCGGGCATTCTGATGCCTTTGCTGCAGCGCTACCGTGTCAATCCCATCCTCGGCTTTCTTGCGGTTGGCGTGGTACTCGGCCCGTTCGGCTTGCCGCTGTGGGCGGGCCACCTGCCATGGCTGGAGAACTTCACCTTCCTGCGGGTCGAGGGTGTGGTGGCGTTGGGCGAACTTGGCGTGCTGTTCCTGATGTTCACGCTCGGGCTGGAGCTGTCGGCCGAGAGGCTTTGGTCCTTGCGTCGCTGGGTGTTCGGCGCCGGTTTGGCACAAGTGCTGTTGTCGGCGCTGCTGATCGGGATGATCACCATCGCCTTCGGCAATTCGGTGCCGACTGCGGTCGTGCTCGGCATGGTGCTGGCACTGTCGTCGACCGCTGTCGTGATGCAATTGATGACGGAACACCAGCTGCTCGACCGCCCGCTCGGGCAGGCGAGCTTCTCGATACTGATGCTGCAAGACCTCGCCGTCGTACCGATCCTGCTGTTGACTGGCTTGCTGGCACGCGGCAATGTCGATCGCCTGCTGCCGCTGCTGGGCGATGTGCTGTTCAAGTCGGCTGCAGCCGTGTTGCTGATCTATCTGCTCGGCCGGCGCGTAATCCGGCCATTATTCAAGTCACTGTCCCAACACCACCAGCCGGCCACCTTCGTCGCGCTGATCCTGTTGTCGACGCTCGGCATCGCCGGCCTGACCCAGTATGCAGGTCTGTCGATGGCGCTCGGCGCCTTCCTTGCCGGCCTGCTGCTGGCTGAAACCGAGTTCCGGCATGAAGTCGAGGTGACGATCGATCCTTTCAAGAACCTGCTGCTAAGCCTGTTCTTCATGTCGGTCGGCATGCAGACCGATTTGCGTACCTTGCTGGCTGCACCGCTGATGCTGCCGCTGTCCGTCATCGGGCTGTTCCTGATCAAGGCCATGGTCCAGGCGCTGGTGCTGAAGGCAGGTCGCTTCTCGTGGGGCTCTGCGGTCGAAGGGGGGCTGATGATGGGGCAAGGCGGCGAATTCGCCTTCATCGTCACCGGTTATGCGACGAGCGCGAAAGTGTTCAGCCCCGAGCTGTCGCAGTTCGTGTTGCTGGTGGTCGGCCTGTCGATGTTTGCGACACCGATGGTCTGGCGCGCAGGACGGCAGTTTTCGAGCTGGTGGGACAGCCGCCACCAACTGGCCGAAGCCCCGCTCGAAGATGCGCGGCCAGAACAGATGGAAGGCCATGTGATCATCGTCGGCTTCGGCCGCATGGGGCAATTGCTGGCCAAGATACTGGCTGATCAGGGCGTGCGCTATGTCGCCATCGACATCGACATGCACCGCTCGACCAATCGGCACCCGCTGGGCGAGCCGGTCTATTATGGCGACGTGAGCCGGCCTGAGCTGCTGCACCGGGTGCATGCGAGCAAGGCAGCCGCGATCGTGCTGACGATGGATCATGCGGATGCGGCACTGCATGCGGCCAGAGCGATCCGTCGCGAATTCGCCGATATCCAGTTGCTGGCACGCGCACATGACGAGGATCATGCGCATGCATTGCGCGAGGCCGGGGCCAATCTGGTGATGCCGGAAGCACTGGAAGCCGGGCTGCAGCTATCGTCGTTCGTGTTGCATTCACTCGGCATTGAAGGTGAACGTGCCGCGCACGCGATTCGCACGGAACGCCATGCGCGTCTGACCGCCGTACGGCGCGGGACCGTCGGCTAAGCGGAACTGCGGAACCGACGTGGTGCGTCAGTGCGGAGCCACTGCGAGCAGGCTGGAGTGGCGTACCAGCAGCACATGATGGCGGGCGCAATCTTCGGCGAAGGCCTCGCTGTCGAGGTAGGCATATTCGACCGCACGTGTCGGTGCGATCGGATCGTTCCGGTCAGGCAGTGCGCTGTCTTCCCTGGCCGGATGGCACATGATCAGTGTGCCGTCCGGTGACTCGCGCAGCCAGCGTTTCATCCGTCCCTCGAAGCCATCGTCCGGTCGCAGGGAATACAGTCCGCTGAAGGCGGGTGTGGTGCGCAGGCCCAGCGACTCGGCCAGCGCGCCGAAGCCGCGCGTCGATGCGCGCAGCACAAAGGCCTTCAACGCGGCATCGCCACCGGTCAGGCGCTCGGGCGTGCGCAGCCAGGGACGCACGGCCTGCCCTTTCCAGCAACGATCGATGAGCTGCAACACGATGTCACGCACGACCGGGAAGGCATGCACATGCTGATGACCATCGATGAAATCAGGCAA
Source organism: uncultured Bifidobacterium sp. (assembly GCA_964497485.1). Taxonomy (GTDB): domain Bacteria; phylum Pseudomonadota; class Gammaproteobacteria; order Burkholderiales; family Burkholderiaceae_D; genus Pernthalerella. The sequence goes on from CAZCDW010000007.1 coordinate 25,848, forward strand.
GCGCCCCAAGTGGTAATGGAAGGCATCCACCTGTTTCAGGAAGCTGTCCATGACCGCGCGCTGTGGCACTCGCTGAAGCATACTGGTCAACAGCCAGCTCGACAGGGGGCGGATTTCTTCGGCATTGCGGAACGGATGCGTGAGGTTCAGGTGTAGTCCCACATCGACCGGCGCCGGCGAGGTCTTGAACCATGATCGCAGGCGCGATGCGCCATCGGGCCATGCCGGTCCCTGAGACAACACCGATGTCGCCTGCAGTCGCCCGCGCTCCAGCAAGGCGAGGATACCGAGATTGATGCCGTTCGACTGACCGAAATCATCCGCACACAGGCTCAGGCGGCGCGGCGCGGCGCCAGTGTGCCGCACGGTGTCGACTTCAGTGTCAACATCGGTGTCGACCTCCACATCATGCTCACTCATGCATCCTCCGAAGGCAGTTGGGCTGCCGGCGCGAAAGCCCAGTTACGCGAGCTGACATAGGTCAGCGCAGCGACCAGCACAAGCACGATGAACAGGGCAATACGATAGTCCAGCGTGGTGAAGTGCAACAGCAGGGCATACAGCAGTTCATTGACGGCAAAGCTGGCACAGGCCACCGCAAAGAAGCGCCAGCGGGATTGCGCCACCGGTGCGTCGTGATGGCTGAATGTAAAGCGACGATGCCCCGCATGACTGACCTGGAACGCCATCAGGAAGGCAAGCACATTCGCCACCAGTGGCGGCAGGCCCAGCGGCACCAGCACCAGGGCCACGCTGGCCAGATGGACCGCCATCGCCGTCAGGCCGACGGCGCCGAACCAGAACAGTTCGCGCTTCATGGGCCCTGGCGGTCCCGCAGGGACTGGCCGGGCTGGTCCGGTGCCGTACCGGAACGGGTGATGCGGGCGACAAAATACTGCGGACGCTGCTTGACCTCGGTGAAGATGCGGCCGATGTACTCGCCCAGGATGCCGACCGACAGCAGCTGTACGCCGCCCAGGAAGGTGATCGCCACCACCAGTGTCGGCCAGCCACCGAGGTCGGTGCCGAACAGCAGCGTATCGATCACGGTGAAGATCGCATAGGCGATCGACGCCAGCGATACCATACCGCCAACTACCGTCCACAGTCGCAGCGGCACGTTGGAAAACGCGGTCAGGCCGGTGGCAGCAAGTCGGAACAGGCTGCCGAAATTGAAGCTGCTGGCGCCATGGCGGCGCGCGTCGGTGCGCACCGTCATGGGCAGGCGCGTGAAGCCGACCCAGTTGTACAGGCCTTTCATGAATCGGTTGCGCTCGGGCATACGCTTCAACGCATCGATCACGCAACGGTCGAGCACACGAAAATCCTGCGTGTTCTCGGGAATCTTGTTGCGTTCGCCAAGGTTCAGCAGCGCATAGAACAGGTGCGTGAACGCGCGCTTGGCAAAACCTTCATCGTCGCGGTCGGAGCGCACGGCGAACACCATGTCATAGCCGCGTCGCCATTGGGCGAGAAAGGCCGGTATCAGTTCGGGCGGGTGCTGAAAATCGCAATCGATGAGCACCGCCACATCGCCACGCGCCTCATCGATGCCGGCCGACAGGGCAATCTCCTTGCCGAAGTTGCGCGACAGCTGCACCAGCGTCACCGGCAGGCGGTCGACCGTACCCATCACCCGCTCGACGGTCGCGTCACGGCTGCCATCATCGATCACGATCAGCTCATGTCGCAGGCCCAGGCTGCCGAGCAGTGTATGCAGGGTCTCGAGCATGGGCACGACATTGCCTTCTTCGTTATAGGCCGGCAGCAGCACGCTGACCAGCGGGTCGGCGGCGCGCTCGGCAGCACGCGTGTCGAGGGTGAAAGCGGGCTCGGTATCCCTGATGGGCATAGACGGCGTAGATGGCGGTAACGGCAGGTCAGTCTTCATGAATGGGGGCGGTGGAACGGCCGGGGCCGGATGGCGCCGGGGCGCCGGCGGAAATCAACGCGGACTGTATAAGGATGGGCTGGCAGGGTCAAGCCAGCATTATTGAGATGGCGCATCGCGCTTTTCCGATTCAGGCGCTATACATATATGCATACGATAACCAGTTTGCTGAGGGCAAGCTCGGCGTAAATCCCCGGGAATTCGCCGATATTTTCGGGCATAGGGAAAAGTTTCCCAGAGGTAAACAAGAATTATCCTTGATCGAGATAGGCATTTGATGCATATTTCGCAGCATTGCGCTATGATATTTTCTTCCAAGAAATCTGCTACCTGAAAGGCAATTCGTGAGCAAACGCAGCCGCCCTGCCGACATCTACCTGCGCTTCCTGCAGCTGGCTGAAGCATTGAGGGGCATGCCATCCCTGCCGCCGCTGGAGCCTTTGGAAGAGCGGATCCTGGAACTGATCGCCAATGCACGTCAAAACCAGGAACGTCTGTCGGTAAAAGACCTGATGGGCAAGCGTGAACTGGGTTCGCCGGCGATGTTGCACGGCCGCCTTAAATCCATGCGCGAAAAAGGCTGGATCCTGCTGGCCGATACCGAAGATGCGCGCCGCAAGCAACTGGAGCTGACCCAGGCGGCGCTGATTCATTTCGACAAGCTGTCGAAATGCCTGATACAGGCCGTCAAGAAATCAGCCTGAGCTTGCGACACTCGGACGTTCAGCCTGATCCGTTCCATTGACTAACGCCCTTCGACCGAAGGGCGTTTGTTTTTGTACGGGAGTACTAGAAGAGCTCGATCTCGCCCGCGACCGGCGTTGACTGCAGGGTCTTCGAGTATTGCTGTTCGACTTGCACCAGCTTGCTGTCGGCCGCTTCCAGTTTCTTGACCAGTACTTTGCCCGTACTCGGGAAGTACGCCACTTTGCGCGGGTGGATATCGTTCAGGTCGGCAGCGGCCACCGGTATCTTCTCGGCCCGCAGGTATTCCCTGACAAACGCAGCATTGCGCTCGCCGACATTCATTGCATGCATGCCGGCCAGCACACGACCGCCGCCAAAGACCTTGGCCTCGAGATTGGCACGCTGCGCACCGGCTTTCAGCAATTGGTTGATCAGGATTTCCATCGCCTGCGTGCCATAGCGCATCGAGGCCGATGCCGGGCTGTCGGTATCGCCGCCATTGGGCAACATGAAATGGTTCATGCCACCGATGCCGGTCAGCCGGTCTCGTACACAGGCGGACACACACGAACCCAGCACCGTCAGTATCGCCATGTCGCCGGTCGTGAAGTAGTACTCGCCAGGCAGCACGCGTGCCGCCATGCACTTGAAGTGACGATCGAAATAAACATGCTTCGCAAAATGTTCGTTGGCCGTGCTCATCCACGACCCAGTAGCTCATACACGGTCTTGCCGCGCAGCTTGAGCGCATCCGACACATAGAGGAAGTTTTCCGAATGGCCGGCGAACAGCAAACCATCCGGCTTCATCAGCTTCACGAAGCGCGACAGGATCTGCCGCTGCGTGGGCTTGTCGAAATAAATCATGACATTACGACAGAAAATGATGTCGAACGGCGGCTTCAGTGACCAGTCTTGTCCCAGCAGATTCAGCGGCCTGAAGTCGATCAGCTTGCGCAACTCGGGACGTACGCGTACCAGTCCGCCCTGACTGCCCTTCCCTTTCAGGAAGTACTTGCGTAGCTGGTCGGATGGCAGCGAGCGTACGCGCTCGGCCGGGTAGATGCCGTGGGCTGCGGTATCAAGCACCTCGGTATCGATATCCGTCGCAATGATGCTCACTGGTGGAGCCAGCGTGCCATAAGCATCGCACAAGGTCATCGCGATCGAATACGGCTCTTCGCCAGTCGAGCTGGCCGAGCACCACACCGACAGGTTGGTACGTGCGCGTGCATGCACGGCCAGTATCGGGAAATGATGCGGCTCCCGGAAAAACGACGTGAGATTGGTCGTCAGCGCATTGGTGAAGGCCTGCCACTCGCCCTGCAATGCATTGCGCTCGAGCTGATCGAGATAGTCGTTGAATGAGTCCAGTCCGGTGGCACGCAAACGACGCGCCAGCCGGCTATACACCATCTCGTGCTTGCCGTCGGCGAGCGCGATACCGGCGCAGTGGTGAATCATCGACCTCACCCGGTCGAAATCACGCTGGGTGAAAGCAAATTCCTTGATTCTTTCCTTGGCTCGTTCCGAAGTGCTGGCTGTCAGGTCGCGCATGGCTAGAGCAATTGGCGGTGATTAGCGCAGCATCAGATCACGGCTTGCAGAAATTTCAGCCCGCGAACAGAGGGGGGGAACCCCTGCTTTTCCGACCGGTCAGATGAATCTTTCTATGGAGAATTGCATGCGGATGAAAAGATCCATCGTCGGCAAAACAGCGATGAGATGCGCAAGTTTACCGAGAGCAATTAGTTGCCTCATCGACATGCCTTGTTGTCTTTAGTTGCGAATTGTCAATAAGAGGAGTGGCAACTCACGGTGAAGTGGCGCTGTAAAAACTTTGAGCCTCATCAAGGCCCTTGGGCCTGCGGAGCAAGCAACCATGGAAGATCACCCTCGCATGCTGGAAGAAACCTGGCTCGCCAACCTGATCCAGGAATCAGGAAACGAGATTTTCATCATCGATGCCAGCTCGCTGGCCGTGCTGGAAGCCAGCGAAGCGGTGCGCCGCAACCTGCAGTATTCAGCCGCCGAGCTGGCGCGAATGAGCGCACTGCAGATCATCCGGAACCTGACAGATGAACAGCTGCACCAGTTCGTCGGCCGCCTGCGCGCCGGCGGCGAGCCCGAGATCACGACCCGGGCCACGCAGATGCGGCGCGATGGCAGCCTGTATGAGGTCACGCTGCGGCTGTCGTATGCGCAGCTGCAGGACGTATCGGCATTGATCGCCGTCAGCGTACCGCCGCGTGCCGAGCGCATGCCGATCAGCCGCGAAGAACGCTTTGCCCAGATCGAAGCCCATGTTCCCGGCCTGCTGTTCCAGATGCGCCGTGGCCAGACCGGCTTGCTGCAGTTCAGCTTCCTGTCGCAGGCCTGCCATGACCTGCTGGGCCAGCCGCCCGAGGCACTGTATGCGAACCCGGCCCGCTTCCTCGCGCTGATTGCCGAAGAAGACCGTAGCACCTGGGCCACTGCGTTGCGCGAATCGGCGGCGACGCTGGCGGCCCTGAACTGGGAAGGCCGGATCTGGATCGAGGCCTGGCAAGACACTAAATGGATCAACCTGCGCGCCACACCGCGCGATGAGGGCGACGACGGCATACAGTGGACCGGACTCATGACCAACATTACCCAGGGCCGCAAGCTGCAGGACGAGATCCGCGAATCGCGGCGCCAGCTGGCGGAATTGTCAGCCCATGTGGAGCAAGTCAAGGAACAGGAACGCGAGCGCATCGAGCGTGACCTGCACGATGACCTCGGCGGCAACCTGTCAGCACTGAAAATGATGCTCGAACACGTGTGGAACCAGATTCCGCCGTCGGAATATCTTGCCGAGCGACGCATCTACCTGAACCAGTTGCTGGACCGCTCCATCGAGTCCATCCATCGCATTTCGGCCGACCTGCGCCCCGGCATCCTTGATGCCGGCCTCGTCGCCGCACTTGAATGGCTGGCACAGGAACAGCAAGAGCAGACCGGCATGCCGTATCGCCTGTGCTCCAGCCATCCCGACATCGACCTTGCACCCAAGGTCGCCACCTCGCTGTTCCGCATCGCGCAGGAAGCCTGCAACAACATCCGCAAGCATGCGCAGGCCAGCTGCGTCGAGATGCGGCTGCTGGATGATGGCGAAGAGCTGCTGATGGAGATCATCGATAACGGCAAAGGCATGGAAGGCGCGCGCCGCGATAGCCCGCGTTCCTTTGGCCTGCGTGGCATGGTCGAGCGCATGAGCACGCTCGGTGGTGAACTGGCCATCGTGTCCCGTCCCGACAAGGGCACCATCGTCACAGCCCGCCTGCCGCTGGCCATCGGGCGTCCTGTGACGACATCGTGATGCTGCACGCCAGTTCCTCCGGCGCCCGCAGCGCGCATGGTGCCCATGGCATCCGCGTGCTGATCGCGGATGATCATGCGATCGTTCGTGAGGGACTGAAGCAGATCATCGGCGACAGTGGCCTCATCACCGTAGCCGGTGAGGCCGAGAACGCGCAGCAGGCAATACAAAAGGTACGCGAAGGCGGCTTCGACGTGCTGCTGCTTGACATCTCCATGCCCGACCGCAATGGCATTGACGTGCTCAAGCAGGTGAAGAAAGAACTGCCCTCGTTGCCGGTGCTGATGCTGACCATGCACCGCGAAGACCAGTATGCGATACGCGCGATGAAGGCCGGTGCATCCGGCTACCTGACCAAGCAGAGCGCTCCATCCGAGCTCGTGAATGCGTTGCAGCTCGTCGCCAATGGCCGCAAGTACATTACGCCATCACTGGCAGAAGAAATGGCCAACCAGATCGGCGACGATCATGGCAAGCCGCTGCATGAGACCCTGTCCGATCGCGAGTACCAGACCCTGATCATGATCGCCTCCGGCAAGACCGTGACCGAGATCGCTGTCGAATTGTCACTGTCGGTAAAGACCATCAGCATGTACCGCGCGCGTTTGCTGCAAAAGATGCGGCTGCGGCATAACGCCGAACTGACCCACTATGCGATGCGGCACAAGCTGGTGCCGGGCATGGCTGAATAGTCTCTCTCCTCACTTAACTCGATGGCCGCACGGTCATGGATCCCAGCTTTCGCTGGGACGACATTGCAACGAACTGAAGGTAGGGCGGA
>CAZCDW010000008.1:0-19231 GCA_964497485.1 uncultured Bifidobacterium sp.
CCCGAGGAAGAAGAACAGCACTGCGATCACCAGCACCGCACCTTCCAGCAAGTTTTTCTGAACGGTGGCGATGGCCTTGTCGACCAGATGGGTACGGTCATACACGGTGACCACGCGCACGCCCTTGGGCAGGTTGCGATTGATGTCCTTCATGCGCTTGTCCACCGCCTGCGACACGGTACGGCTGTTCTGGCCCATCAGCATGAACACGGTGCCCAGCACCACTTCCTTGCCATTTGCCGTCGCCGCGCCGGTGCGCAGTTCGCGGCCGATCTCGACATCCGCCACATCACGCACCCGCACCGGTACGCCGTTCGCGTTCTTCACGATCACGTCGCGGATATCGTCCACCGTGCGCAACTGCCCCGGCACGCGCACCAGGTATTGCTCGCCGCGTTTCTCGATATAGCCGGCACCTGCGTTGTGATTGTTACGGTCGACCGCGGCCACCAGCTCGGCAATCGACACCCCCACGGCTGCCAGCCGGTCCGGGTTGGGGGCGACCTGGTACTCCTTCACATAGCCGCCAATGGAGTTGATCTCGGTCACGCCCGGCACATTGCGCAGCTGCGGCTTGACCACCCAGTCCTGTATCTCGCGCAGGTCGGTATCGGTATAGGGCGAGCCATCGGCCTTGCGCGCTTCCTTGTCGGCCTCTACCGTCCACAGGTAGATCTCACCGAGACCCGTCGCAATCGGCCCGAGCTCGGGCGACAGACCTGGTGGCAGGCGGTCGCGCGCCTGCGCGATGCGCTCGTTGACCAGCTGTCGCGCGAAGAAGATGTCGACATCATCCTCGAAGATCACGGTCACCTGCGACAAGCCGTAGCGCGACAAGGAGCGCGTCTGCTGCAAGCCCGGCAGGCCCGCCATGACGGTCTCGACCGGATAAGTGATGCGCTGCTCGGCCTCGAGCGGTGAATAGCCGGGCGCGTAGGTATTGATCATTACCTGTACATTGGTAATGTCGGGCACCGCATCGATGGGCAGGCGCAGGTAGCTGTAGCTGCCGATGCCGACCAGCGCGATGGCAGCGAACATCACCAGCAGCCGCTGCGTGATCGAGAACCGTATCAGTCTTTCGAACATGGCGGGGCTCCGGTTCAATAACCGTCTTCGGTAGCCTGCTTGGCCAGCTCGGACTTGATCACATAGCTGTTGCGCGCCGCATAGCGGGTGCCCGGCGGCAGGCCCTGCGCGATCTCGACCTGCTTGCCATCGCTGCGGCCCGGCGTGACCGGATGGGCGACGAAGCCTTTTTCATCGCGCACGAAGATGACCTGCTGCGTGCCCAGCGTCTGCAGCGCATCGGTCTGCACGGCTACCGGCACATCGACATCATGGGCCTTCACCTCGACGTTCACGAACAGGCCCGGGCGCCAGCTACCCTTGGGGTTCTCGACCACGATGCGCGCCTTCGCCATGCGGGTCTGCTCGCCGACCAGCGCGCCGAGAAAAGCGACCGTGCCGGTGGTCTGCGCATCGAAGGCCGTCGCACGTATCGTCACCTTGTCGCCGACATGCACCAGCGGCAAGTCCTTGGCCGGTATCGCGGCCTCGGCCCAGACGGTACCGAGGTCGGCGATGGTGAAGATCGGCGTGTCTTCCTTGACGGCTTCGCCAATAGACAGGCTGCGCTCGACGACCAGTCCGTCATACGGCGCACGCAGCTCGAAGCGGTTCAGGCCCTTGCCGCCCACATTGGCATTGACCGACACACCGAGCGCGGCCAGCTTCTGCTTCGCATTTTCGAGGTCGATGCTTGCCTCCTGCACGGAATGCTGCGCCTGCAGGTAATCCTGCTCGGCGGTGATCTTCTGCTCCCACAGGCGCTTCTCGCGCTCGTAGACCGATTGCGCATGCTCGAGCCGCTTCTCTGCCGTTTGCAAGATGCTGCGCTGCTCGGAAATCAAGGGGCTGGAGAAGATGGCGAGCACTTGTCCACGCCGGACTTGCTGGCCGGTCGACACCAGCACGCTCTCGGCGATGCCGGCCACACGCGGCACCACATGCACGGTGCGGTCGTCATTGAGCAGGATCTCGCCGGGGAATTGCACCGTCGACGCAATACGTGCCGGGCCAGCGGCCTCGACCGATATGCCGGCCGTCTTGATCTGCGCGTCAGCAAGGTCGATGCGGGGTGCTTTCTGTTCAGCCGACTGTGTGCTTGGCGTCACGGCGGCTTTCGTTGATGCCGCGTCGTTGCCATCGTCGTCGCCGCCCTTCACGCTGCGCCCCTTGTCCATCATCAGTATGCCCGCGCCGAGCGCGACGCCGAGCACCAGCAGCGCTGCAATGGCCTTGAACTGGCTGGCGCCGCGCTGATATTGCCGGTGATTACTCATCTGCTTGCCACGGATAGGCTCTGCATGTCTCATTAACTGTTTCATCAAGTCATTCATTGGAGGGAGTCCTTTGCTCAGCGGCCGTCGATCGGGCCGAGGATGCCTTCGAGCTCGCCCAGTGCCGCATGCACTGCAGCGACTGCTGCGAGGTACTGCGCGGTGGCCGAGAACAGGGTGCGCTGCGCATCGAGCAATTCGAGGAAAGAAAACTTGCCGTTCTCGAAGCCGATGGTCGCGGCCTCGTACGCACTGCGCGCACCGGGCAACACATCGAGCTGCAGCAGCCGGGCTTCGCGATGCCGCGCGTTGACTTTCTCCAGCGCCTGGTGCGCCTCGGACGCGACACTGGTGCGCACGGCCTGCAGCTCGTCGCGCGCCTTGTCTTCGCGTCGCAATGCCTCCAGCAGGTTGCCCTGATTGCGGTTAAACACGGGCAGCGGTACTGACACGCCGACCAGCAGCTGGTCGCGCGCCACCGTATCTTCGCGTCGCTTCATGCCGACACTGACCGTGAAGTCGGGCACGGTACGGCTTTGCTCGACCCCAACCAGGGCCTTGCGGCGCTGCAGTTCCTGCTCGGCGCGCAGCAGCAGCGGTGCGCCCGGCAGCCGGCGCTCGAGCATCGCCGCATCCGGCAGGTCTGGCAGGCTGTCGACCGAGCCTTCGGCCAGCGTGAATTGCGGCACCGGATTACCCCACAGGCTGGACAGGCGGGTGCGCGCATTGCGCAAGCCGCTCTCGGCCTGCGCGAGTGCGACGCGCGCACTGGCCTCGGCCACCCGTGCCTTGGTCTCTTCGACCGGCGACACCTTGCCGGCGGTGACGCGCTTGCTCGCGATGTCGGTCGCACGGCGCGCCAGGTTCAGGCTGTCCTGTGCCGCATGCAGCAGCTCCTGAGCAGCCAGCACATCGAAGAAAGAGGCGGACACGATCGCATGCAGGCGCTGCGTGCGATCGGCGAGATCGGCCTGCGCCACATCGCGGCTGCGCTCGGCCGCATCGACGCGCGCCGCGCGCTTGTTCGCGGTCTCGACCGGCATATCAAGCTGCGCGCTGCTGGTACGTGACAGCCGGCTCGCATCATCCGCCTGAAACACGAACTCGGGATTGGGACGCAATGAACCTTGCAGCACTTGGCCCTCGGTCGCCTCGACCTCGCGGCGTGCCGCCGACAAGGCAGGGTTACCGTCGCGGGCGAGGCGCTGTGCCTGCTCAAGCGTCAGCGGCGTACTCGGCTCCTGCAAGCCGGCGGCGCAGGCCGGCAGCATGTGCAGGCTAGCCGCGATCAGCGCCACGACTCCTGTGACGAGCACGGAAACGCCACGCATGGTTCGGCCATGTCCGAGTCGGACAGTTGGGGTAATGATTGGCATCAGGTCTTGCTTGAACATCCGTATCTCCGTGTGGCGAATACCATCGACAACCGATGGCAGCCGGGCACGCGCGGCAGCGCGGACCGTAGTTTTCAGCAGCGGGGAAGCTGCTCAGGCGACGGACCAGTTGGGGCGCTCGGGCCTGGGATGGGATACGGACGGGGGTTGGTGCTGGCTGAGTGCAGCAACGGAGAAATCGGGCACATCGAGCACTGACGGCGCCACTGTCGACGGCATGCCAGAAAGCGCATGCGCGTGGCAGACGCTGCAATCGAGGTCGGTAGTCGTCTGGCTAGCAGCCACACCATCGTCCGCTGCGCCGAGATGGCCGTTTTCACCCGCCTGCGCAGCGATGGAGAGTGTGCCGGACTCACCCGATGGCTTTATCAGTTGCGGGGCATGCTGATGCTCGTGATGGCCGAAGTGACGCGCGGCGGCACCCTGCTCGTGCCTGCAATAGCTGGCCGCCGCCGCCCACGAGGCTTGCAGCGACAACAGCGAAATCAGCAAGATGGCGATCAGTTTGCGCATGGTGCGAAGTTTATCAGTACGAGCAGGCGCCGGCACGCTTTCGACTTCAGGCCCAGCCTGACGCCGCATGCAGCAGGTGCTCGCGAAAAACCGCCGCGATCGGCGACAGCCGCTTGCCCTTCGGGTACACCACATGCCAGCGCGACTCGATGGGAAAGTCTCGCACGTCGAGCACCACGACATCCTTCTCGGCCTTGCCTTCGAGCGCATGCCGAGACAACACCGAGATGCCGAGGCCACCGGCAACCGCCTGCTTGATCGCCTCGTTGCTGCCCAGTTCCAGCCGCAAGCTGGGCTGAAACCCGAGTTTGCGCAGGTGCCGGTCGACCGCCATGCGGGTACCCGAGCCTTGCTCGCGCAGGATGAAGCGCTCGCCTGCCAGCTTGGCTATGGCCAGTTTGCGGCGCTTTGCCAGCGGATGTTCGGGAGGCGCGATCAACACCAGCGGGTTGGGCAGGAAAATCTTGTCGTCGAGCTCGATATCGGTCGGCGGCGTCGACATGATGTACAGATCATCGAGGTTGTCGCGCAGGCGCGCGACCACGCCATCGCGATTGAGGACTTCGAGCGAGATCTCGATCTCGGGGTGCTGCGCACAAAAGGTGCCGAGCAGGCGCGGCACGAAATACTTCGCTGTACTGACCAGCGCCACTTTCAGCCGTCCGCGCGTGAGGCCACGCATTGCATCGAACTTCTGTTGCAGCATCTCCCATTCATCGGCGATGGCGCGCGCGGTACGCGCCAGTTCGCGCCCGGCCTCGGTCAGGTGCACGCGCCGCTGTATCACTTCGTAGACCGGCATGCCGACCGCTTGCGTGATTTCCTTCAGCTGCATGGAGGCGGTCGGCTGGGTCACATGCATCAGCCGCGCGGCCGCGCTGACGCTGCCGGTGTCGGCCAGCGCCAGAAACAGGCGCAGCTGGCGGAAGGTCAGGTTCATAGATTTAAATCTATATATATTGTATTGATAATTGATTTTACCTGATGCTCAGGGATCGGTACCATGCGGGCAATTCTGGAGAAACCCATGCAAAACCTGCTCGACCCTGCGATTCTTTTCTTTGTCTGCGGCCTGGTGGCCGGCCTGCTGCGTTCCAACCTCGAGATCCCTCAGGCGATCGCGAAATTCCTGTCGCTGTACCTGCTGATGGCGCTCGGCCTGAAAGGTGGCTTCGCGCTGTCGGCCTCGGGCCTGTCGCCCGCGATTGCCGCCACGCTGGGCGTGGCTATCGTCATGGCGTTCGCCGTGCCGGTGCTCGGCTATCAATTCCTGAAGCGCCACGCCTCCCGCTTTGACGCAGCGGCCGTGGCTGCCTCCTATGGCTCGGTCAGCGCCGTCACCTTCGTGACGGCGATGCAGTACCTTGAGAGCATCAACCTGCCGGCGGGCGGCCACATGGCGGTGGCGATGGTGCTGATGGAGTCGCCCGCGCTGATCGTGGCCATCGTGCTGGCCAACCTGATCCGTGCCGAAAAGACGGCGAAGGCACCGGCGGCAAACCTGCAGGTGACGTCCGGCGGCACACTGGTCGCCACCGGCGGACCGGACAAGTCGCCCCTGTCGATAGGCCAGGTACTGAAGCACTCGCTGACCGATGGCACCCACCTGCTGCTGATTGCGTCGCTGTTGATCGGCTTCGTCAGCGGTGATGCCGGCAAGGCGGTGATGAAACCCTTCTCGGCCGACCTGTTCAAGGGCATGCTGGCCTTCTTCCTGCTCGACATGGGCCTGATGGTGGCCCGCAATCTCGGCGAGGTGAAAGGCAAGTCGCCGCTGCTGGTCGCGTATGCGGCACTGTCACCCTTCGTCCATGCCACGCTCGCGCTGCTGCTGGCCAGCCTGTTCAGGCTGCCCACAGCAGACACCGCCATGTTGATGGTGCTGGCTGCCAGTGCGTCCTACATTGTGGTGCCGGCCGCCCTGCGCCATGCGGTGCCCGAGGCAAATGCGTCGCTCTACCTCGGCTTGCCGCTGGGGGTGACCTTCCCGATCAACCTGCTGATCGGCATACCGCTCTACACCTGGGCCGCTACGCAGGCTGCCGGCTGGATGGCGGGCTGAACGGCGAACCGCAGCCTGGACTGAACCGACCATCATCGAAATTGTTACGGATCGTATCCCTGATGTAACAACTGGCGGCTGCCCGGTATAAGTACGCTAACGGCAAGCCATTTGGCCCGCCGGCGTTACCAAAGAGGCAATCGCATGACCCCGAAAGAGAAGAAGCAGCTCGAGGATTTCCTGGTCCAGCTGGACTGGTTCCGCGATGTGCAGCGCGACCCCGAGGGCGACGACCTGATCCATTCGGCGCTCGACAACAAGCCCGATGCCACCTGCCTGCTGGTGCAGCGCAGCCTGCTGATGGAGCGCACACTGGCTGCAGCCAGTTCGCGCATCACCGAGCTGGAGCGGCAGTTGCGTGCGCTGCAGCTGGGCGCGCAGCTAGGCCAGCCCACGACGCTGCCCCGGCAGCACGCGCCCATTGTCTGAAAAAGCAAGCCGGTAGCGCCCCGGCTCGGCCGACGACTCGGTCGGCATCTGCATCATCTCCCGCAACGGCCCGGGGCCCAGGCAATGCCCCTGCCATCGGTGGAGCCGTCACCGGCGCTTTTCGAGCGCCAGGCTTTTCAGCAATGACAACTCTTTGCGTAATCCCTCGATTTCCTGACTGACTGTATCGCGGTCGGCTTCGCCCGCAGACGTCGCCTGCGCCTTCGCATCGCCGATCGAGTTGACGATCACGGCCACAAACAGGTTCACGACGATAAAGGTCGCGACCAGAACGAACAACACGAAGAACACCCATGCATACGGGAAGCTGCCCATGACCGGGCGGGCTATGTCCGCCGACCAGCCTTCGAGCGTCATTACCTGGAACAGCGTGTACAGGCTGGCCTGCAGGGAGCCAAAGCGATCCGGGAAAGCATTGCCGAACATGTCAGTGGCCATCACCGCCGATACATAAAAAATCACAACGATGAGCCCGAACACGGAGCCCAGTCCGGGCAGGGAACCGAGCAAGCCCGCGACCACGGTGCGCATGCTCTGAATCTTGTTGATCAGCCGCAGGATGCGCAGCACCCGCAGCGCGCGCAGCACCGACAAGCTGCCGGTGGCCGGCACGAATGCAATCACGATCACCAGCAAATCAAACACGGACCACGGATCGCGGAAGAAACGCAGCCCGCGCGCAGCGATCAGCAGCAGCAGCTCGATGACGAAGATCCCGAGGATCAGGTCGTCCAGATCATGCAGCCAGTGCCCACACCAGGCAACGGCAGCCGCGTTGGTCTGTATGCCCAGCACGATCGCATTGACGATGATGAGCAAGACCAGGCCATGCTGGATCACAGGTCGCGCCATCAGATGCTCGATGGCGTCGCGCCAGGCGGATGAGAAGGTGGATGGGTGGCCCATGATCTTGTTATGAAAATTGTTATATCGCATCCCGGTTCGGGTGATTGTAGCGGGTGCGCTCCGGAACGCCGGCACCGCCGGTGCGAGCTGCGATACCTGCGCTACGAAACGGTGGCGGTCGGGCCTGAGGATCTTTATGCGTTCTTTACATCGGCCGGCGCACCATGGGCCAAGCTTAACGACGTGAAAGCCCATCATGCATGCAACGCCCAGCATCCCCCGCCCCGAGAGCCATCGCCATGATGCCCGTCAGACCTCACTGGCTCTGCTCAGCCTTGGCGCACTCGGCGTCGTGTACGGTGACATCGGGACCAGCCCGCTTTATGCGATCAAGGAAGTGTTTTCGCCTGCGACCGGTGTCGTCATCAGTACCGACAATGTGATCGGCGCGGTCTCGGCAATCATCTGGTCGCTGATGCTGGTAGTCACATTGAAATATGTGACCCTGATCCTGCGTGCCGACAACCGCGGCGAGGGCGGCATCCTGGCGCTGACGGCCCTCGCTTCGAACGCAGTGGGCGCTAACCCGAAAGCGCGCCGCATCCTGCTGTTGCTTGGTGTGTTCGGCGCCACCCTGTTCTATGGCGACAGCGTGATCACGCCGGCCGTCTCCGTGCTGGGTGCGCTCGAGGGCCTGGAAATCGCGACGCCGGATCTGAAACCTTACGTGGTGCCGCTGACGCTTGCGATCATGGTCGGTCTGTTCGCGATCCAGCGCCACGGGACCGGCGTGGTCGGCAAGGCCTTCAGCCCGGTGCTGATCGTCTGGTTCCTGACGCTGGCCATCGCCGGCCTGATGCACATCCTGCAGCAGCCCGTGATTCTGCAAGCCTTCAATCCGCTGCATGCGCTGCATTTTCTGCAGCACCGCGGCTGGCAGGTGTTTGCCACCATCGGCGCGCTGGTGCTGGTGCTGACCGGTGCCGAGGCCCTGTATGCGGACATGGGGCACTTCGGCAAACGGCCGATACAGCTGGCCTGGAATTTTTTCGTGCTGCCCTCACTGCTGTTGAACTATATGGGCCAGGGCGCCTTGCTGATCGCCGATCCCGGCGCGCTGGAAAATCCCTTCTACCGGATGTTCCCGTCATCGCTGACGCTGTTCATCGTCGCGCTGTCGACGCTGGCCACCATCATCGCGTCGCAAGCGGTGATCTCAGGCGCCTACTCGATGACCAAGCAGGCAATGCAGCTCGGCTTGCTACCGCGGATGAATGTGCTGTACACCTCATCGTCCGAGATCGGCCAGATTTACATACCGCTGGTGAACTGGATACTGTTCGTCGGTGTCTCGGTGGCCGTGCTGGCGTTCGGCAGCTCATCGGCACTGGCGGGTGCGTACGGCATTGCCGTCACTCTGACGATGATGATTACCACGGTGCTGACCTGGTTCGTGATTCATCATGCATGGCATCTGCCTTCACCGATTGCCGTCGGTGCGACAGCGATATTCTTCTGCATCGATCTGCTGCTGGTCGCCGGCTGCTCGGCAAAGATCCTGGACGGCGGCTGGTTCCCGCTGGCGCTGGGTCTGTCCTTGTTCATGATGATGGAGACCTGGGAACAGGGCCGGCGGCTGGTCACCGAAGCGATCCGCGAGGAAGGCATCAGTCTCGAAGACTTTGTGCAGGATGTGGATACGAATGAAGTGCGGCGCTCCGACCGAACTGCCGTCTATGCTGTGGGTAATGCCGAGACGGTGCCGCAGGCGCTGCTGCACAACCTGAAGCACAACCAGGTACTGCATCGCAGGAACGTGATACTGACCGTCGTGTTCAGCGATGTGCCCTGGATTGATGATGCGCACCGTGTCAGCGTCGAGCCATTGGGGCATAGCTTCTGGCGCGTGAGCCTGAGCTTCGGCTTCATGGACACGCCCGACGTGCCGCGCGCGCTGGAATTGTGCGCGCCACTGGGGCTGGCTTTCAGCGACAGCGAAACCACGTACTTCCTGAGCCGGCAGACCATCATCCCGACCCGGGACGGCGCGATGAGCTGGTGGCGCGAGAATCTGTTCTCCACCCTGCACAAGAATGCCGGCAGTGTTGCCGACTATTTCAGGCTGCCTGACAATGCCGTGGTCGAACTGGGTACCCATGTGCAGATTTGACGCCCGCGAGGCCAGCCCGACGCCAGGATTACAATGCGTTGGCCATCGACATCTGTGGTGGCTGACGGGAGCCATATCGTGAACGCATCGCCCCCCTCCCCCGCCGCACGCTGGCCGGCGATCTTGATCTGGGTCGCAGTCTGGATCTTGCTGCTGGCGGTCGATCCCTGGCTGGACCTGTCGAATTTGTCGCTGCTATTGCTGACCGGGTCGGCCGCCGCCAGCCTGTTTCTGCCGCCGTACTGGTCAATCGCGGCCTCGACCTTGTCCGTGATTGCATTCAACTGGCTGTTCGTACCGCCACGCGGCAGCTTCCATGTCGAATTGCCGCAGCATTTGATCCTGCTGATAACGATGGTGGTTCTCAATGGCCTGATCGCACTGCTGATGGCGCTGCAACGTCGTGCCACTGAACGCTCCTATGACCAGAAAGTACGTACCGCGCTGCTGACCTCGCTTTCGCATGATTTTCGTACGCCCCTGGCAACCATCATCGGCGCGGCCTCGACCTTGCGCGAGCGTTTCGATCAGCTGAGCGACGTGCAAAAGCGCCAGCAAGCCGATGTGGTATTCACACAGGCCAGCCAGCTGCGCCGGATCACCGACAATGTGCTGCAACTGGTCCGGCTCGATGCGCCGCAAGTTCGCTTGCAGTTCGACTGGGAAGCGGCCGAGGAAATCGTCGGCAAGGCGGTCGATCTGGGCCGGCAGCATGCGCCGGGACGCAGCATTACGGTCAAGGTCTCCAGCGGCTTGCCTCTGCTCTGGTGTGATGCCTTGTTGATGGTACAGCTGCTGCACAACTTGATTGACAACGCGATTCGCTACAGTCCGCCGCACAGCAGCGTCGAGGTCTCTGCATTCCGTACCGATCGCGCCATCGTGTTTGCCGTCGCGGATCACGGACCGGGTATCGCAATCGAATTGCCCGATCCCGCCTGGTCAGCGAGTGCGCGCCGGCAGACAGGCGAAGCGTCGGCACAGCTGAAAAGCACACCGCCCCGAAGCGGCGGTGCCGGCATCGGCCTGTCCTTGTGTCGTTTGATCGCGCGTCTGCATGACGGACGACTGGAATTGACGCCGCGCGATGGCGGTGGCACGGTCGCCAACCTGTTCCTGCCCATGCGGGACGAGCCCGTTACGCAGCCAGCACATGCCGCATCATGATCAATAAACGAGTACTGATCGTCGAGGACGATCCGGACCTGCGGGCCATGCTGGCCGACACGCTTGGCCATGCCGGCTATGACTGCGTGCAAGCCGGCTCACTGGCCGAGGCCAGGAGCCATATCGCACGCGAGGTTGCGCACAAGGTGCAACAGCGCAGCAATGCGCTGGCGCTAGTGCTGCTGGACCTGAACCTGCCCGATGGCAGTGGCGAATCCTTGCTGCCCCAATTGCGGCGCAATCTCGATGTGCCAGTGCTGGTGATCTCGGCAAGGCACGAGGATGGGAAGAAGATACAGTTGCTGGACGATGGCGCCGATGATTATCTGGTCAAGCCGTTCAGCACCGGCGAGCTGCTGGCCCGCATGCGCGTCGCGTTGCGGCACAGATCCGGCACAGTCAATCTACCGCCCGAACCTTATCGGAAGTATGGTGTGGTTTTCGACAGGGAGCGATCATGCATGACACGTGATGGCGAACCGGTGCACTTGACGCGTATCGAGCTGCATTTGCTGACCGTGCTGAGCACGCGGCCTGGACAGGTATGCACGCATCGCCAATTGCTGAAAGAAGTCTGGGGGGCCGAGTACATCGAGCACACTCACTATCTGCGTATTTACCTGGGTCAGTTGCGGGCCAAGCTGGAAAAAAATCCCGCCGACCCACAGATCCTGTTGACCGAAACCGGAATCGGCTACCGTTTGGCGGAACCCGATATCGTCGCTTGATCATGCGCCGAGCCCGGTTTAACGAACATCGAAACTCGATGCGACTCTGGTCAGTAATGGAGCGCCTGCACCAGGAACGAAGTCGTTGGCGTCCTGCCGAAAGCGCCGAACCTCCGGGTCGGGGTAAACACGCGATGCGGCCTGCTCGCGCTTTCCGATGTCCGTCGTCGGCTTTATTATTAAATCCGAAATTTTCCTGAGCTGAAATGTGTTGCGCCGCTAATCACGCCTGTACAGCCTTGCCTGCATTCACTATGATCCCCAGAAAAAGACCGGGGAGACAGGCATGGCGGCAACGCATGACGGTAACAACGGCAACAGCAGCAGCAACAACAGCAACCAGCATCCCGACGTACTCGACGCGCTGATCGTCGGCAGCGGCTTCGGCGGTATAGGCATGGCGATCATGCTGCTGCGCGAAGGTATCACCCACTTTCTCATCATCGAGCGCGCCGCCGCGATTGGCGGCACCTGGCGTGACAATGACTATCCGGGCGCTGCCTGCGATGTCCCATCCCACCTATATTCGTTTTCGTTCGAACCGAATCCCGACTGGAGCAGCACCTTTGCGGCGCAGCCCGAGATCCAACGCTACCTGCAGCACTGTGCCGACAAATATCACGTGATGCCGCATGTGCGCCTGAACACGGAACTGCGCGCGGCGCGCTTCGATGAGACCGCCAGCGTGTGGGTAGCGACGCTGGCCGACGGCGGCGAATTGAAGGCGCGACATCTGATCACTGCCACCGGCCTGCTGAACCGCCCGGTACTGCCGGACATCGAAGGCCTGCCGGACTTCCGCGGCAAGGCGTTTCATTCCGCGCAGTGGGATCACGGCCATGCACTCGCGGGACGGTCGGTGGCCGTGATCGGTACTGGCGCGTCGGCCGCGCAATTCGTGCCCGAGATCGCGAAAGAGGCCGCATCACTTGCGGTGTTCCAGCGCACGCCCAGTTATCTGATACGACGCAATGACCGTCCCTACGCGTCCTGGGTGAAGCGCCTGTTTCGCGCACTGCCAGCCCTGATGCTGGTCGAGCGTGCGCGCTTTTATGCGTTCTATGAAGCCCGTGCACTGGCCTTCACGCGCTTTCATGGGCTGATGGTACCGGCGGTCGGCTGGCCTTTTCGCCGCATGCTGCATGCGCAGCTCAAGGATGATCGATTGCGACGCCAGCTGACGCCCAGCCACCAGATCGGTTGCAAGCGCATCCTGCTGTCGAACGATTACCTGGCGACGATGGCCAGGCCCAATGTATCGCTGCACACCACGCCGATTGCGCGTATCACCGTAGATGGCGTACAGACAAGCGATGGCCAGGTACATGTGGCTGACACCCTGATTTTTGGTACCGGCTTCGCGGCCACCGAATTCCTGACACCGCTGAGCATTAGCGGCCGCCATGGTCGCAAACTGAATGAGGCCTGGCGCAACGGTGCGGCCGCTTATCTTGGCATCACGGTGCCGGGCTTCCCGAATTTCTTCATGCTGTACGGACCGAACACCAACCTCGGCCACAACTCCATCATCTACATGCTGGAATCGCAGGCGCAGCATGTGGTGCGCTGCCTGCGCGAAGCACGGAAATTCGGCGCGAATTGCATCGAGGTCAGGGACGATGTGTACCGCCGATTCGCGGGCTCGGTTCGACAACGGCTGTCATCATCGATCTGGGCCAAGTGCAGCAGCTGGTACCGCGATGCGTCGGGGAACATACCGACCAACTGGCCGGGCTTCACCTTCAGTTATCGCTGGCTCGCACGCTACGCCAGCCTTGATGCGTATCGCTTCGAGCGCGTCGCGGCCGTCGACGGTTTTGAAGGCAGCGGCGAAGCACTGGCCCATTATCTTCCCCCGCCTCGCTCGCTGTTCGAACGCGCAACGGCTGCCTTTCTGCGCGTTTTCCTGAGGCTGGTGTTCCGCTCACTGATCGGGCCGCCGCAATCGGCGCGCGTGCAACGCTTCGTGGTCAACATGCTAGGCCCACTGATGCCGGGCTGCCTCGGTGTGACACGCACCCGACAGATGCTGAACGACCTCGCCGTGGAGATCGTGAAGCCGGCCGGGCGTCATGGCGACAAAGTGATTCTTTACCTGCATGGCGGCGCATTCTGCCTCGGCAGTCCGCAATCCCACCGCAGCATCACCACGCGACTGGCCGCAGCCTCGCGTTGCGATGTGTGGGTGCCGGACTATCGGCTCGCGCCCGAGCATCCGTATCCGGCGGCGCTGGAAGACGCGATCTACTGCTATCAGATCCTGCTCGCGCGTGGCCATGATGCGGACAACATCATCGTGGCCGGCGACTCGGCAGGTGGCGCGCTGGCCCTCGCGCTGATGCTGACCTTGCGTGACAAGGGAGTACGCCAACCCGGCAAACTAATGCTGATCTCGACCGTCGCCGACATCGACCGGCTGGACCAGAAGATCATGGAGAACGCGGTGATCGATCCCATGCTGCGCAGCGGATGGCTGCAACAGGCGATGGGCTGGTATGCGTGCCCTAAAGATGCGGCCTCGCATCGTCCGCTGGATGCCGACCTGAGCAACTTTCCACCCATGCTGCTGCAGGTGGGCGACCAGGAAATCCTGCTGCAGGATACGCTGCGGCTGGCCGCGCGTGCGAAACGCTTCGGCAATCAGGTCACGCTGCAGGTGTATGGCGAGCGCTGGCATGACTTCCACCTGCAGGCGGCGATGCTGAAGTCTGCGCGGCAGGCGATACGGGAGCTGGCGGCGTTTGCGGTCAGTTAGTACTGCGAGTGTCAGCGTCAGGTACGGAACCCAAAACCTCCTCGATCGAAGTTGCATCAATGAACATCCCCGTCCATACATCGAGATCAGCTTCGGTCGCTGTCGTCAAACGGGATTCCGCCCAAGTCGGCAACTGGCCAAATCGACGCTCGAGAAGCTG
Organism: uncultured Bifidobacterium sp.; assembly: GCA_964497485.1. Lineage (GTDB taxonomy): Bacteria > Pseudomonadota > Gammaproteobacteria > Burkholderiales > Burkholderiaceae_D > Pernthalerella. The sequence goes on from CAZCDW010000008.1 coordinate 14,588, forward strand.
ACGCAACACTAGCAAGCGCCCCTCGATCAGGCCTTGCTGCATGCCTTGTTGCATGCCTTGTTGCATCCCTTCGTTCTTTGCCAGCCGCTCAATCGACGTTACGTATCGCATGGCCGTTCCCTCCTCAAGGACTCTCAAGTCCTGCCTGAATTTCAATTCCAGCGCATGGGGCAGGCACATCATCCAGTCAATCACTCGGAATAAATCCGTCACCCTCTGCCTGTCCCAACCACGGTGATAAAGACTTCGCACCAAACGTAATTTGGTCTGGTAACGCCGCTCAGGGTCATCGCGTGTCGCACGCGTCGCCAGATACGCCCAAGTGACCATCCCGAACGGATTGGCGCTGTCCTCCAGCCTGGCTTCGCTACCTACCCAGTCCAAAAGCTTCGCTATCGGAAAGCGTATGCCCATTTCACAGTCAAGTGCCTGATATCCATAGGAACTCGGTCGCCATGCAGCTTGATCATCCGCCAATACCGCAAGGCTGGCGATTGGCAGGTGGTAGCGATCAAACAGTCGGTAGTTATAGACAAACATGCGCTCGGCAAAGCTCGCTTGCGCATTCCCCTGTACTTCCAGATGCACGTAGACCCATTCCGGGCGACCATCCAGCAAAGACACCCGGGCCAGCTTGTCGACGAAGCGCGTACCCAGCTCAGCATCCCGAACGACGGAGCGCAGCTCCTGTTCCAGGAATTCGACAGGCTGTTTCCAGTTGATCTTTGCGTGGGCGGCCGGGAAAAAGAAATGCATGAAATCAGAAAAATACTGCTCGATGGCTTCTTTCCAAGGGCTGTCGTATTCGTCGACCACATCTCACTCCCGCAGCTGCCGTCCTTGGCGGGAACAACGATAATGAGCCGAAGCGCCATCGGGGGAAGCTCGGTCGCGAAGCTGTTTCGATCACGCTGATCAGACAACCGAAAAAAGAAAAGCGTTGCATTTGCAACGCTTCTCGCAAGCTCAAAGAACAACCAATTCGACTACCGCTCAATGCTGGCTTCAATCTCAAGCAAGACTTCTACGCCAGTCAAGCAGTCACAGATTTCTCAGCCAGCGACCATCCCACTGCATTCGCCAAAACCAATACGCGCTGCACCCGGTCTTTCACACCATCCGCGGAAAGGGACCGAGTCACCGTCCTCGAGGAAGATGCGCTGCTCGCCATTCGACAGTGCGATCGGGTTCTTGCCGCCACTGGTCAGCTCGATCAGCGCGCCTGCCTGATCGGGGGTTGGACCGGACAGGGTACCGCTGCCAAACAGGTCGCCCGGCTGCAGGTTGCAGCCATTGACCGTGTGATGCACGACCAGTTGCGCGAGCGTCCAGTACGCATGGCGGTAGCTGGTCTGGCACAGGCGATACCCAGTCTGGCCAGCGGCACGCATGGTTGACGTTTGCACCTCAACACTCAACTGAATATCGAATGCACCGGCAGCGCGATTATGCTCGCTGTCGAGATAAGGCAGTGGCTGCGGATCGCCTTCGGGACGCGTGAATGGCAAGCGATACGGCGCCAGCGCCTCGAGCGTGACGATCCACGGCGAGATCGTGGTCGCGAAATTTTTTGCGAGGAAGGGACCGAGCGGCTGGTATTCCCAGCCCTGAATGTCGCGCGCCGACCAGTCATTGAGCAGGCAGATGCCGAACACATGGGACTCGGCATCAGTCATCGAAATCGATTCGCCCACTGTATTGCCCTGACCGATGAAGATGCCCAGCTCCAGTTCGATATCAAGCCGCTTGCTCGGCCCGACGGTCGGTTGCTCCGCGCCCGGTGGCATCAGCTGGCCATGCGGGCGCTTGAAGGTCTGTCCGGATACGCCAATGCTGGATGCCCTGCCGTGATAGCCGATGGGCACCCATTTGTAGTTAGGCAGTAGCGGATTGTCCGGGCGGAACAGCTTGCCGATGTTCGTCGCGTGATGGATGGATGTGTAGAAATCGGTGTAGTCGCCGATCTGTGCCGGCAATGCATACTCGACCTCCGCCATGGGTATGAGGCATGCAGCCAGCTTGCCCGCTTCCTTCGATCCGCTGCGCAGGGCGCGCGACAGTGCGAGGCGCAACGCGCTCCATGCGGGCTGGCCGAGCGCCATCAAGGCATTGAGCTTGTCGGCGCTGGCAGCTTGCGCAGCTTTCAGCGCATCACCGCTCAGCCCCCCCGATGCCGCAAGCGCCGCGAGATCCAGCACCTGGTCTCCGATCGCGACACCACAGCGAAATGTCTCGATATCGCCCTTGCGGCGGAACACCGCAAACGGCAGGTTCTGGATCGGGAAATCTGTGCCCGGCTGGTTAGCAGAGGTGACCCAACTGCTCAGCGATGGGTCATGAGTTTCGTTCAACAGGTTCACAGTCATCCTTGTCAACGCGCCATGCTGCCATCATGCATCCACGCCGCATGCTGGGGCGCCTGTTTGGTCTTGCTCCATTCTTCCAGCATGTCCCATTTCACTTCGTCGAGTTTGCGGTACATCTCCGGCGTGCCGCAGTCGGCCGCCAGTTCGAGGCGATGGCCGTTCGGATCGAAGAAGTAGATGCTCTTGAAGATGGTGTGGTCGGTCGGGCCGATGACGGCTATGCCTTCGGATTCCAGCCGCTGTTTGGTCGCGACCAGTGTCTCGATCGAATCGACCTTCATTGCCAGGTGCTGCACCCAGGTCGGCGTATTGCGGTCGCGGTCCATTTCCGGCTGGGTTGGCAGCTCGAAGAAGGCCAGCACATTGCCGTCGCCGGCATCGAGGAAGACGTGCATGTACGGGTCCGGCGCCTTGGTCGACGGCACCTCGTTCTCCGCGATCGCGAGCACGAACTTCATGCCGAGATGTTTCGTGTACCAGTCGACGGTCTCTTTCGCGTCCTTGCAGCGGTATGCGACATGATGGATTTTCTGGATCAGCATGGTGCCTCCGGCATATACCTGGTTCAGGTGCGTGAATCAGTCGTGGCGACTCCCTTGCGTGCCAGCGCCATCGCTTCGCGCAGCACGGCGAGGTCGCCGATATGGTTGGACAGGATCAGGATCAGCTTCGCATTCACCTGCGCGCTCTGCTCGTCGCTGAGGTCGCGGTGCATGTCGATCAGCTCCTGATAGAAATCGTCGCCCGGCGAAAAATCGCGGAAATAGCGCTTGCCCGCTTCGTTGAAATTCGGTTCCAGTATCAGGGACATGATTCAGCCTTCCGCAAAATTGGCCGTCGCGCGCGCCACCGCCGCGACGATGCGCGATACCTCGGCTTCCCGCCAGCGAGCCGCGACATGCTGATCCGGACGCAGCAGATACAGCGTGCCCGGCTTCGCATCGTAACGCGGGAAGGCGATGCCTTCACGGTCGACCAGCACCTTCAGGCGACATGCGCCAGCACGCTTCGCGATCACCAGCGATTCAACCGGGATCGCCGCCTCGGCCAGCCCTTGCAGCTGCCATTGCATCGCTTCCGGTATCGCGGCCGGGTCATCGCAGAAATACAGTGCCTGGAAACGGCCGCCGACATGGTCGACCAGCCATGACGGCTGGCCATTGGCATCGACCGGTGCATCGTCCATAGGCGCGCCAGGCACCATGTCGCCGGCAAACACTTCACTGTCGGGCGTGTTCAATGAAGAATCGGTAAGGAATGACGGCACCGACAGCCGGCCTGAATTGACCAGCTTGCGCGCAAACGGCAGCTCGCGCGACAGCTCCAGCACCGCGTTGCGGAAGGTCTTGCTGACCGCGCTCTTGGGCGTGATGAAATCGGTCGATCGCGTCGAGTTCAGGATATTTTCATCGGCGCCAAAACCGCGCTCGGCCGAATAGGTATCGAGCAGCGCCAGCGGCGCCTTGCCATCCATGACCAGCTTCAGCTTCCACACCAGGTTGTCGGCATCCTGTACGCCCGAGTTCGCGCCGCGCGCGCCGAATGGCGAGACCTGATGCGCGGCATCGCCGGCGAACAGGCAGCGACCATGGCGAAATTCATTCATGCGCCGGCACTGGAAGGTATAGACGCTGACCCACTCGAGCGTGAACTCGCGGTCGTCGCCGAGCATGGCCTGAATACGCGGGATCACCTTTTCAGGCTTCTTTTCTTCTTCCGGGTCGACATCCCAGCCGAGCTGGAAGTCGATGCGGTACACGTCATCGGCCTCGCGGTGCAGCAGCACTGACTGGTTCGGATGGAAAGGCGGGTCGAACCAGAACCAGCGCTCGGCCGGAAAGTCGGCCTTCATCACCACGTCGGCGATCAGGAAGCGGTCCATGAAGACCTTGCCGTCGATGTCCAGCCCCAGCATCGTGCGCACCGGGCTGCGCGCGCCATCACAGACGATCAGCCAGTCGGCCTCGATCGCATAGCTGCCATCCGGTGTGTCGACCTGCAGCTTTACATGCTCTTCATGCGGCGTGACCGACACCACCTTGTTCTTCCAGCGCATGTCGACGCCGGCGTCGAGCGCGCGCTGCACCATGTACTCCTCGAGGTAGTACTGCTGCAGGTTGACCATGCCGGGGCGCTTGAAGCCGGGCTGCGGACGCAGGTTGAAGTTGAACACTTCCTCGTTGCGGAAGAAGGTACGGCCCACGTCCCAGCCCACGCCCTTGTCGACCACGGGCTGGCCGCAACCGAGCCGGTCGAGGATCTCCAGCGTGCGCTTCGC
>CAZCDW010000008.1:19241-32281 GCA_964497485.1 uncultured Bifidobacterium sp.
ATATCGCCGGCATTGGTAAAGCCGTTGTCGGCATCCAGCGCGCCCTTCGCATAGGACAGGCCGCGCGAGCCGACCGATACGGTGCCGTCGTCATCGAGCAGCAGCACCGGTATGCCGTGCTGGCGCGCATCGATCGCCGCAGCGAGGCCGACCGGGCCGCAACCGATCACGATCAGCGGACGACGTGAGATGGCAGCGCCAGCCAGTTCGGGCGGCGCACTGTAAGGGAATTTTTTATAGGTATAGGTCTGGTGCATCGCGAGTCTCCGAAAGCTTCAGGCCGCCGTCAGCGGTCGTTCCTTCAGCTTTGCAGCGCGTGCCACATTTCCTTGTCGCGCTCCGCGGTCCAGATGCGCGGATGCTTGATGCCCTGCGCCTCGTCCACTGCGCGCGTGACGTCGAACGGCAGGCAGTGCTCATAGATGAACACATGGCCGAACTTGTGGTCCATCTTGCTGCGCACATGCGCCATCGCGCCTTTTAGATCGAGACCCTGCTGTACAGCTTCTTTCGCCGACGACAGCAGCGTGCTGACGAAATCCTTCGTGTAATCGAGGCCCTTGTCGACCTCGGCCGGGTTCATCAGCGCCGGGCCACGGCCGGCCACCAGCTTGTCGGCCTTCATTGCACGCAATACTTCCAACGTGGCCGGCCACTCTTCCAATTGTGCGTCGCCGGTGTAGGCGGCGGCATCGTATTCGACCAGGTCGCCCGAGAAAAGCACCTTCTGCGACGGTATCCAGACGATGGTGTCGCCCTTGGTGTGGCCCATGCCGACATGCATGATCTTAACCTCCAGCTTGCCCATGAAGACCGTCAGCTCCTTCTCGAACACCAGCGTCGGCCAGGTCAGGCCAGGCACGGTCTCGACGCCGGCAAACAGACGCGGGAAGCGGTCGATCTCGGAATGCATATCCTGCTCGCCGCGCTCGGCGATCAGTTCATAGGTACCCTTCGATGCGATCACCTGCTGTGCGCCTTCCTTGAAATAGGCCGAGGCGCCCAGCACGCGCACCGCGTGGTAATGGGTCAGGGTCACGTATTTGATCGGCAGGTCGGTGATGGCGCGAATATGTTTGATCAGCGCCTGCGCCATCGCCGGCGTCGCGGTGGTATCAATCACCATCACCGAATCGTCGCCGATGATCACGCCCGAGTTCGGGTCGCCTTCGGCGGTGTACGCATACGCGTTGTCGGACAGCTTGATGAAACTGGTCTTCTTTTCCTGCAGGTCGCCCTGCGAGGCGAATTTTTTCTCGCTCATGAATGCTCCCCAGGCCCGCGGCCGGCGGGCAAAAATCGGTGGATGGACAGGATGAAAGAGCTTAGCCGCGAATTCATCCTTGGTCAACGTATTAGATAATAACGAACGGTTTACTTTGATCGAAAGCGTCCGTAAACTCGCGCCATGGCTGAAGACAACTCCACGGACAAGGGCCGGCGCGGCATACAGTCGATCGAAATCGGTGGGCGATTGCTCACTGCGCTGGTCGACGAAGGCGGGCCAATGAGCCTGGGCGATCTGGCGCGCAAGGCCGGCATGCCGTCGGCCAAGGCCCATCCGTATCTGGTGAGTTTCGGCAGCTTCGGGCTGATCGAGCAAGACCCGCTGACTGGCCGCTACGAGTTGGGCCCGTTCGCATTGCAGCTGGGCCTGATCAGCCTGCACCTGCTGGATCCGGTGCGGATCGCGATCCCCGCCATCACTCAGCTATCGGCCGAGATCGATCAGACGGTCGGCCTGTCGGTGCTGGGCAACATGGGCCCAACAATTATCTACATCAGCGAATCCAGCTACCCCATCCATGTAAACATGCGCACCGGTACCGTGATGGCGATACAGTCGACCGCAACCGGCCTCGTCTTCGCAGCCTTCCTGCCGCCCAAGCAGGTCGAGCGCATTCTCGCGCAGGAAAACCGCAATGGCATCGCCGCCGGCTTTGGCGTGCCGGGCAAGCGCATGCAAGACCTGGAGACGATACTGGCCGACGTGCGCAAGCGCGGCATGGCGCGCGTGCAGGGCGAGCCCATCCCGGGCATCAATGCGATCTGCGCGCCCGTGTTCGAGCACAGCGGGAATATCCGGCTCGGGATTACCGCGATCGGACCAGCGGGCAGCTTCGATGCGAGCTGGAGCGGGGAGATCGCGAAAAAAATCCGCGCGTGCGCGGATCATGTGTCGGAGCGACTAGGCTATCGATCCCTGGCGTGACAGGGCATGCAGGTCGGGCGCCACCCATCTGCCCGCAAGCTCAAGCCGGCGGCTCAGCCCTGCCGGATGCGAGTCGTTTTCGGGGCCGGCATAGCCGATGCGCGGCGCAGCACCAGCAGGGCCGCCTCACGACGGTCCAGCAATGAGAACAAGCGAATGTCTACCTGCCGCGCCTGTGCATACGCGGCGTCGGACACGCTGACGCCATAGGCGCGCAGCATATCCAGTTCATCGATCAGGTCTTCAGTACTCTTTACGCGCGTCATATGCGTTCAATGGCCTTTTCATGGTTGCCTCGCCCGTGCATGACGGGCTTCATGCGCGGATATCGACGAGCGATCCGGCACGGCGGGCCTTGCCCGGCTCGGTATTGATGCGCTTGTCGTAGACCATCTGCTGCAGCACTTCGCCCGAGCGACGGTCCACCACGCTGACCGTCACCGCATGGCTGCGCGGATCGACATCGAAGGACATTGCCGTACGCTGCGCAGTCGAGGCCATGCTGGATTGCAGGGGATCTGAGCGGGATATCTGCATCGCCCTCTCCTCAGAACGGCAGGAACAGCCAATAGCCATTCGCTGTCAGCAGCAAGCCGATCAGTCCCGCTGCAGTCGACGCATGCAGCATGCGCATCGACCGGAACAGCACACCCCAGAACGCCATGCCCAGGCCGAGCAGCACAATGGACTTCGCATACACGAACCATTGCTGCCGCTGCGAAGCGACCACGCTGGCCCAATGCTGGCGCTCAAAGCTCACTTGCAGTTCCTGCTTGCGCTGCTCGAGAAAGCGGTCTGCCTGCTCGCGATCCGACAGCACCGTGGCCTCGCCATCCCCTACGGGTGCCTGGGCGCCGGTCGAACCGGATGCATGCTTGACAGCCGTGATGCCGGCGGCAGTCGAAGCGCCTGCAGCGACGGTGGCTGCGGTGTTGGCCGCATGAGAGACGGCAGCTCCGGATGCCGATGAAGCGCCGCCGGCGGCCGCTGCGGAAGTCGATGCCGAACCCAAGGGCGTCAGCACTGCAGGCGTGCCCAGCGTGACTGCATCGGGTACGACACGGTAGACCGTCTGCTGAACACTCGCCATCTGGTGCACCACGCGCGCGTCGGTGGCCATGTTTTCGCTGGTGATGAATGTACGTTCGGCTGCCGTCTCGCCGACCATGGTAGAGCCATAGGTGACAAACAGTGCCGGCAGCAGCACTGCGCTCCATTGCCGCAGCTTGCGGTTCTGCTGCGCCTGCTCCGGAGGGGATGCTGACGTGTTCTCGCTCAAGATGGGACCTCCTTCATCCGACGCCAGCAACATCTGGACATCGTCATCGTTTTCAATGGTTTCCGTGCGCACGGCGATACCCATGCCTGCGCCTGCAGGCATCAGTGATGCGGCGGTGTTGCTTGCAACGTCGGCGGCGACCGCTGCATCAGGCAAGCGGCGTTGCACGGCCGGACCGGCGGGCAGGCGCGGCAGGCGATTGGCTGCCGTGATTGAACTTGCCGAACGCATCGCTTCCAGATGCGCCTGTATGGTTTTCGTGCGGTCGCTGACGGTGCCCATGCGACCAGTGATCGGATCGACCACGACCAGCCCGTCACCATCCTCCGCACCTTCTGTATCGAAACTGCCGCGGTCGTCGACCAGATGCTTGCCGTTCGGAGGTGCGTCGGCATCCCGCATCGCGTTCGGATCGCCGGGCATGGCCGCATCGCGCCACGCTTGCCCCGGCAGGTTGCGACCGTCGTCAACCAGACCGGCTTGCGTCGCAGCACCTTCGGCATCCCGCAGCGCCGCCTTGTCGAACACGCCGTTGCGGCCGGCCTTGCCGGCTGAGTCGCCATCGCGATCCGCGTCCTGCAGCGCACGCATGTCGCTGTCGCCGTCGGCATCCTTCCAGTGCTTGCCGTCCACGGTCGCGCCATTGCGTTGTGAGCCATTCGCATCGCCAGCAGCATCGGCGTCCTTCCAATGTTTGCCATCCAGGCTCGCACCGTTGCGTCGCGCGTCGTCGGCATCCTGCTGCCCGTCCGTGTCGCGCATCGCGCGATGATCGGCGTCACCATCGGCATCCTTCCAGTGCTTGCCGTCTGCACCCGCGCCTTTGCGTCGCGCGCCATCGACGCCCGCAGCGCCGTCCGTATCCTGCCAGTGCTTGCCTTCCACGGTCGCGCCATCAGGTTGCGAGCCATTCGCATCGGCGGCGCCATCGACATCCTTCCAGTGCTTCCCATTCAGGCTTGCGCCGTTGCGTAGCCGGCCGGCGCCACCCGCAGCGCCATCGGCATCGCGCATCGAGCGCCGGTCACCGGCTCCGTCAGCATCTTTCCAATGCTTCCCCTGACCGGAACGACCGGATTCGACCACATGATTCTTGTCCTGGCTGAATCCGGATTCGCGGAAAGCGCGCAAATCCGTCGCGCCCTCGTCAGCATCGCCGGTGTCACCCGCGGGCAGGCCATCGCGCGAATTTGCGGCGAGGGTGTCGAACGCGTCGGCACCCTTGAACTCGCCCGACATGCGATCGATGTTTTCCTGCATGGTGCGCGAGATACGCGCGTCCATTTCGGAATTCTGTGCGTCCTTCCCATCCGAGCGGCGAGCCTTGCGGCGTTCCTCGGGATCGGCATCACCGGCGTCGCCCCCCTGCTCCTGCCACTGGCGCTTGCGCTCGAACACCACGCCCTCGCTGCGATTGCGGGTGCGCGCCCTTGCCTGCGGCTGCTCGTCCTGCTTGCCTGCAGACGGCAGCCGGCGATCGTCCTGCGGCAGGTCGTTCTTCAGGTAGATGACGTTCAGGTAGCGATCGAATTGCCCGGGTGCGATGCCAAAAGCGGTCAGCATGCGGCGGAACAATTCACGCTCGCCAGCGGCCACCTGATGGTCCGACATCATCGTGTCGCAGGCGTTGAGCAGGATGCACAAGCGCTGCTGCTCGTCGAGCACACCAGCCGCAGCGGCCAGGAATTGCGGCGCGCGCACCTGGCCCACATAGCGCAGGCTGGCCTTCAGCAATGCCTGCGAGCTGCCGACCACGGCGTTCAGGCGGCCGATCTCTTCCTCGCCCATCGAGCCGTCGGCCGACATCATGTACACCATCGACACCACCAGCGCCTTCGGCGGCGTCAGCTCTTGCGACGCGGCGGCGGCATCGAAATCGCCCAGCACGGAGAAGCGATCCTTGAGTGCGATCGCATCGAAGTAAGGCTGGAAGCTGGCCTTGGTGTGGCCCAGGGCCCCAACCAGCCGGTCGAACAATTGCAGCTCGGTGGTCGACAGCTCGCCATCGGCCATCAGCGAATCGCAGACGTTCATCAGGAGGCACAGCCGGGCTTTCGCATCCAGCAACGGCGGCGCGTCCTTCAGGAACTGATCGACACTGCGCGTCTCCGCATAAGCGACCGCACGATGCAGGGAATCAGCATCGGCACCGATCACGGATTGCAGCTGGCTGCTCTCGCGATCGGAGATGTCGCCATCGGCGGCCATCATGTAGAGCACCGCGACCACCACCGACAGGTAAGGCGTCAGGCGTATGTCATCCGGCGCGACCGAGCGTCCGCGCCCACCCTTGAGGGAGCGCGTCAGTGCCCTGAACAGGTCCGGCGAGCCCATGGCCTACCCCGCCCGCCCCGCCGCCAGCCGGCCACCGGCAGCCTCCGAAAGGCCGCATGTCCCGTTCTTGCGCGTCAGCGATGTACACAGTTTGTCCATGCTGCGGAACGTACCGCCGCCCACCCTTCAAGGGGATGACAATCGCGTAATGCCGTGACCGGATTACGCAATTGTCACGATGGGCGTTCGATAGAAGCAGTCACTTGCCGGACAAGCCGCAATACTGCACATTCGCGCCAACAAAAATAACGAGGATGTAATAGAACGCGGTATCAATGCGTCTAAGATGGCGGCTGCAGCGGCAAGTCCGTTTCTGACGGCGCTTTCGCATGACGCGGCACGAGGGGGCGGCGTTCGCGGCCGCGTAATTATCAAATAAAGAACATATGCCTTTGTCCGCATCCCGATTGCTGTTGGTCGAAGATGAAGTCCGCATCGCGGAATTTGTCATTCCTGACCTGCGGGCAGCGGGTTTTCAGGTCACGCATGTGAAGGACGGCGCCAGCGGCCTGGCCGCGATCCTCAGCGGCGAGCACGACCTGGTGATCCTGGACGTGATGCTGCCGGTGCTGGACGGCTTCGAGGTGCTGGGCAAGGTCAGGGAAACGGGCAACGCGATCCCGGTCATTTTCCTCAGCGCGCGCAACGAGCTTCCCGACCGGCTGGCCGGCTTCGAGATCGGCGCCGACGACTACCTGCCCAAACCCTTCTTCGTCGAGGAACTGATCGCCCGGATTCGCGCGGTCATGACCCGCAAGAGTGGCAAGGTCATCGATGAAATCCAGGTCGGCGAACTGACGCTGAACCTGATCAGCCGCCAGGCCAACTGGCGCGGCACGGTGGCCCCGCTGAGCCAGCGCGAATTCAGCCTGGTCGAATGCCTGATGCGCGCGCCAAACCGCATCTTCTCGCGCCAGCAGATCCTGAAAAATGTCTGGGGCATCAGCTTCAATCCCGAGACCAATGTGGTCGATGTCTGCATACAGCGCATACGCAAGAAGCTCAATCGCCAGGCACGCGAGGGCAAGCCTTTCCCGATCGAGACCATACGCGGTGTGGGCTACCGTTTCCAGCTTGAGGATGACGCATGAAGAAGTCCTTCCACTGGCACGTCTTCATACGCATCTTGCTGGTCACTGCAGTCATCATTTATTCGAACCGCCTGATGGCGCAGTACATGACCACGCGCTATCTGGTCGAGCGCATCGAATCCAATGTCGCCAGCACACTGGCCGCCTGCCAGCATGAGGCGACGGATACCAATTCCTTTTTCCTGTGTGTGGCGCAGAGCAGCCGCGGTGATGCGCTCAGCAGCGTCAGCGAGTACTACCTGCTGTGCAAGCCGGAAGGCCTGAAGCAAGCGCAGGAAAGCTTACCGGTGTGCGAGCGGGCAAAGCAGATCCGGCACGCTTGGACCGGGGAGGTCGAGCACATCAGCGATTCCGTCGAGCTGACACGAATGGACATCGATAACGAGACCTGGCTCGCCTTCGCGATGCAGCACAGTCCGGATGGACCGCGCATGCTGGTGCGCAAGCAAGACCTGAAACACTATGTGGACAGTATCTGGAACCTGCGCGACCGCATCCTCGTGTATGTCTTGCCCATTGTGATCCTGATGCTCACGGCGCTCACCGTGTACGTGACCTGGACCGTGATGCGTCCGATACGGCAACTCGAGGCATCGCTCAATGGGCTGACCTCACGCAACCTGGACCAGCCACTCGACCTGCTGCCGCCTTACCGCGAGTTCAACCGCTTCGTGACCGTATTCGAGCAACTGCGCGAACGTCTGAGCCAGAGCTTCCTGCAGACGCGCAGATTTGCGGCCGATGCCTCGCATGAACTGCGTACGCCGCTGACCATCCTGCGCGGCAATTCGGAGCGCCTGATTGCAGAGCTGCCGACCGGCTCTGATGCACAGGTACGCATGCGCCTGATCGGCGACGAGATCGAGCGCCTGATCGAGATCACCGAAAAGCTGCTGCTGCTGTCGCGCGCCGATGCCAACAGCATTCGCTACGACATGGAGCCATTGTCGCTGTCCACGATGTTCACCGAGCTGGCGCTGGATGCGATGGCCTTCCAGCCCGAACTGAAGATACGCAACGACATCGAGCCGGACATCGAATGGACCTGCGACCGCAGCCTGATTCAGCAATTGCTGTTCAACTTGTACACCAACGCCGCGAAATACAATGTGCAGCAAGGATGGATACGCTTTGCACTGACACGCCGCGATGACCGGTTCGCACTCAGCATCGAGAACCCTTGCGACAACATTCCGGCTGACTTGCCCGAACGTGCTTTCCAGCGCTTCTATCGCGGCGACGCTTCACGCGGCCGCCGAATCGACGGTGTCGGCCTCGGCCTCAGCCTGTGCAGCGAAATCGCTCGCCTGCACAAAGCCACGCTGAGCCTGAAAGTCACCGAGCGCAAGACCGTGATCGCCACCCTCGAAGGCCAGCTGAGCTTGCCGGCGTCCTGACGCGGCGCCATAATCCGGGCACCCTTCATCACCCGGAGCCCGCCATGGCCATCCAATCCGAACTCGACCTCGAGATCCAGCGCGACGTCAATCTGTCGCCCGAGGCATTATGGAAAGCCTGGACCGAACCGAGCCTGCTGATGAAATGGTTCTGCCCGCGCCCGTGGAAAGTGGTCGAGTGCGACATCGATCTGAAGCCGGGCGGCCTGTTCCGCACCGTGATGCAATCACCGGAAGGGCAAAACCAGCCCGAGGGCGTAGGCACCTGGCTGGTGGTGGAGCCGAACCGACGTCTGGTCTGGACCAATGCGATGGGGCCAGGCTTCCGGCTGCAGCCCGCGCCATCCGAGGAACACCTGGGATTCTTTTTCGTGGTCGATCTCACGCTCGAGCCACTGCCTGACGGCCGCACCCGCTATCGCGCGGTCTGCACGCACCAGACAGCAGCAGCGCGCGACGCGCATGAAAAAATGGGCTTTCATCAGGGCTGGGGCATCGCGCTCGACCAGCTGGTCGAGCTGATGTCCATGCCGGCCTGATGACAAGTCGCGTCAGCTGAACAGGCGACGCGAATCGCCCATCATGCGGCGCAGTTCGGGAATCGCTATTTCCGACACATCGTGAATAATTAGCAGCAAGTTTGCGCTGACCGGTGCCTTCTTGTTACGGATACGGCTGACCACCGCCGGCGTGATCTCCAGCGTGCGCGCCAGTTCTGCGTCATTTTTCAGCTGCATCTTTCCCAGCAATCGGTTCAGAAAAGTGTCGGGGCAGTAGGAAGCGATCGTCAGCAAGGCTTTTTCGCGCATGGTGTTTTTCTGAGTGATGATGGGGCATGACAGATTGTCTACGGTGCCAAGGTAGCGCTTGCCGTCTGATGGCCATGGGCTGAGCAAGCTGCCAAAAACCCGTCAATTCACTGCGTAGCGGCGCCGGGCCGACTTTTCGTATACTGGCCATTAGCATCAACGGCGGCCCGTCCGGCCGCCCACTCCTGCGAACCGATTCCACTACGGACCTCCATGAAAAAGCCCACACTGCCAATCGTCCCGACGTTTGCCCTGATTGCGCTGCTCGCTGCCGCGCCGGCCTCGCACGCCGAACTGAAAAAAGTCTTCGAGAATATCCGCGGCACCATCGTCTATGTCGATACCTCGAGCGTCGTTCCCAGCGGCGACAAGCGCCGCGTGACCGAGATACAGACTTACCGCAATGCCGGCCCACGCGGCATGATGTCGATGAAGCTGCTGAAGGAATACGACTGCAAGAACGAGACCGCGCAGATCATCAACTACGTGATGTACAAGGAGCCAATGGCGCAGGGTGAAATGATTGGCCGCGTCAACACGCCGGGCGATGTGCAGAAACTGACGCAGAACCCGGGCGCCACCGGCGGCTGGCGCTTCGCCTGCGGGCTCTGACGCCATGGCGTGAGACGGCGCGCACTCAGTGTGTATGCCGGTGATGGATATCCGGATAATGCGGATGCTTGTGCGTCATCGGCGCATGGACGTGCCGGTGCACATGCGGTTCTTTCCCGTCCCAGCCCGCGTCGTGCGCGTGCTGGTGATGTTCGTCATGCACATGGAGGTGCTCATGTTCGATAGCCTCATGCGTATGCTCATGCGCATGATGTTCGCTCAAATGCAGCCAGACGCCGAGCGCCATCAAGGCTGCCGCAATCCAGAACGCACTGCCGGCTGATTCGCCGGGCAGCAGCAGCGATACGGCCGCGCCGATGAAAGGCGCGGTCGAGAAATATGCGCCGGTACGCGCCGAGCCCAGCCCGCGCAACGCGAGCACGAACATCACCAGGCTCAGACCATACCCTGCCAGACCCACCCCCATCGTCGCGCCAAGTACGGCGGGCGCCGGTAGCAGCGCTCCCTGAGCCAGCGCGACACCGGTATTCACGACACCGGCGACCAGGCCTTTGGTAGCCGCGATGAAGACCGCATCCGACGCCGACACTTTGCGCGTCAGGTTGTTGTCGATCGCCCAGCAAAAACAGGCCAGAGCGATGAACAGCAAGCCTTGGAGCGGCATGGCCGCCCCGTCGGATACCGCGGCCGCGTCGGGCTGCCAGGCCAATGCCACGCCGCCCGCGACAATGGCTGCCATGCCCAGTAGCACGCGCGGGCCCGCATTCTCACGGAATACCAGCCATGCGATCACGGCTGTCAGCACAGCTTCGAGGTTGAGCATCAGCGAAGCCGTGGATGCCGGTGTCGATGCGAGTCCTGCCATCAGTGCGACGGGGCCGGCGATGCCGCCCAACAGAATCGCGCCCAGCAACCAGCGCCATTCAGCCGCTGCCATGCCGGACCTCTTCCATCCGCGGTCACGCAGGATACGCAATACGAACAGGCCGAGTCCGCTGCCCAGGTAGAGCAGCCCCGCCAGCAACCAGGGAGACATCGCACCCGCCAGCAGCTTGGCAAAGGGAGTGCTGGCGCCGAACAGCGCGGCAGCAGCGATGGCAGTGAGAATGTCGGTGTTCACGGGAAGCGATGCTACACGATGGGATCGCTGCCGGATCCGTTGGAACGCCAGCCGACCGGGCAGGCAGTGCTGCTAGCCAGCTTTCAGCACGCCATCCTTGTCAAAGGAATAGACGCGGTCGAGCTCGCTGCTGAAGCGCCGCAGGTAGCGCGTGAACAGGCGCATCGGTATGCCATGCGCACAGGGCAGGGTGTGCCGCTCCAGCAGGTGCTGCTTGCCTTCGCCGCGCTCGAGCCTGAGCCTGACAAAACTGTCCGTCTCGCTCTGGCGATCGAGAATCTCGTCGATCTGGTCATCGAAGGCGGCGTCGCTGATGTAGATCCGTCCTTCAATCGTGATTTGCTTGCGCTCACCGTCAATGGACAGCCACAGCTTGTGCGACAGGCCGCGCTCGACCATGATGTTTTTCGAGGGCATGACCTCGGCAGAGATCTTGTTCCGCTTAAGGAAGTGGCACAGCTTGTCAGGCTCGACCTCGGTCGCTTCCAGCTTCGACGGCAGCAGGTCATTGGTCTGACTGCGTGTTTCTTCGATCAGCTCCAGGATTTCATGCGTGAGCTGTGGCACATGCTCGGGCTTGAACTTGCGCGCGCGACAGACCTGCTCCATGACATCCACGATCTCGGAAAACTGGCTCTCCGGCAGCTGGATGTCTACCGATGCCGTGGGCGACGCCGGCCGTCGGTACTCCAGCGCTGTCTTCGGCGTCAGATAAGACCAGTAGCGCCTCATATCCTGCAGCATGGTGCTCTTCTTCGCCAGCACGAAGTAATGCTTGACGAAATCATTGCTGCACACGCCCTCATGGAATTGATGAATGAATTCATCGAATTCCGCATTGGACAGGTAAGCAGGCAGCAATAGCGTCGTCATGGCAAACGGATCATCCGGTTTGTCCGCATGCTCGCAGTTTCATGTGCGCGACGCCAGCGGCAGACGTCTTCGGTTACTCATCTGTAATGTTAAAAATTGCAATCACACCAGCGGTGCGTGGCTGCCGCCCCGTGCTGCGCAGAATGGCAATTACAAAGCCGTAATCACCGCAAAATCCCCTTGAGCATAACCGACAAACCGCTGATGCTGTCGGCTGTTCCAACCTCACTTCACCGCAAGCACTCCATGGACACGCGACGACTGGCACGACTGATGGGCGCACTCTGCTTTGAAGAAAGGCTGCAGATCATCGACGCACTGATACCGGTCGGCGCCGACGGCCTGGATCAGCAGGCACTGGCCGAGGTCACCGAGTTATCTCAGATGGCGATCTCTGTCCATATCGAGTACATGCTCAGCACCGATATGGTGAAAGTCAAGTACACGGACGCCGGCAAGCGTTTCAGCGCCGACCTCGAGCTTCTCGAGACCTTGTTCACTCACATGAGCGAACGTTACGGAGCCGGTGCACGCCAGCTGGCGCTGGACGGGAGTCAGATCACACCATTGATCTCGGCGTGAGCCCGGCAAGCATACGGTGAATGCCGCGACGAACGATCGTGGCGGGATGAAGACGCTCAGCCAGCCTGCGCCGATGCGCCAAAACAGACGCTATCGCCATCCAGATGCACCGGCAGCGGTACCAGACCATCCCCGATGCAGGGACCATCAACGCAACGGCCATCACTGAAATTGAAAAAGGCCGTGTGGTGCGCGCACATGATCAGGCCATCGAGCGTAACGAAAGTCTGCGGCTCGTAGTTGAGCGGCAGCGAGAAGTGCGGACAGTAGTTCACATACGACCAGACCTGCATCCCCTGCCGTAGCAGCAGGATACGAAAATTTTCCCGACCATCACCGAAGCTGACCTCATGGCCGCCCTGGTCGGGAATGTCATCGATCGTGCAAAGCCGCGTGCCCTCGGCGGGGCAATCCGGGTGTTGCTGCCAGTTCAAGTCGTCACTCCATGGGGGTCAGGCGCGCCGACGGTCCACGACCAGGGACGTATCTCGATCGAGCGAAACACGCCGGCCTGCGAATATGGATCATCGGCGACGAATTCGGAGACGGCCGCAATATCCTCCGCCTCCACCACCAGCAGCGTACCATTGGCCTGCTCGCCCTGCGTGGTCAGCGTCGGCCCGCCGAAATGCACCTTGACCGGGTGGGCGCCCGGGTTGCACAAATAGGCCCGGTGGATGGGACGCACCTCCGAACGCACGTCGGCCATGCCCGGCTTGTCGGTGCCCAGCACGAGAAAGTACATGTGTCTGCCCTCCCGATGTCGATGA
>CAZCDW010000009.1:0-5688 GCA_964497485.1 uncultured Bifidobacterium sp.
GCCCTACACGGCCACCGATCTGCGCGAGATTCAGGACTGGATCATCAAACCGCAATTGCGCAATGTGCCCGGCGTGACGGAAATCAACTCGATTGGAGGCTATGCAAAAGAATACCTGATCGCGCCGATACCCGAGCGTCTGGCGTCATTGGGCGTCACCTTGCAGGACATTGTGACGGCGCTGGATCGCAACAACGGTAACGTAGGCGCAGGCTACATCGAAAGGCGTGGCGAACAGTACCTGATCCGGGCACCTGGACAGGTCAAGACGCTGGAGGATATTGGAAACGTCATTCTCAGCAGCGCGGGTGGCGTGCCGATCCGGGTGCGTGACGTGGCAGACGTGAGTATGGGGCGCGAACTGCGCACTGGCGCTGCCACGGACAACGGGCGTGAGGTAGTACTTGGCACGGTCTTCATGCTCATCGGCCAGAACAGTCGCACGGTGTCGCAGGCCGTTGACAAGAAAATGGTTGAGATCAACCGCAGCCTGCCCGAAGGCGTCCATGCGGTAACGGTCTACGATCGTACCGTGTTGGTAGACAAAGCCATTAGCACAGTGAAGAAGAACCTGCTGGAAGGCGCGATTCTCGTGATCGTGATCCTGTTCCTGTTCCTGGGTAACATCCGTGCGGCCATTATTACGGCAACGGTAATACCACTGTCCATGCTCTTCACCTTCACAGGCATGGTGCATTACAAGGTCAGCGCCAATTTGATGAGCCTCGGGGCACTGGACTTTGGCATCATCATCGATGGCGCGGTAGTGATCGTCGAGAACTGTATACGGCGGCTGGCCGAGGCGCAGCACCGCGAGGGCCGCCTGCTGACGCGTGAAGAACGATTCGAACAGGTCTTCGAAGCAGCGCGCGAGTCGCGCCGGCCGCTGGTGTTCGGTCAGCTGATCATCATGGTGGTCTACCTGCCCATTTTTGCGTTGGCCGGTGTCGAGGCCAAGATGTTCCATCCGATGGCCTTCACCGTGGTCGCCGCGTTGCTGGGCGCTATGCTGCTGTCAGTGACCTTCGTACCGGCGGCGGTGGCGCTGTTCGTCCATGGTCGCGTCGAAGAAAAAGAAAACGTGCTGATGCGTACCGCGCGGCGCTGGTATCTGCCGCTGTACCACAAGGTCATGTCGGTGCAGGCGATCGTACTGACGGCGGCCGCTGTGCTGGTGGTACTGTGTGCGCTGTTGATGACGCGGCTCGGTACCGAGTTCGTGCCCAACCTGAACGAAGGCGATCTTGCGGTGCAGACCATCCGTGCACCCGGCGTGAGCCTGACCCAGGCGGTCGAGATGCAGAAGCTGATCGAGACCACGCTGAAAGAGAAGTTCCCCGAGATCGAGCGCGTGTTCACCCGCATCGGCACCGCCGAGATTGCGACCGACCCGATGCCGCCCAGCCTGTCCGATGGTTACATCATGCTCAAGCCCGTCGACGAGTGGCCGAAGCCACGCAAGACGCGCGACGAGCTGCTGCAGGCCATCAGCAATACGGTGTGGCAGATCCCCGGCAACAACTATGATTTCTCGCAGCCTATCCAGTTGCGTTTCAATGAGTTGATCTCGGGCGTGCGCAGCGATATCGCGGTCAAGGTATTCGGTGACGACATGGATCACATGAACCGGCTGGCGGATGACATCGCCGCGCGGCTGCAGCATGTGCCGGGCGCATCGGAAGTCAAGGTCGAGCAGACCACTGGCCTGCCGGTGCTGGCGGTCAATATCGATCGTCAGAAGGCAGCACGCTACGGACTCAGCGTGATGGACATTCAGGATGTGGTCGCTGCGGCGGTCGGCGGCAGCAGGGCCGGCACGCTGTTCGAAGGTGATCGCCGCTTCGATATCGTGGTGCGCCTGCCCGAGGCGCTGCGCGCCGACATCGATGCGATCCGTCGCCTGCCGATCAACCTGCCGGCGGGTAGTCATGGCCGCGCTGGCTTCATACAATTGTCTGAAGTTGCGGACTTTCACCTGTCGCCCGGGCCGAACCAGGTCAGCCGCGAGAATGGCAAGCGACGCGTGGTGGTGACGGCCAATGTGCGCGGCCGGGATGTCGGCTCCTTCGTCGCCGAAGCCGAGCAGCGTCTGGCTGATCTGCCGGTGCCTACCGGTTACTGGATCAGCTGGGGCGGCACCTTCGAGAACCTGCAATCGGCGTCGAAGCGCTTGCAGCTGGTGGTACCGGCCGCCTTGTTCCTGGTTTTCGTGCTGTTGTTCGCGATGTTCGGCAACCTGAAGGACGGGCTGCTGGTGTTTACCGGAATTCCGTTTGCATTGACCGGCGGCGTGCTGGCGCTGTGGCTGCGCGACATACCGCTGTCGATCTCGGCGGCGGTCGGCTTCATCGCGTTGTCCGGCGTGTCGGTGCTGAACGGGCTGGTGTTGATCACCTTCATCCGCAAGCTCAGCGACGACGGCCACGCGCTGCTCGATGCAGTGCGCGAGGGCACGCTGACACGGCTGCGTCCGGTGCTGATGACGGCACTGGTCGCGTCGCTCGGTTTCCTGCCGATGGCGATCGCGACCGGCACCGGTGCCGAGGTGCAGCGTCCGCTGGCCACCGTCGTCATCGGCGGCATCTTGTCCTCGACCGTGCTGACGCTGCTGGTGTTGCCGCTGTTGTATTACCTCGTGCATCGCGGCACTCAGCACACTCCGCATGGTCGGGTATTGGGCAAGGGCGGGGCGCACGCGGAGTAAACTGCGCGTCATGAAGCTCGCCCTGCTGTCCGATCTGCATGCCAACCTGCCCGCGCTCGATGCGTGCATCGCGCATGCGCGTGCGCAGGGCGCCACCGACTTCGCGATCCTCGGCGACATCGTCGGTTACGGGCCGCATCCTTTCGAGGTCGTCGAGCGCTGCCGTGAACTGCAGCATGAAGGTGCGATCGTCCTGCGTGGTAACCATGACGTGCTGCCAGTGAACCCGGTGTTGACCGGCTCCACCTGGGGCGACATGACAGCCGCATGGACTTTCAGGCATATCGACGATGTGCAACGCGAATGGCTCGCGCAATTGCCCCTGATCGTGAAGCACGGCAGCGTCTTCCTGGTGCATGCGACGGCCGACGCACCGGAGAAATGGCACTACGTACTCGACGAGCGGCTCGCGTCGCGCAGCCTCGATGCGGCCAGCAAGGATGCGGATGTTCGCTACGTATTCGGCGGCCATGTGCACCAGCAGACGCTGTACTACCGCGGCACCGGCCGTCAATTGATGCCATTCAAGCCGCGCGCCGGCGTCGCCATTCCCGTCGGGCCGCATCGGCACTGGCTGGCCACCGTTGGCTCCTGTGGCCAGCCGCGTGACGGCGACACGCGCGCGAATTACGCGCTGCTCGATCTTGGCGCCAATCTGCTGACCTTTCACCGTGTGCCTTACGATCATCTGTCCGTGGTGCGCGACCTGCGCAGCGCCGGTCTGCCAGAGGTGCTGGCCACCCGACTGGAGAGCGGCCGATGACGATGCCAGCCGAGGGCGACGAACTCGACGGCTTCCGCATCGGCACCCGCATCCATGCGGGCGCGATGGCGCGCATCTACGAAGTCAGCTATGCGGATGGCCGCGAGCCGCCGTTCCCGATGGTGATGAAAGTACCGCTGATGCGCGAAGGCGACGGCAGCGAGAACATCGTCAGCTTCGAGGTCGAGCACCAGATGCTGCAGGTGCTGCACGGCGCGCATGTGCCGCGCTTCGTCGCCGCCGGCGACCTGCACCGCGTGCCCTATCTGGTGATGGAACACGTGCATGGCATGACACTGGAGGCGTGGATGCAGAGCTTCGCGCAGGCGCGCGAGCCGATTCCCGTCGAGGCCATCGCGCGTCTCGGCGCCGCTCTGGCGCAGGCGGTGCACAGCCTGCATCAGCAGAATGTCTGCCACCTCGACCTGAAGCCCGCCAATGTGATGGTGGCTGCGATCGGTGTCGATGGCGAACGCATCGTGCTGCTCGACTTTGGCTTGTCCTGTCATGCGGATTACCCGGACTTGCTGGCCGAGGAATTCCGCAAGGCGGTCGGCTCGCCGACCTGGATCGCGCCGGAGCAGGTGGTCGGCATGCGCGGCGACCTGCGCTCCGACATCTTTGCGATCGGCGTGATGCTGTACGAGATGGCTACCGGCGAGACGCCGTTCGGCTCGCCCACCACCACCGGCGGCTTGAGGCAGCGGCTATGGGCCAGCCCGAAGCCGCCGCGCGCATGGCGGCCCGATCTGCCCGAATGGTTGCAGGAAGTGATTCTTCGCTGCCTCGAGCCACAGGCCAGCCAGCGTTATCCATCGGCGGCGCACCTGATGTTCGACCTGCGCAACCCCGGACAGGTCACCATCACCGAGCGCGGCCGGCGTCTCAAGGGCAAGGGCTTCTGGTGGCACTTCAGGCGCTGGCTGCGCGCGGCCGGCATGCAGTACGAGCCCAGTCCCTTGCCATCGCAGCAGATTGCCGAGGTGCCGATCGTGATGGTGGCCGTGCCGAATTACGATGTCAGCGATGTGGCGATGTATGCACTGCGGCAGGCGACAGCGCGCTCGCTGGGTACGCGCCCGGGCGCGCAACTGGCCGTGGTCACGGTGGTCAACACCAGCTTGTTCGGCGGCAGCGAGCACAAGGACAAGAGCGAGACCTGGCTGCAGCGCCAGCACCTGGCGGGCTTTCGCAAATGGGCCGATGGCCTCGACCTGTCAGGCCATCAGGTGTCGTACCACGTGATTGAATCAAATGATGTCGCGCAGGCGCTGTTGCGCTATGCCGAGGGCAACAACGTCAGCCTGATCATCATGGGTGCCGCCACGCATGGGCTGTCGATGCAGCGCTTCGTCGCCACGGTACCGATCAAGGTGGCGATGCATGCGCCGTGCACGGTGGTACTGGTGAAAGAGACGATGCCGTTCGAGCAGCTCGCGGCGCGCATCGAAGAGGAAGAAGCCTGAGGCGCCTCCCGAGCCAGCTGAAATTCAGGATGAGGCGGGGGATCAGGCCGTGGCTGCTTCAGCAGGCGTTTCCGCAGATGAGGCTTCAGTCGTTGTATCCGCTGCGGCGTTTGTGCCCTCATGCGCCAGCGCGGGAGCAGCGCCTTCGGCGCGCGACGGAACGAAGCGCCGTGCCTGCAAGGAGCGCGCTGTTTTTTCGCCCAGCTCCGTCAGCGTGAAGATGCCGCGCATCGGACGCAGATAACCCATGCGGATCAGGCTGTCGATCTGACGCTCGCGACCAGCGGCGTCACGCACGACGTCCTGGGTCTCGTACAGGTCGACGATCAACTGTATGTCTGCAACTGACAAGACGTGCATGTCATCCTCCGTTGCGTGAATTGGGGTATCCGCGTCGATGCAAAACATGAAACAGCCTGGGTCGCTTCGATATCGGCTTCGGTAGTGGCTTCGATTATAAATCAATGGCTTGCGCGTCCAGAGCCGCTTGAGTGGCCTTTACACTTTTTGCGTGTCATGCAAATCAGGTGATAATCGGCGCATCGAAAGCCGCCAGCGGAGCGCACCATGCCGGGAATCGAGACCTCGTCGGATCTTTATCAGAATCGCAATCAGGGACTGACCACCTACCGCAAGAACGTGCAGGGTCCGACGCTGGCCGACGAAATGGCGAAGCGCACCGAGGACCGTGCGAAGGCTGCACGGGTGCAGGCGCGGCAGGAGCCCGCTACCGTCGCGCCAGCGGTGCGGCCGGC
>CAZCDW010000009.1:5788-27449 GCA_964497485.1 uncultured Bifidobacterium sp.
CCGCCCTCGCGCACGACGCGCGAGCATGACGATCGCTTTTCGATGGTGACCGGCGGTACCGTCGACGTTCGCGCGTAGAGCCTGTCTCGTCAGGCCGCTGGCCGCATCAACGATTGCTTATTCCGTGATTGCCTGAACGATGTCATAGCGGATGCTGTGACTGAAATCGACTTCGCACAGCCCCACGCGACCTTCGATCGGTGCCGTGCCTGACGGCTCTGGCGCAGATGCGAGGGGTATGTGGATCTCGCCGGTCAGCAATCCGGAGGTCGGATCCAGTCCGACCCAGCCTGCGCCCGGCAAAAAAACTTCGCACCACGCATGCAATTCAGCAAACTCGCTGGTGGTACCGGCGGGCATCGGGCTGGCGTTGGCGCCCGGCGCCGGTTGGATCAGGTAGCCTGACACGAAGCGCGCCGCGAAACCCAGGTGGCGCAGCAGCTGCACCAGCAACCAGCTGCTGTCACGGCAGGAACCACTCTGCAATTCCAGCGTCTGTTCCGGCGTCTGCACGCCAGGCTCCCTGCGCACCCGATAGCGTATGTCCTCGTACAGTTTGCGGTTCAGGCCGATCAGGAAATCGATGGTCGGGACTTGGCTGCGCACGCTATTGTCGACGTAAGCCTGCAGCAAGGGGCCGGCCGGTGCCGCAGTGAGACAAGTTGCGAGTTCAATCTGTTGTTGCGGCGGATATCGGAACGGGTAGTGCCCGGCTTCCGGGTCGAGGATGACATCAAAGGCATTCGATGGTGTGATCTCGACCTTCAGGTCCACCGTGACCTTGAATTCCGTCGTCTTTTCCGGGAACACCAGATGGGCTTCGTAATTCGCGAACGCATCCCGCTGCCACTGGATCAGGTGATGATCCGGTTCGACCTTCAGCGAATACGACAGCACACGGCCACGGAAGTGCGGTGCGGGCCGCAGACGTATCACCTGCGGACCGAGCTCAACCGCGCGGTCGTATACGTAACGGGTGACATGATGGAGTGCGACGTGAGTGGGCATATTCGCCATGACGGCCGGGAGCAATCGCTATTGTGCCTCACGCGCACCGCAAGAGGTTTTGTATGACACGGAACCCGGCGATCCATTGCATGGGCAATCGTGCGCGCCATTGCGGGCAAAAAGGTGATAATGAGGCCTTCGCCGAATAACGGGCCCGAACGCGAGCCCGAGCCCGAACTCGAGCCCAGAACGATGACTGGACCTGCGCGCAAACCCATAGCAGTGACTTCCCCATCCACCTCTGCCCTGGACGCGGCCCGCGTACCGCGTACGGATCCCGACTGGCTGGAAGCGCACTGGATGCCGTATACCGGCAACCGTGAATTCAAGGGCAACCCCAGGCTGATCACGGGCGCCGATGGTGCGTGGCTGATCGATGCCGACGGCCGGCGCATTTTCGATGGCCTGTCCGGCTTGTGGACCACCGGGCTTGGCCATTGCCGTCCCGAGCTGGTCGATGCGGTCAGCCGGCAGATGGCGACCCTCGATTTTTCGCCGTCGTTCCAGTTCGGTCATCCGCTGTCGTTCGCGCTGGCCAATCGCATGCGCGACTTCTTGCCGGCGGGGCTCGACCATGTGTTCTTCACCAGTTCAGGCTCCGAAGCCGCCGACACCGCATTGAAGATGGCACGTGCGTACTGGCGCACCAAGGGCAAGGCATCGAAGACACGCTTCATCGGCCGCGAGAAGGGCTATCACGGCGTCAACTTCGGCGGCGGCTCGGTCGGCGGCATCGTCGGCAACCGCAAGATGTTCGGGCAGGGTATCGAGGCTGATCATTTGCCGCATACGATGCTGCCGCAGAACGTATTCTCGCGTGGCATGCCGGCGCACGGCGCGGAATTGGCCGATGCGCTGCTGGGCCTGATCAACCTGCATGATGCGTCGAACATCGCGGCCGTGATCGTCGAGCCCTGGTCGGGCTCGGCCGGCATCATCGTTCCGCCGGCCGGCTACCTGCAGCGGTTGCGCGAGATCTGCGACCGGCACGAGATCCTGCTGATCTTCGATGAAGTCATCAGCGCCTTCGGCCGCTCCGGCGCCTGGACCGGGGCCGAGGCTTTTGGCGTCACGCCCGACATCCTGAACTGCGCAAAGCAGATCACCAATGGCGTGCAGCCGCTGGGCGCCGTGGTCGCGAAAAAGGACATCTACGACACCTTCATGCAGGCTGGTGGCCCGCACTATCTTCTCGAGTTCCCGCATGGTTATACGTACTCGGCGCACCCGGTGGCCTGCGCGGCCGCGCTGGCCACGCTCGACCTGCTCGAAAAGGAAGATGCGCTGGTGCGCGTGAATGCATTGGCGCCAGTGCTGGAGCAAGCGGTGCATGGCCTGAAGGGCTGCCGTCATGTCACCGACATTCGCAACATCGGACTGGCAGCGGGCTTCACACTGGCCGCCGTGCCGGGTGAACCGGCGAGACGTCCCTACGAAGTGGCGATGGCGATGTGGAAGAAGGGCTTCTATGTGCGCTACGGCGGTGACACCATACAACTGGCGCCGCCTTTCATCTCGACGCCTGCCGAGATCGATGCGCTGGTCAATGCGCTCGGCGAGTCCTTCAACGCGGTGGACTGAGCAGCGCGATAACACATCAATGCATCAGCGCAGCGTGTACATCACGTTGATGCGGGCGACATACTTGGGCACGTCGCCAAACACGCGGCTGCCTTCATGCAGCACGCTGGCCGGGCCGAAGCCGTGCCGGAAGAACAGTGCCGATCCCTTTTTCGGTGTCACGTCCACATGCCCGCGGTCCGGGCGGAACAGGCGCGTGCTGCCGCCTTGCACGCCATCATCCGGGCCATTCAGGTAAAGCAGCATCGACAGGCAGGAGCGCAGGCCCGGCCATTCCAGCATCTCGCTGCGGTCGTCGCTGAGCCCGTAGCCGGGCCAGTCGCCATCGGTGTGCAGGTTGAACACATCGTTGCCGTCATAGCGGTACATGTTGATGCGCCGCGACAGCGCCGGATGCAATGAAGCCCCGTTGATCTGCGGCGGCAACAGGTGCGCGATGCGATCAAACAGCGGCGCCATCGTCGCTTCGTCAGCGACCCAGTGCACCGCCTTGTTCATGCGCATGCCGGGTGGCGTCGCGATGCCGGGTGCCTCTTCGCGGTAACCAAAACGCTCGCTGGCCTCGATGATGGCATCGGCCTCATCGCGGGTGATCACGTCGTCGATCAGGAAGGCCAGCAGGCCGCCCAATTCGATGTCGGTGCGCACAGGCTGCAGCGGCGCATCGCTGGCGAACGCGAGTCGCGGGGCCGGCGTGCTGAACGCGTGGATTGGCGTCATCGGCACCACACCGCCCATAGGCAGCGAGCCGGGCATGTGGGCGACCGCGAAGTGCTCAGGCCACAAGTGTTCCGACTTCATTACCAGCTACCGGTATTGGGCATCGAGAGCCAGGGTTCGGCCGGCGGCAATGGCTTGCCAGCTTGCAGCAGCTCGATCGAAATATTGTCGGGTGAGCGGACGAAAGCCATGCGGCCGTCGCGCGGCGGCCGCAAAATGGTCACGCCATGTTGCTGCAGTCTTTCGCAGGCCGCATAGATGTCATCGACCGCATAGGCAACATGTCCGAAATTGCGCGCGCCGCCCAGCTCTTCGGGATCCCAGTTGTGCGTGAGCTCGATCTCCGCTTCCGGGTCACCCGGGGCGGCGAGGTAGATCAGCGTGAAGCGGCCGCCCGGGTTGTCATAGCTGCGCGTCACTTCGAGGCCGAGCGCATCGCGGTAAAAGCGCAGCGACGCGTCGACATCATTGATACGCACCATCGTGTGCAGGTACTTCATGATCGATGAAATCCGGAAAAGTGGTTGAGGAGCGAAATTCTATCGTGTGCCCGGCAAGTCTGCCGGTACGCCGGGCAGTGGCGCCGGCTCGAAAAACTGCGCACCACTCAGCCAGATCTCGGCCTTGTCGGCCGGTACCGGCGGCGATGCGAGATAGCCCTGGATCTCGTCGCAGCCCATCAGGCGCAACATGCGCAACTGCTGGGCCGTCTCGACGCCCTCGGCCACGGTCGCGATGCCCAGCGAGTGCGCCAGCTGGGTCATCGCATGGCACAGCACATAGCTTTCGCTGTCCGGTGACAGATTCTGCACGAAAGACTGATCGATCTTGAGCACGTCCACGTTCAAACGATGCAGGCGCGCGAGCGACGAATAACCGGTACCGAAATCATCGATCATCAGGCGCATGCCCATGCGCTCGAGTGCGGCAAGCTCGTGCTGCACGGCGGCGTTATCGCCGATCATCGTCGACTCGGTGAGCTCGATTGCCAGTTGCGATGGCAGCACCGCATGCTTTGCCATGCAGCGCTGGAGACGCTCACGGAACGCCGACGTGGTCAGCTGGCGCACCGATACATTGATCGACACCGGATACTGACCAAGCTTGCGCGAGCGCCAGTCGGCCAGCATCACGCACGCACGTTCGGCCACCCAGTCGCCGATCTCGCTGATCAGGTTGCTTTCCTCGGCCAGCGGTATGAAGCGTTCGGGCGAGATCAGGCCCAGACGCGGATGCTGCCAGCGCAGCAGCGCTTCAAAACCGACCAGCCTGCCCGTCATCGCGCTGGCGCGCGGCTGCAGATAGAGCAGCAGCTGGTTGTCGGCCACCGCCATCGACAGTGCCGCTTCCAGCGTCACGCGGTCGCTGATTTCGCGCTGCATCTCGGCCGTATACGTGGCCACGCGTCCCTTGCCGCCGCGCTTGGCCACGTACATGGCGATATCGGCCGCCTGTACCAGCGTATCGGCATCCGGCGCATCATCCGGATAGAAGGCCAGGCCAACCGATGCACGCGGCCGCATGCCATCCATGCCCTGCAGCGACTTGATGTCGCCCAGCTTTTCCAGCAAATGGGCCGCGATTTCCAGCGCGATGTCGCGCTCATCCATGTCGCGCAAGATCACCATGAATTCATCGCCACCCAGTCGCAGCACATGGTCCTGCTTGCGTATCGCCTTGCGCAGGCAGGTCGCCACCTCGAGCAGGAACTGATCGCCGGCCTTGTGGCCCAGCGTGTCATTGATCATTTTGAAGTTGTCGAGGTCGATGAACAGGGCGGCCAGCCGTCGGCCCTGCTGCTGCGCTTCATCGATCAATGAAGGCAGCGTCGATTGCATCCAGCGCCGGTTCGGCAGGCGGGTCAGCGGGTCGCTCAGTGCCAGCTCACGCAGCTGGTTTTCCTTGTCCTTCAACTCCGTGATGTCGCGTAGCGTGACCGCCAGCCCCAGGTCTGCGCTGACGGCGCGACAGTGATACCAGCGTGTCTGCCGCGGGCCGGCGCGGTAAATGTCGAGCTCGGCTTCGGCGAAGCCGGCGGCGAGGGCGTCTTGCAGCATGCGTTCGATGTCGGCGCGGCCACCGATCATCAATACATCATCGAGCGGCTGCCCGATCAGCAGCTCGCGCGCCTTGCCCGTCATCCGCGATGCCTGGCCATTGCAATCCTCGACGCGGAAGCTGATATGACCTCTGGCATCCGGCGCCAGCGCCGACACCATGTACAGCTCCTCGCGTGCGCCATCGACGGCCAGACGGAAAGTATTGCGCACGCGCTCCTCGCGCTGCAGTCGCTCGTCACGCCGCCAGTGATTCCAGCCGAACACGAAGCACAGTATGAGCGACAGCGTGCAGAAGCCGAACTGGATCACACGGTAGGCAACCTTGGTTTCGTCATGCTCGCGCAGCGCATTGTCGAGGTTGATGCCGACGAACGCATGCAGCGGGTAATACTGCAGCTTGCTCCACGCAATCAGCGCAGGCTCGCCATTGATGCTGCCCACGAACACCTGATCGCTGCCCACCAGCTGCGGTTCGCCGAAGTGCGACTTTGCGGTACGGCCTTCGCCGATCACTTGCCGTATCAGCCATTCGCCATCAGAAAAGCGCAGCGCGATTGCATCGCCGTCATTCAACTCATTGTCGCCACCGAAGCGCACCAGGTCTTCCGGCAGGATCGTCACGGCTGCGACACCGATCATGCGTCCTTGTCCATCATTCAGCCGGCGTGACATGCGGATCACAGGCTTGCCGGCATAGCGACGGATCCCGGGCTCGACGGGATTGATCACCAGCGTGGTCGAATTCGATTCCTGATGATTGCGGAAAAATTGCAGGCCAGCGACTGAGCCGCCGATTGCCATCGGATCGGTCGCGCCGACCACTTTGCCTTTGGCATCGATGAACAAGGCATTTGCCGCACCGCGCGAGGGCAGCGATTCGAACACTTTGCGGAACAGCTCGGTGGATGCGCTTTCTGAATGCAGGTAACCGACGAACCAGGCGATCTGATCCAACTGGCCGAGGGTATCTTCGACCTGGCTGCGATAGCTGGCGGCCAGGCCCGCGACTTTTTCGCGGCCCTGGTTGAGCCAGGCTTCACGGCTGCGGTCGAGCGCGAATTGCGTGGCCCAAGACACCAGCGTCACGCTCAATATGGCGGCCAGGCCCCAGATGCGCAAGGGACGCACCCAGGCAGCTTGTCTGGTCTTGTTGTCGTAGAGATCTTTCATCCGAGGCAGGGGCGGCGGATGGCGGAACGCCCGTCATCGTCATTTTTGATCGGACGATTTTAGGCGTTTCCATTTGATAACGGGGGAATGCCCCGATCCTGCGCAAATGTCAAAATAAAAACATCTGTCTGCTGTTGCCGCTTCAGCCTTTCGAGCCTTGCGCTTGCAGCGCCATGATCTGGAAGTTCTGCATGCGTGCCTCGCTGACTGAGTACCACTGGTTCTGCTGGTTCTGGAAGCGGTTGTAGTGCTCGTACATCTTGCGGAAAGTCGCGCTCTTCGATGCTTCCTCGTTCAGCATCTCGCGCGCGGATTTCAGGCTGGCCATCATCACTTCCTTCGGGAAGGCGCGCAGCTTCACGCCGCGTTTCACCAGCCGCGCCAGCGCCATCGGATTGTGCAGGTCGTACTGCGCCTGCATCCAGACGTGCGCCTCATAGGCGGCGGCCGTGATCGCCGCACGGTAGGCCAGTGGCAGCGATTGCCATTGCCTGAGGCCGGTGATGGCCGACAGCTGCGAGCCTGTCTCCCACCAGCCGGGCGTGTAGTAGAACGGTGCGACGCGGTCTAGGCCCAGCTTTTCATCGTCGAAGGGGCCGACAAATTCGGCCGCATCGATCGTGCCTTTTTCCAGCGCCGGATAGATGTCGCCCGGCGGGATCTGCTGCGGCACCACACCCAGTCGCTGCAGGATGCGCCCGCCGATGCCGCCGACGCGGAACTTGAGGCCCTGCAGGTCGTCCAGTCCGCGCACTTCCTTGCGGAACCAGCCGCCCATCTGGCTGCCGGTATTGCCGCACGGGGTGGACGTGATGCCATAGCCCTTCAGGAAATCCTGTACCAGTTCGCGGCCGCCGCCCGACACATACCAGGCCGATTGCTGGCGCGAGCTCATGCCGAACGGTACGCAGGTATCGAAGGTGAAGGCCGGATCCTTGCCGAAGTAGAAGTAGAGCGCGGTGTGTCCCATCTCGATGGTGCCGGCCTGCACCGCATCGAGTACCTGCAAGGCCGGTACGATCTCGCCGGCCGGGAAGACCCGGATCGTGAACTTGCCTTGCGTGATCTCGCCCACGCGGCGCGCAATCAGCTCGGCACTGCCGTACAGCCATTCGAGCGACTTCGGGAAG
This sequence comes from uncultured Bifidobacterium sp., assembly GCA_964497485.1. GTDB lineage: Bacteria > Pseudomonadota > Gammaproteobacteria > Burkholderiales > Burkholderiaceae_D > Pernthalerella. Next base: position 13,458 of record CAZCDW010000009.1, read on the forward strand.
CTTGATGCCATGCGCCAGTTCAGCGTCGGCAGGTTGTCGGCCGCAGCGGCCTGGGTGGCCGTCGTTGCCATCGCGGTGGCTGCTGCTGCAGCACCGAGGAAACCGCGTCTCTGCATGGTGTCTCCCTGTTCTTCTGGTCGCTGTTTGCGCTTCTGGTCGACGCTGCGCCGGGCGGGCGCAGGCTGGGCTTGCAAGGCATTGTAGACGAGCCGCTGGCGCAGCGGCCGGCCTGAACGCCGCGCTAAACAATCACAAAGCGCTGGCAAGCGACGGGCGGGCGACGGACGAAAAAAAGCCCGGGAGTGTCCCGGGCCCTGTCCATGAAGGTGCCGGCGTCGCGCTCGTCACCAGTGGCGATGGTGATGGTGCCCCCAACCGCCCGAGCTCCAGCGCAAGCTGATGCCGCTGCCGTAATACGGGCCATAGGACGGTCCGTAGACGGGACCATAGCTCGGGCCATAGTACGAATAGACCGGCGGCGCAACCACCACCGGCGGCGCCACGACCACCGGTGCCGGGGCGGTCGTCACGACTTGCGCAGGAGGTGGCGGCGGAGGCGCGGCAGCGCCGGCCGGCGAGATCGTGATCGGCACGTACTGCCCCGGATCATTCGGCATCTGCACTGCGTACTGCTTGCCCGCGTATTCGTAGGTGACGTTGTAGGCGACCACGCGGTTCTCGTAGACCGCCTGGTTGGTGCAGGTGGTGACTGGCTGCGCTACCGGCGCCGGCTGGCCTTCGATGCGGTCGCCCAGGATGGCGCCACCCAGCACGCCGATGGCCGTCGCTGCGGCATTGCCCATGCCGCCACCGATCTGGCTGCCGACGGCGCCGCCGGCAATCGCGCCCATGACCGCGCCGGCGCCGGACTTCGGTGCCTGAGTGACGACGGTGCTGTTGTTGCAGACCTGGCGCGGCACGGCCACTTGTTGCATCACCGGTGTGCTCGAAATCACGCGCGCCATTTCCTGCTGCTGTGCATGCGCGGCGAATGGCAGCGCGCTGACGATGGTCAGGCCGAGTAGGGTGGAAAGCCTGATGATCCGGGTATTCATGTGTCCTCCGCTGTCTTGGATGCCGGGCGGGTGCGAGGGTTGCCCGATCCCGTGTCATCAGCCACAGATTAACGGCAGGCATACTCCCCGGGGATGCCTGATTACAATTCGATACACCGATGAAACACTGTTGGGGTGCCGGGGATACGCTGCGCTGCCCGGCCCGCTGATGGCAGCCGGCTCAGGCCCGCATCAGCTGCGGCTTGACACCCCGCAGCACGCGCGACAGCACGCAGAATTCACGCGCGACGCGGTTGAACAGCTCATCGATAGGGCGGGTCACGGCGGCGGCATAAGCATAGGCCACCTGTCCCAGCTTTTCGTAATAGTCGGGACTGACCAGACGAGCGCGGCTGACATCCCAGGCATCGACAAACAGGCAACTGTCGCCGATCTGCCGGAAATCATCCTGCGTTCGTGCACGGCTGAATTCCAGGCACAGTACGTCGGGCGGCATCCGGTGGTTGCGGAAGTTACGCGCCACCATGTAGACCAGATAGGCTTCCAGTTCCTCGTCCAGGAACAGCTGGCTGCGGTTCTCGCATTCCATCACGATCTCCCAGCTGGCGCGAATGTAGGGTTGCCAATTCATAGCCGACACTCCAATCGTTGATCGAAACTCGCATTCGAAAATTACGAAGGTCTGTGCATTTCAGGAACAAAAGTACACCGTAAAAATTCCAAAGATCAAGAGAATTGCGGCAATTTTTTTGATCTGCCTCCAGCTTTGGAAATCGCGTATCCGTAGCAAGCTGCAGTTTCATCCCTGAAGTCTGTAATTGGTGGCACTCACTGCCATCGAGTGCTGACGAACCTCCGCCGCCGAACCTGAAGCAGACAGGCATTTGGCCCTCTGTTCCCGCCTTGCGTTGACACGGCATTCCCTATGCTTGCCGGTAGGGCTGGGCCGGTGCGCCAGCGTTCGACTCCTCAAGAATCTCAACGGGCCTGGGGCCCGCACATCGCGAACAGGATTTCCCATGTACGGCTTGGTAAACCGGGCGCTGCAGCAACTGGTCTGCAACAGCAAGGGTGAAGACACCTGGCACGCGATTCGTCGCAAGGCCGGTGTCGAAGACGAGGTCTTCGTGCGCATGGATGCCTATCCTGATGAACTCACCTATCGTCTCGTCGATGCCGCGTCCGAGGTACTGGCGACACCGGCGCCCGAGCTGTTGCGTGAGTTCGGACGCTACTGGACTCGCTACACGCTGGTAGAAGGGTATGGCGCCATGCTCAATGACCTCGGGCCGACGTTTCAGGAGGCGCTGGCTGCACTCGATGCGATGCATGCCCGGGTCGCCTTGCTGTATCCGGCGCTCAAGCCACCGAGCTTCCGCGTCACTGCGCTGGATGCGGAGCGATTCAGCCTGCATTACTACTCGAACCGGTCTGCACTCGGGCCTATGGTTCACGGACTGATCGAAGGTCTCGCGGAACGCTTCGGCATCGCGATCGATATCCGTCATCGGTATACGAAAGATCAGTCGCATGACCATGACTGTTTCGATATCCGTATTCTGGGGCCGCTTGCCGATGTCTCATGAATTGATAAGGACCATTGCCCGCCAATGCAGTTCGCCGACATCAACGATGCTGCGCTGGGCACAGGCCTTCCCGTTCGCCTTCGTGGTCGACCAGTCCCGCCGTATCGTCGCGGCCGGCGAGCTGCTGCGCCGCATTTGCCCCGAGGTCGACGGGCAGCCTCTGCTGGATGAATGTTTTTCCGCCGCCAACGGAGAACTGGGGCGCGACTTCGCACAACTCGCCGCTGACAGCGGGCAGCTGCTGATACTGCAACGCAGGCTAGCGGGGGTCGTGCCGCCATTGCGCGGGCAATGGATGTCCATCGATGACAGAGGGCTGATGTTCATCGGCTGGCCTTGGGTCACCTCGTTTGGCCAGTTGGGCGAGATGGGTATCAAGCTGTCCGAGATTCCGCCGCACAATCCGCTGGCCGAGATGCTGATGCTGTTGCAGACCAACCGCAGCGCGATGGATGATGCGCACGAGCTCGCGCGCGCACTGCGCCAGCGTCGGCAGGAACTCGAACAAGTCAACAAAGAGCTCGAGCACCGTGCGTTCCATGATGCCCTGACCGGGCTGCCGAACCGCTTGATGCTGCGCGACCGGCTGTCGCAGGCCATCGCACGTGCTGAACGCCACCGTAGCGTGCTGGCCGTGCTGTTCATTGACCTCGACCGTTTCAAGGCCATCAATGACACGCTGGGCCATCAGATCGGCGATGCCGTGCTGCAGTCGGTGGCATCACGCATCACCGACCAGCTGCGCAAGTCCGATACCGTCGCACGCGAGGGCGGTGATGAATTCCTGGTGTTGCTGGAGGATGTAGGCAGCGTGCAAAACGCGGCGCTGGTGGCGGCCAAGCTGTTGCACAGCCTCGACCAGCCTTATGTCATCGGCAGCCATTCCCTCCACTGCAGCGGCAGCATCGGCGTGGCCATGTATCCGGATGACGGCGCCAGCGCCGGCGAGCTGATCAAGCATGCCGATGCCGCGATGTTCGATTCCAAAGGTGAAGGCCGCAACCAGGTGCATTTCTTTTCCGAAGATAGCTGGGCCCGCCTTTCCAGGCGTTTCATGCTCGAGGCCGAGCTGCGCACGGCGATCGACGAAGGCCAGTTCATCGTCCATTACCAGCCGCAGGTAGAGCTCGCAGGTAACCGTATCTGCGGCGCCGAGGCGCTGATACGCTGGAAGCATCCGGAGCGTGGCCTCGTGTCGCCGCTGGAATTCATTCCGCTGGCCGAGGAACTGGGGCTGATCGTGCCCATCGGCGAATGGGTGCTCAATGAAGTTTGCAAGCAGATGAAGGACTGGCTGCAGCGCTTCGGCTGGAGTCCATCCGTATCGGTCAACATTTCGGCGAGGCAGTTACAGCTGACCGACTTTGCGCAGCGTGTCGAGGACATCCTGAAGCGGCACCAGCTGCCACCGCAGTTGCTCGAGCTCGAACTGACCGAGCATTCGCTGATGCAGCAGCATGAGCGTGCATCACAACTGCTGTCTGGACTCAAGCAGCAGGGCGTGCGCCTGGTGCTGGATGATTTCGGTACGGGTTACTCGAACCTGATGACACTGTCCAGCATGCCTTTCGATATGCTGAAGGTCGATCGCTCCTTCGTCAGCGGCATCGAGGATGACGTGCCCAGCCGCGCCCTGGTCGACATGATCCTGGCCCTCGCGCGCCAGCTGCGCCTGCAGGTCGTGGTCGAGGGCGTCGAGACCCGGCAGCAGCAATCGCTGCTGGCCGACCTCGGTTGCGAATTCGTGCAGGGCTACCTGCATGCGCCGCCACTGCCGCCCGACCGCTTCGAGGCAATGACCTTCGCCGGTAGCACCGTCACGGCCTGACCCCGTGCGCTTACTCGCCTGGTAGCTGCGGGTTCTTGCCGACCGATTGCGTGCCGGTCGGGCCGGCGCTGCTGCCCATGTTTTCCGTCGGTTGTACCGGCTGTGCAGGCTGCGTGTCCATGCTGCCGCCGGCGCCACCGCCTTCGGTCGCGCCGCCACCTCCCGATGCGCCTCCCGGGGTACCACTCGACGTGCCTCCCTGCGCTCCTGTGGCGCCTGCCGGCGAACCGGATTCCTGTTGGGTCGATGACGGGCCGGCGGGCCGTGGTGTCGATTCTGACGTAGGCCTGGCCTCGGCGCCACCGGTCAGCGTATGCGTGCCCCCCGATTGCTGGCCGCCGGATTGCTGGCTACCGCGCTGGCCCCATCCCGAACTGCTGCAGGCAGCCATCGTCAATATCGACGCCGATGCGATCGCGAGCATTAATGAAGTCTTGCGCATGATGTGTCCCGGATGTTGGTGATCTCCTCATCACGTTAAGCGCTGCGGCGCTTCATCGATTGAGTGGGCTCAAGCGCTGGCGAAGCAGGTTTGCACGCACTACATGAACGCCGACTGCAAGCGAACTTCGCTTGAAACGTGTCAAACGATGTCGATTGCGCGTTCGCGCGCGTGAAAGCTGCGCCGGATTTCCTGTCTATACGTCGGAACGACGCAGCAGGTTTCTTCACCGGCAGCTTTCGGCACCTTGCAGTGCTCAACTTTCAGGAGATCACCATGGGTTTTGCGCGCATACACAGTCGGGCCGGCAGCAAGCTGCTGCTGGCATCCATGCTGGCCTCGGCCACAGCGCTCAGTTTCGCGCAGGGCGGTGCGCCGTCGCGCGGCGATACCTTGCAAAAGCTCGAGGCCTTCCGCTCCACCGGCGGCCCGATGACGCTCGAGACCGTGCCGCAGACCGGGCCGCGCGCCGATGCGATCCGGCGCAACCTGCAGAAGATCAAGTTGCCGCCGGGTTTTCGCATCGACCTCTATGCCATCGTGCCCGACGCCAGACATATGGCCGTGGGTCCGTCGACCGGCATCGTGTGTGTCGGCACGCGCAAGAACCGTGTCTGGGCCGTCACCGATCGTACGCATACACGGGTGGCCGATGAGGTGAAGGTATTCGCGCCCGGCATTGATTTCCGGGTGCCGAATGGTGTTTGCTTCTCGAAGGATGGTTTCCTGTTCACCGTCGAACATAACCGTGTACTGATGTTTCCGGCTGCTGAATTCTTTTACGAAGGGGGTGATGTCGCGATCGGCCAGATTGTCCCGCAAGGGCAGCTGATACCGACCGAAGAAGAAAGCTTCAACCATGGTGCGCGCGCGTGCCGCATCGGCCCCGACAACAAGCTTTACATAACCCTCGGTCAGCCGTTCAACGTGCCGCCGAAAGAAAAGCTCAACCTCTACTATCGTACCGGCATCATGGGCATCATTCGCATGGATCGTGATGGCAAGGGACGTGAAGCGATCGCGCGCGGCGTCCGTAACTCAGTCGGCATGGACTTCAACCCGAAAGACAAGACGCTGTGGTTCACCGACAATCAGGTCGATGGCATGGGCGACGACCAGCCACCGGGCGAGATCAATCGCTTGTCCAAGCAGGGTCAGGATTTCGGCTTCCCTTGGTATGGCGGCGGCAAGGTGCGCACCAACGAGTACATGAACGACACGCCACCGGCGAATGTCGTTTTTCCGGAATCCGAGACCACGCCGCATGCTGCCGATTTGGGCATGAGCTTTTATCGCGGCAGCATGTTCCCGGAAAAGTACCATGGCGGCATTTTCTCTGCGCAGCATGGCTCATGGAACCGTACCACGCCGGTCGGTGCGCGCGTGATGTTCACGCCGGTGCGCCCCGATGGCTCGGCCGGCAAGACCGAGGTGTTTGCCGAGGGCTGGCTGACACCGTCGAATGAATTCCTCGGTCGCCCGGTGGATGTCGAGAACCTGGCTGATGGTTCGCTACTGGTCTCGGACGACTACGCGGGTGCGATCTATCGCATATCGTATGTGGGTGAGGTTGGCAAATGAGTGATACGGCGCGTGTCCTGACTGCGCCGCGATTGCAGGCCGTTTTGCTGGCCGTTGTTGCAGCGCTGGCCTGCATGGTGGCCATGCCCGCTGTGCAGGCGGCCGACGTCAATGCCGGCAAGGCACGGGCCGCGCAGTGCGCGGCCTGTCATGGTCCCGACGGCATTGCCGTGCTGCCCGAGGCGCCGAACATTGCGGGCCAGGTCGAGGGTTATCTGGTCAAGGCGCTGAAGGATTACCGCAGTGGCGCGCGCAAGCAGGAGCAGATGAGCGTGATGGCCAAGGGGCTCAGCGATCGCGACATCGAGAACCTCGCCGCGTATTACCACCAGTTGCCGGCCGGAGGGAAGGGCGCCGCACATTGAACTTGCGCGCCACATGACATAATCCAGGTCGCTGTTCCGATAAAAACCAACAACAGAGACAAGAACATGACGCATCCCTTCCAACCCGGATTCATCGGCCTCGGCATCATGGGCGGGCCGATGGCACATCATCTGCTGAAGGCCGGCCACACGCTGCACACGCACACGCGCAGCAAGACGCCCGACTACCTGATGCAGGATGGGGTGCGCAGCTGCGCGAACGCGGCCGAGGTCGCGCAGAAGTCCGACATCATCTTCCTGATGCTGCCCGATACGCCGGATGTCGAGAAAGTGTTGTTCGGCGAGCACGGTGTCGCCAGCGGCCTCACAGCAGGCAAGGTGGTGGTCGACATGAGCTCCATCTCGCCGATCGCGACGCGCGAATTCGCGCAGCGGATCAACGCGCTCGGCTGCGAGTATGTGGACGCACCGGTGTCGGGCGGCGAGGTCGGCGCGAAGAATGCGGCGCTGACCATCATGGTCGGCGCGACCGACGCGGGCTTCGCGCGCGTCAAGCCCCTGTTCGAGCTGATGGGCAAGAACATCACGCTGGTCGGTGGCAATGGCGATGGCCAGACCGCGAAGGTGGCGAACCAGATCATTGTCGCGCTCAACATCGAGGCAGTGGCCGAGGCGCTGCTGTTTGCCGCGCGTGCCGGTGCCGATCCGTCCAAGGTCAGGCAGGCATTGATGGGCGGCTTTGCGTCATCGCGCATCCTCGAAGTGCACGGCGAGCGCATGATCAAGCGCACCTTCGATCCCGGCTTCCGCATCGAGCTGCACCAGAAAGACTCGGCGATGGTGAAAGCGCTCGAAACCCTGGCCAATTTCGAGCTCAAGCCGGGCGAGCCTGGCTGATAGCAATCCGGCAAGCCCGGCTGGTCGCAGCCGGGCTTTTCCTCTATATTTCTGGCAATTAACACTTTAGCGAGGCGGCTTCGTGCCGATTCTCCTCGGGATAGCCGCATGATGCGGTGCCTGTTGTCGTCTCCATGACGGCAGCCCCGAGCGCTTCCCCGACCATGGCCGACGAAGAGAAGAAACCCGACGAACAAGACGCCGCCGCGCAAGCCGCTGCGGCGGCTGCGGCCGAGGGTGCGCCTCCTGAGGCGCCGGGCGAAGACGAAAAGCCGGCCGAGCCGCCAGTCATCTGGAAAAAAGTCGTCGACGACGGCCATGCCGGCGCGCATGGCGGCGCGTGGAAGATTGCGCTGGCCGACATGATGACGGCCATGATGGCCTTCTTCCTGTTGATGTGGCTGCTGGGCGCGACGCCCGAAGACCAGCGCGCCGGTGTCGCCGAGTATTTCCAGCCGACCGATCTCAAGGTGTCGGGCATGGGCGAGACCGCCGGCTCGAATGGCATGTTCGGCGGCCGCTCCATCATCGATCCCGAGACCTTGCCGTCCGACCCGCAGCAATCTGCATTGCTGGAACGCGTGACGCCGCGTGCGGAAGCGGGCAAGGGAGATGACCGCGGCACCTCGCAGAACGACAAGCCCAATCCCAAGTACGCCAAGAACCTGACCGAAGAAGAGAAGCAGCAGATCGCTGCGCAGGCCGAGAAAGAGAAACTCGACAAGCTGGAAAAGGAGATCCAGGACCAGCTGTCGGAGAATCCCCAGCTGTCAGATCTGAAAGGACAGGTCAGCTTCACCCGTGAAAAAGATGGGCTGCGCATCGATATCATCGACAAGGCCAATTTCTCGATGTTCGGCAGCGGCAATGCCGCCATGCAGCCACGTGCCAAGCAACTGATCAGTGAAGTCACGAAAGCACTGGCTGGCATGCCGAACAAGATGGCCATCAAGGGCCATACTGACAGCGTGCCCTTCCCCGAGGGCAGCGAGCGCACCAACTGGTCGCTGTCGATCGAACGTGCCGAAGCCACGCGCCGTATGCTGGAGCAGGGCGGTGTCGGCACCGGCCGCGTCGCGCGCATCGAAGGCGTGGCCGATACCGCGCCATTCAACCCGAACGACAAGGGTGATCCGCGCAACCGCCGCATCAGCATTACGGTGCTCTACAACGATCCACCGCTGGCGAAATAAGGGCCTGTCTCGGTGGGCCGCTGATTGAGCGTCAATGATGTTTCATCGTCGCCTCAATCCCGCCTGAAGCGCTTCACCATCCACGCATAGATCACTGCGCCGGCCACCAGGGTCAACGCTGCTACCTGCAATGACCAGCTGAATCCCGTCGCATGATCGGGTGCGCGTGCCAGCAGGAATGCCGCCACCGGCGGACCGATGATCTGGCCCAGCGCAAACGATGCCGACAGCAAGCCGATGATGGTCGACGCCGATTGCGGATGCAGCCTGCGGCCAACCTGCATCGCAAAGAAAGTGATCGCCGTGAACGGCAGGCCGACCAGTACGCTGCCGAGCGCGAAGCCGGCCAGCGTCGGCAGCCATTCCCCCATCATCACGCCAGCAGCCTGCATCAGGTAGCAGCCCACCAGCAGCAGGCGCTGGTCCACATGAGCGGGTATGCGCGAGGCCAGCACCGCGCCCACGGCGACGCCGATGCCGAGGATGGGCCAGAACAGGTCCAGCCATACCGAGCCCGGCAGGGCGGCGCGCGCGATCACGGGAAGAAAAGTGGCGGTGATGATGTAGCCAAAGCCGGCCAGTCCGTAGGCAAGCGTCAGCGCCGCCTTCTCCGCAGCGCCATGGCTGCCTGCGGCATGGGTATGGGCTGCATGGCCTGCGCTTGCCGCAGGGATGGCAGCCTGCGCCGGCGGCACATCGTCATGCGTGAACACCTGCCACACCAGCAGTGTCAACAGTACGGCCAGCGCGCCGAAGGCCAGCCAGCCGGATGACGATGCCCATTCCAGCTGCACCATGGCGGTCGCCAGCAAGCCGCTGACGGCAATGCCCACGCCCGGTCCCGCGTACACGATGCCGCCGGCCTGCGGCGCATGCAGCCGTGACAGGTGGCCGAGGCACCAGGCCGAGGTAAACACGAAAGCAAATGACGACGCGATGCCGGCGAAGAAACGCAGCCAGGGCCACGCACGCGGTTCCTGCAAGGCCATCGCGACTGTCAGCACGCAGGTGGCCAGCAGCGCCAGCTTCAGCATCAGCGAGGCCCGCAGCGGCGCCAGCGCGAGCCGCCGCCACAGCGCCGGCTGCACGGTGCACAGCAGTGCGCCGACCAGATAACCGACGTAATTCACGCTGGCCAGCCAGCTGGCGGCCGTGATGTCGAGCAGGCCGTCATGCAGCATCATCGGCATCAATGGCGTGAACGCGAAACGACCGATGCCCATCGCGATCGCCAGCGCCAGCGTACCGGACAGCGCGACCACCAGCGGCCTGTCCTGCGGGCGCGTAGCGTTCATGTCATTCGTCGGAGAAGAGTGGATCACGCAGCGATTGTAGTCGCAACCGCGATCATGCTCGCGCATGATCTTGCGCGCTGCGTGCTGCAGCGGCCCTTGTGCGCCCACAAAGGCGGCCGCGATGCGCTCGCTAGACTCGCAGCCTCCCTTCACTTTCTGCGGCACGCAACGACCGATGGCTACTCAAGATGCACTGGCACAGGCCGATGAGCCTGCGCGTTCCTCCGACCATGCCGAGACCTGGGCAGATCCTCAGTCGATATCGACGCTGATGCCGGTGGTGCTGCCACGCAGCACCGTGCTCGATACGCCGCGCGGCTATGTCGCCGACCCGTATCCTGCGCTGGAGACGCCCGAGCGCTTTCGCGCATGGTTTGATGAAGAAGGCTGCATCGTGCTGCGTAATGTGGTCACGCCGCGACTGTGCCAGGCGGGTATCGCCGCTTTCCGGCGCGAGGTGTTGCCCGATCACCTGGGCTTTTTCGAGCGTCATGCATCGGGCAAGTTCGAACGTCATGTCTACACGCCGGCCGGCTTCATGCAATACCCGATCATGAACTTGCAGGACCTGCACGAGCGCAAATACGCGGCGTTCCGACGCGCCGGGCTGAATGTGCTGACGCATCCTACGATACAGCGCGCGATGCGCGTGCTGTGCGGCGAACCGGCGCGCATCGTGCACACGATGTACTTCGATGGCAACCAGACGACCTGGGCACATCGCGATGGCCATTACATCGATTCCGGTCATGCGGGCAGCATGATCGGTGTCTGGGTCGCCGCCGAGGACATCGACCCTCAGGCAGGCCGCTTCTTCGTGCTGCCGCGCAGCCACCGGATGCGCATACCGGGCGAGGAGGGCGACCCGAATTCGCCGGAGTACAAGGAAAGGATGGCGGACTTCGTGCGAAATGGACCGCTGGATTGTCTGGCGCCCGTATTGCGGCAGGGCGATGTGCTGCTATGGTCGTCGCAGATCATCCATGGCAGCTTGCCGACGGCCGACCCGCGCTGCTCGCGGCGCTCGTTCACGGCGCACTATGTGCCGGCGTCCCATCCTTATCAATGGAATGTGCGGCCGCATGCATCACGCCGCAGCATGCGCTTCAACAAGGTGGAAGTGGTCCTGCATCGCGACGACAGCAGCTGGCTGAGCCGCCTGCGCAATACGGTGCGCGACGATTGGCCGCGCACCTACGGCGTGCTGCAGTTGCTGCGCAAGCGCCTGGAAAATTGAGGGATCAAGCCCGATGAATCAAGTCGTCATCAGAACGGCGCATTGTCACGCCGGTGGCACTTGCCACTCATCAGGTACAGGTTCTTGTCGTTACCGAGATCCAGCCACTGTCGGAACTCGCCGGTCTTGCGATTCAGCTCCGCATGCTCGCCCTGGATCGTGATGCCATAGCGCTTGAACATTGCCTGCCGTACGATCTGCAGCCTGTCACCATCGACATGCAGCGTGCCCTTGCGGTTCAGCGAAATTGCATATTCACCCGCATAGGCACCTGTCATTTCATCGAGGTCGATCACGACCGGCAGCGTCAGCTTGCTGGTTTCGAAGGGCTGCGCGAGCCCGTCCACCGGGCGCTGCACCATGACGTCGCACACCGCATCCAGCGTGCCGCGTGTCTGGTATTGCGGGCTGCTGCCCCGGCCCAGGTTCAGCGTGACGACGCCCATCAGATAGGCGATCGCCACAATGGCGAGCGCGCCCAGCAGGATCAGCAGGATCAGCCTGGACTTGGTCATTGCAGGACTCCGTTCGCTGCGAGGTCCTGGTTCTTGCGTTGCAGCTGTTGCTGTACATGCGCGAGCAAGCCGTCGCAGGCATCTTCGATCAGGTCGAGTACCTGCATGAAGCCGGCATCGCCGCCGTAATAGGGATCGGGCACCACCGCAGCGTCATGGCGGCGGCAGAATTCCGTCAGCCGGCGCAGCTTGCGGCGCTGGGTCGGCGGGCAGAGCGCCTCGGTCAGTGCGAGGTTGTCCCAGTCCATCGCCAGCAGCAGCTGGTGGCGTTCGAAGTCATCGTCGCAGATCTGGCGCGCGCGCAGGTCGGACAAGTCGTAACCACGCATGGCCGCTGCGCGCTGGCTGCGGCGGTCCGGGGCTTCGCCGGGGTGGTAGTTGTGCGTACCTGCTGAATCAACGTGAATCACCTGTTCCAGCCCGGCGCGCCGCACGCGGTCACGGAACACGCCGTGCGCAGTCGGGCTGCGGCAGATATTGCCCATGCAGATGAACAGCACGCTGAATCGAGAAGGAGTGCTCGGTACCTGAGGTATCGCTGTCATTTTTGTTGTCCTGGCATCGGCCCGGGGCGGGCGACGCGTCTCCTGATCGCGTTAAGGCTTATGATGCCACGAAATCAACATCGTGCCGCCGGATTGTCGATGACCCTGCAGGCCATGGGCGGCGAGCACGGGAACAGAACCCTGCCCCATTTCACCGGAGACTGAGCATGACGCCCGAGGCGACATCCGACCGAGCTTTGCCCGCGATCGCATCCCATGCACCTGCCGCTGCCGTCGATGGCGCGACGCCAAGCCATCGCGTCAAGGCCATCCTGGTCGGCTCGATCGGCAATCTGATCGAGTGGTACGACGTGTACGCGTACACCGCGTTTGCGCTGTACTTCGCCCCGGCCTTCTTTCCGTCAGCCGACCCGGGCGCGCAGCAGTTGTCGGCCGCGGCCGTGTTTGCCGCCGCCTTTGTGGTGCGCCCGCTGGGTGGTGTGCTGTTTGGCTGGATCGCCGACCGTTACGGCCGCCGTCGTTCCCTGATGGTGTCCGTGCTGCTGATGTGCTTTGGCTCGCTGCTGATCGCCGGCAGCCCGACGCATGCCGACATCGGCGCGGCTGCGACCGTACTGCTGGTGGTGGCGCGCCTGCTGCAGGGACTGTCGCAGGGCGGCGAGTACGGCGCCAGCGCGACCTACCTTGCCGAGATGGCCGGGCCGAAACAGCGCGGCTTCTACTCCGGTATCTGGTATACGACGCTGATCGGCGGCCAGTTGATGGCGATCGTGCTGCTGCTGTTGCTGCAGAAAGTGTTCCTGACGCCGGAAGATTTGAAGGCCTGGGGCTGGCGCATCCCCTTCGTGATCGGGGCGGCGCTGTCGGTGTATGCGGTGTTCATGCGGCGTGACATGCATGAGACCGACCATTACCGGGCTGCGCATGCGGGCGCAGGTGAGGCGGCAGCTGAGGGCGTCGATCCGGTTCATCGTGTCGCTGCCGCCGCCAGCGGCAGCACCCTGAAGGCCTTGCTCGCACACTGGCGTGAATTGCTGCTGGTGGTGGGCATCACGATAGGCGGCACCAGTGCTTTCTACACCTACACCACCTACATGCAGAAATTCCTGAAGTTGTCGGTCGGTCTCACCGATGCGGAGGTGACGATGGTGGTGCTCGGCTACCTCGTCGTTGCGCTGTTGCTGCAACCGCTCTACGGCGCGCTGTCGGACCGCATCGGCCGCAAGCCCCTGTTGTTATGGTTCGGTGTGCTGGGCGTGCTGTGCACGGTTCCCTTGCTGACCACGCTGTCGCAGGTAAAGAGCCCTTGGCTGGCCTGGCTGCTGATCTGTGGTGCGTGGATTTTCGTGTCGGGATATACCTCGATCACCGGCATCATCAAGGCCGAGCTGTTCCCGACCTCGGTGCGCGCACTCGGCGTCGGCGTGCCGTATGCGCTGACGGTATCGATCTTTGGAGGCACCGTCGATGCGGTGGCGCTCAGCTTCAAGCAGGCAGGCTACGAGAGTGGCTTCTACTGGTATGCGACGGCTTGCATCGCGGTGTCATTGCTGGTCTATCTGCGCATGCC
>CAZCDW010000009.1:27549-30878 GCA_964497485.1 uncultured Bifidobacterium sp.
GCCAGCAGGATCAGCGCATCGAACACTTCTTCATTCAGCCCGGCGCTGGATGCCAGCACGTCGTAGCGCTGCTCGACCGCCGCGCGCAGCGATGCGATATAGCCTGGGTCCTGTGACAGCCGATACTCGAGGTGCGCCATGCCGAACGCGACATGACGCGCCTCGTCGCGTGCGACCAGCCGCGCAATCTGTGACGTCACCGGGTCCGGTGCGAACTGGTGCAGGAAATTCAGCAGGTTGACGAAGCTGCCTTCGCCCAGCACCGACAGCAGGAAGGCGCTGCTGGAAAAATCACCCGCCTCGAACAGCGTCTTCAAGGAAGCCTGACCGCCCGCACCCGACAAGGCGGGATTGTTGCGCCTGAGTGTTGCGCGGCGCGTAAACACCTCCACATGGCGCGCTTCGTCCGCGCACTGTATCGCCAGCAGTTGCATCACCTCGCGGAAGTGCGGATGTACATGGCCGAGATGACGTGCCGGCACCAGCAGCGCGGCGTTCTCATTCTCGATCAGGTAGGTCATCACCTGCACCACTGCATCTTCGATCTCGTCCGGCAGATCGGTCATGGCCTGCCAGTCGACTGCCGTCGCCGGGTCCCATTGCCCGGCCAGCGCCTGCTGGTACAGGTCTGCCGCAGTCTCGGCCCAGATCTCGGATTTTTCGCTGAATCGGAAATCGAAGCCGGGGCTGCCGGCCTCGACCGTCGCGCCGCGCGCCGCCACACCCCAGTTCGCGTCGGCATGTTCGGCCACGGCTTGCGGCGCCTGTCGGTCCGCCGCGCCATGACGCTCGGCGCCGTGCCAGCGACCCGACTGGAAAGGACCGCGCACGACATCCGCATGGTCAGCGTTGAAGGTGACTGCATGGCCATTGCTGCGGCACCAGGCCAGCAAGTGCATATCCCAGTCGGGCGCGCTGCCGGTCACGCGCAGGGTTTCGCCGACCTCGAGCGCAGACAGCGCGCGCCTGATCAGCAGGTGCGCGCCCTGATCGAGTCCGAGCGACTCAATATTGATAGTTTTGTGCGGTGATACTGCCTGCAGCATCGTAGAAACCTTCATCGTCAACGGCACGTTCGAGCGCAGCATAACCGGAAGTGCGGCCCACTTTCCACTGGCGCAGGCCTTCCAGTTCCAGTAGCGGTCGCACGGCCGGGTCATCCCAGCGCATGCCGAGCAGCAGTTCGGTGAAGCGCGCGATCAGCTCTTGCGGTGCGCCCGGGCTGACCGTGAAATTGCAGTGGTCGAAAGGCGCGGTACGCGAGATCACTTTGGTCTGGCCTGACGGCAGCGTGCCATCCGACGAGAATGCCAGATGGTTACCGTCGATCATCCACGCGGCATCGATCTTGCCTGCCACGAGCGCCTTGGCTGCATCGAGTTCACCGCCGACATGGTCGCCGTGTTTGCCACCGAGGACGTCGAAGCGCTGCGCAGTATAGTCGCGGCCGGCCACCAGCCCTTGCTGGCGCAGATGGTCGTGCGGGATCAGCGTCGCCTGCGGCGAGTCGATCGCGCCGAAGCCGATGGTCTTGCCCTTCAGGCCGTCAACAGCAGCGATGCCGCTGTCATTCCTGACGACGAGTACCGAGGTCAGGTCACAATCGGTATCGCGCATCGCAACCGCCGACACCTGCACGCCCTTCGCCTTCGCGATACGTTCGGCACGAACCCAGGCCAGCGGCGAATTCCATGCGAGATCCAGCGTGCCATTGAACTGGTCTTCGACCTGGCGCTCGTAATTGGAGTACAGCACGAAGTCGAACTCGAGGCCGTGCTCACGGAACCAGGCCTTGAAGCCTTCCCAGATCGTGACGACTTTGGGCGCATAGGCGACCGCGCCCATCACCAGTACTTGCTTGCTCATCGTGATTCCTCGCTCAGAACAGCGGCAGGCCGGTGATGGCCTTGCCGATGAAGTCATACAGCACGTCCGTGGTCGGTGCCATCACGTGCGAAGCGCGCGCATCGCGGAACAGGCGCTCGACGCCGACTTCCTTGCGGAAGGCCGCGCCGCCACAGACGCGCATGGCGGTATCGGTCACTTCCAGTGCCGTTTCGGCGCAGGCCGCTTTCACTTCGAGCACGCGCAGCATGGTGTCGGCACGGCCGCCACCGATGGCAGCCAGCGTGTCCTGCAGCAGCGCATTGGCCATGTCAGTCTTGATGCGCGCTTTCGCAAGGTAGGCGCGGATGGTCGGCAGGTCGGCCAGCGAGGTATCCAGATGCTGGTGACGGGTGGCACCGACATGCGCGATCGCGCGCGCGAGGCTGCCTTCCATGGTGCCGACCGAGCAGGACGCATTCAGCGCGCTGAACCACGGCAGCACGATGCCCATCATGATGTCGAAGCCCTTGCCATCCTCGCCGATGGCGCAGCTGGCCTTCACCTGGTTTGCGGTGACTGGCGACGATGCATTGCCGCGCATACCGAGGCCATTGAATGGTGCGGCCAGCGTCAGGCCGGTGGCCTTCGCATCGACCAGCCAGATGCTGCTCGCACCTTCGGTTGCCAGCGGCTTGGATGACCACACATAGGAATCGGCTTCAAACGCGGACGTGATCCAGCTCTTGCGCGCATCCAATAGCACGTCATCGCCGACCTGGGTCGCGGTACTGGCCGGTGCCCAGAAGTGGCTGCGCGATTCGGCTTCCGAAAACGCCAATGTGGTCAGGTGCTTGCCGGCGGCGATGTCGCGGCGTACGTTCTCCGGGCCGAACTGCTCCAGCACCGCGACGGCGCAATAGTGCATGCAGACGATCATCGCGGTGGACGGGCAGGTCTGCGCGAGTTTCGATACCACCTGGCTGGCTTCGGCCAGACCAAGGCCAAGGCCGCCGACCTCCTTGCTGCTGACCAGGCCGAGCAGGCCGGCCTTGGCCAGTGAGTCGATCACAGGGCGCGGGAAGCGCGCGTTCTGGTCGGTTTCCGGTGCGAGGGCATCGAGTTGATGCGAGATGACGTGGTCGAGCGAGTCCATCCAGGACATGGCTGGTTTCCTTTTATTCAGCGGTTTCGGGATTTACTACAGGCAGGGACCCACGGCACGCGCGCGGTCATTGAGGCGCAAAGTATAACTGAAGTGGCGACAGCTCGCCGGGCAGGAAATGGAGCGCTTACTGCGTGCAGGTGCCGTGCAGTACTTCGGCCGCGACTAATACGAAGGGCTTCTTGTCGCCCTTGTCCTGCACGCGCACTTCGAAATACTGGCTCTGGTAGCGTCCGCCCGGACGGGTGGACAGTACCTTGTACGAATTCGTCGCCGAGCCTGCATCGATCACGCTGACCTTCCAGCCAGCGTTACTGACGAAGCGGCCCATCATCACGCC
>CAZCDW010000010.1:0-29606 GCA_964497485.1 uncultured Bifidobacterium sp.
GGCAGCGCGACTGCGGTCATGTCCTTTGGTGAGAAAGAGGGTGCGATCGGTTATCTGGTCGGCGAAGCCAATAAGGGTCTGGGGTATATGTTCACGATGATGAACCATGCCCGTCTTAACGTCGGTCTGGAAGGCGTTGGTGTTTCCGAACGCGCCTACCAGCATGCACTGGCCTATGCGCGTGAACGTATCCAGGGCGCGCCAATTGGTGATAAATCCGGTGTGGCCAAGCCGATCATTCATCACCCGGACGTCAAGCGGATGCTGATGAGCATGCGCGCACAGACCGAGGCCGCTCGCGCGCTCGCCTATGTGGCTGCTGCTGCACATGACGCTGCCCATCATCATGCCGATGAGGCGACCCGCAAGGCGAACCAGGCCTTCTATGAATTTATGGTGCCCATCGTCAAGGGCTGGTCGACCGAGCTGTCGATCGATGTCGCCTCCACCGGCGTGCAGGTGCACGGTGGCATGGGCTTCATCGAAGAGACCGGCGCTGCGCAGTACTATCGTGATGCCCGCATCCTGACCATTTACGAAGGTACGACCGCGATTCAGGCCAATGACCTGATCGGCCGCAAGACCGTGCGCGACGGTGGCGCTTTGGCCAAGCAGATCATCGCGCAGGTGCGTGCGACGGAAGCAGCGCTGAAAGCAGCCGGCTCGGATGAACTGGCCGCAATCGGCAAGCGCCTGTCGGAAGCCAGCAGCGCGCTCGAGCAGGTAGTCGATTACATCGCCGCAACGGCCAAGAGCGACATCAAGGCAGCGTTTGCCGGCAGCGTGCCCTACCTGAAGACGGCAGGCATAGTATTCGGCGGCTGGCAGATGGCGCGCGCTGCGCTGGCGGCGACTGAGAAGCTGAAGGCCGGCGATGGCGATGCAGCCTTCTACAAGGCCAAGATCGCGACCGCGCGCTATTTTGCGGATCATCAGCTGCCGCAGGCTGTGGCCGCCAAAACGGCCATCGTCGATGGCAGTAGCGGAGTGCTGGCACTCACGGAAGATCAGTTCTGATCGGCGTAAAGCGCGATGTGGCAAAACAAACGGCCGGGGAGACCCGGCCGTTTTTCATGGGGTGCAGATGCCGAGCTTCAGCCGTAAGCGCCACCGGTCAGCCACAAATCGAAAGCTCGCGCGATCACGGTCAGCAGCAGCGTCGCGCCGTAGAACAGGTTGGCCACCATCAACGCGGCGACGAACCATTGGCTGTTCGATTGCACGCCGGACTCCGCGTTGTAGGTCGCGTCCCATTTCTCGTCCGGCATCAAGCCGATCACGAAGGTCTCGATGCTCGCAACCAGCATCGATATCACCAGCGGGATTGCGTTGATCAGCAGTGGCCGACTCGGGTCGGTGGCCATGATCGCTGCGGTGGCTGGCAAGCTGGCCGCATGCAGCCAACCCCAGCGGTCGCCGACACCATGCAAATAGAAGCGGTGCACGCCCAGCATGCCCAGCAAAAACGACAAGAAGGCGGTGAAGGTCTTGTTCTTGTGCGAGGTATTCATCGGCAGGGGCGGGGCGGTGTCGCTGGGAGTAGGCATGGAAAAAAATGGCAAAATCGCTAACATGGCCGCCAGAAACGGCCGGAATTGAGGTCGTCAAAGTTGCCGGATTTATACCTCGCCGGCAATTTTTCTGCAGCTTCCAGTGTGCCGCAGCGTGGAAATCCGTGCAAACCTGTGCGTCGGTCCATCCCGGCGCTTGTTGCCAGTAGGGGAAAACCGGTATAATCGCGGACTTTTCCCCGTCCGTACCCCTTTTTTTCGAGAAGATCATGGTCGTAATTCGTCTGTCCCGTGGTGGCGCCAAGAAGCGCCCGTTCTACAACATCGTCGCAACCGATTCGCGTAACCGTCGCGATGGCCGCTTCATCGAGCGCATCGGCTTCTACAACCCGATCGCTGCTGGCCAGGCACAAGGCTTCAGCGTCAAGGAAGACCGCCTGAGCTACTGGACCGGCGTGGGCGCGCAGCTGTCGCCGACCGTCGAGCGTCTGGTCAAGGCCAACGCCAAGAAAGCAGCCTGATTTGGCGGTAAGCAGTACCCCGGGAATTCCGGTTCCCGATGACTTGGTGCTGGTGGCGCATGTAACGGGCGCTTACGGCATCCATGGATGGATCCGGCTCAGGCCGTATTCTTCCGAAGCAGGTGCATTGCTGACTGCGAAGACCTGGTGGCTGGACAAGCCGGCGCTGCAGGATGTGGACGTGATGCATGTGCGCACCCAGGGCGAAGACATCGTCGCCCAGCTGGTTGGCGTGCCCGACCGGAATGCCGCCGAAATGCTGAAAGGCGCGACCGTGCAGATCCGCCGGGCGCATTTTCCGCCGCTCGATGACAACGAGTATTACTGGGTCGACCTGATCGGTCATGCAGTCGAAAACCTGCGCGGTGACGCGCTTGGTACGGTCGTCGGATTGATCGACAACGGCGCTCATCCTATCCTCAGGGTCGAGCCTCCTGTGCAAGGTACGGACAAGGTACAGGAACTGTTGATACCGTTCGTCGATCGCTTCGTCACCGAGGTCGACATGGCGGGCAAGAAGATCAAAGTGGATTGGGAACGCGATTACTGATCGCGCCGGATCCGAAGGGGTGGAAGTCCCGCAGCAGGGGAGAGCGATGCAGTTCGACGTGATCACGCTGTTCCCTGAGATGTTTACGGCGCTGACCGCATCCGGCATTACGCGGCGCGCATTCGAGCAGCAGAAGGTGGGTCTCAAGCTATGGAATCCGCGTGATTTCACCAGCGATAACCACCGTACCGTGGATGACCGCCCATATGGCGGTGGCCCCGGGATGGTAATGATGGCGGCACCACTGGAAGCTGCGATCACCTCGGCCAAAGCGAGGCAGCAGGAAGCTGGTTTGCCCAAGCCGCGCACAGTTTACCTGTCGCCACAGGGCGCGCCGCTGGATCATCGCAAGGTGGTTCAACTGGCTGCAGAACCCGGGCTGGTGTTGTTGTGCGGAAGGTATGAAGCGGTTGACCAGCGGCTGATTGATCGCTGCGTCGATGAAGAAATCAGCCTTGGCGATTTCGTGCTGTCCGGCGGCGAATTGCCGGCGATGGCGCTGATGGATGCAGTGATTCGTTTGCTGCCCGGTGTGTTGAATGACGATGCATCGGCAGTCGAAGACAGTTTCGTCAACGGCTTGCTCGATTGCCCGCATTACACGCGGCCCGAAGTGTACGAAGGCGAAGCGGTACCCGCCGTGCTGCTTGGCGGTCACCATGGCGAGATCGCCAAATGGCGACGCGAACAGGCATTGAGGGCCACGCTGAACAAGCGGCCCGAATTGCTGGACCAGGCGCGCAGCGAAGGTTTACTCAGTAAGGCGGATGAAGCCTTGCTGAGGAAGTATCGGCAAGAATAAGCAGTCGCAGGCAAGTCAAGCAGTACCGCAGTAATGGCAGCAGCAAGGCAGTAAGTTCAGGCATCGCCTGATTTTGTTAACCCCATCCTCTACCGGGCACAACGCAAAGACAGCGCCGGCAAGATGGTTCAGGAGAAAAGACATGGATCTGATCCAGCAACTCGAGCAGGAAGAAATTGCCCGCCTCGGCAAGAACATCCCGGAATTCGCACCGGGCGACACCGTGATCGTCAACGTGAACGTGGTTGAAGGCAACCGCAAGCGCGTGCAGGCGTATGAAGGTGTCGTGATCTCGCGCCGCAACCGTGGCCTGAACTCGAACTTCATCGTCCGCAAGATCTCGTCGGGCGAGGGCGTCGAGCGTACCTTCCAGCTGTACTCGCCGCTGATCGCGTCGATCGAAGTGAAGCGCCGCGGTGACGTCCGTCGCGCCAAGCTGTACTACCTGCGTGAGCGTTCGGGCAAGTCCGCACGTATCCGCGAAAAGCTGCCGACCCGTCGTACGGCGGCCGCTGCGGAGTAATCCTCGCGACTCGCAAGGAAAAAGGGCACCTGCGGGTGCCCTTTTCTTTTTCGTTCACTGAAGCACGCCGCATGAAGCCCAGGATCATCGACCCCACTGTCGCGCAGATTGATGCACTCGCCGGCGAAGCACCGGTGCCGCCGTCGCAGCTGGTGCCCGACTGGCTGCGGGAGCGATTTAGCTCGCCGATCGACTGGACCCCCGAGTTCGGCGATGAGGAAGAGAAGAATTTTTCCGGACGCGATCCGGTACCGGCCGCCGTGCTGGTGCCGCTGGTCGTACGCGAAGAAGGCTTGCGCATGCTGCTGACGATGCGCACCGCACACTTGCATGACCATGCGGGCCAGATCAGCTTTCCCGGCGGGCGGGTCGATCCGGGAGATGAAGACGCGATCGCCACCGCGCTGCGCGAGACCGAGGAAGAGATCGGCCTGGCGCGACACCATATCGAAGTGATCGGCAGCTTGCCCGACTACCAGACCGGCACCGGGTTCAGGGTGACCCCGGTCGTTGCGCTGGTACATCCGCCCTTCGAGCTGGCCGCCGATGAATTCGAGGTCGCCGAGATTTTCGAGGTACCGCTGGACTTCCTGATGGATGGATCCAACCACCAGCTGCGCAGCGCCGAATTCCCGAATCGCCCGGGCCGGCGCAGCTTCTATGCGATGCCCTGGCAGGATTATTTCATCTGGGGTGCCACCGCGGCCATGCTTCGTAATCTGTACCACTTCCTGCGCGCCGGGAACACGGGCACCTAGGTGCTTGCCGTCGAGGGTTTGATTCGCGGCACTTGCTGCGTTATCTTACGAAACAATTCCTGACATCCCAGCCTTCACCCGCCTTTCATGACTCTGTTCCCGATCCTGGTCGTCCTGCTGATCGAGCAGTTCCGCCCGCTTCGCAAAGACAACGCGCTCTACCGCTGGATCGTCGTTTTCGCCGCCCGCATCGAGCACAGCTTCAACGCTGGCCGTCCCGAGCATGGCCGCCTCGCATGGCTGGTGATGATGTCCGTGCTGTTCATGCCGACGCTGCTGATTTACTGGCTGCTGGCGATGCTGGGTCCGATTGCGCAGCTGGCGTGGTCGATCGTGATCGTCTACCTGACGCTGGGCTTTCGCCACTACAGTCACTACTTCACGTCGATACAGCTCGCACTGAATGGCGCCGATCTGGCGGAAGCGCGTCGCCTGCTGGCCGAATGGACCAAGGTCGACACAGCCGACATGGAGGCAAGAGACGTTGCTCGGTTGGCTGTCGAGAATGCGCTCGTCACCACGCATCGCCATGTGTTTGGCGTCTTTTTCTGGCTGCTGATGCCGTTCGGACCGGCGGGTGCCGTGCTGTATCGCGTGGCCGAATATCTCGCACGCGCGTGGAACGAGCCCGAGCACCTGCGGCAGGAGGGCTTCGGCCGCTTCGCGGCGCGGGCCTTCTACTACATCGACTGGGTGCCGTCGCGATTGACGGCGATCGCATTCGCCATCGTCGGCAACTTCGAGGATGCTGTCTATGCGTGGCGCAATTTCGCGCGCCGCTGGCGCGATGAATCAGTCGGCATCATTCTGTCGGCCGGGGGTGGCGCGATGGGGGTGCGCCTGGGCACGCCGGCCGAGTACGCGCCCGACCTGCCCAATGTCGACGTCACCGTGCTCGAGCCGGGTGCCGACATCGACATCCTGCCCGGCGATGAGCCGTCGGTACGTTCGCTGCAAAGCACCGTGGGATTGATCTGGCGCGCGCTTTTGTTGTGGATTTTGCTACTGTTGATGGTGTCGGTCGCCCACTGGCTGGGTTAAACAGCCGCAAAACCCCTGTTATTTCCGACCATTTTGCTTGAGTTTCTTACTTCTCCTTGAGGTATGACCACTGCCTCCGGTATCATGGCGACTGATGTTGCGCTGCCGCAGAATTCCTGCGGATTCCCCCGACAAGGCTCAAGGAAAGTACCGCAGAGATGGCAACCCCGAACATTGAATCGACGATCACTGCTACCGATTTCATCATTCAGGGTCTGACCACTGCCGGCCGCCAGTTCCGTCCCAGCGACTGGGCCGATCGCCTGTGCGGCATCATGAGCCGCTTCCATCCCGATGCCGAACCCGGCTTCGATCGTCACCTGCGCTATTCGCCCTATGTGAAGCCGGGCCTGGTCGACGGCGTACGCTCAGTCCTGGTCGATGCGCGCATCCATGACCTCGAACCCCTCGCCTACTTGTTCCTGCGTGACTTCGCGCGCGACAACGATCTGCGCGTGATCGAAGCCTGCCGCTTCGAGCAGGAAGAACTCGAAGTCGCCTGAACCTGTCGGGCGGCTGTATTTAGGCTCTTGGTCGGTTCTTCGTCGGCAGTTTATCGGCTGCGGCTGAAGCGCCGTAGCACTCCCCGTCGCATTCCACTTCTAACACTTCTTGCGCAGCACCCGGTTGCTGCCTGCCTGCTTTCTGACATCCGGTACCGCCGGTCGCGCTGCTGACTGTCTCTCAATCTTCTGCGAACAATTTACCGGTGATCAGACCCACCAACTGAATTGTTAGCGCCGGCAATAACAATAACTCCGTATTGCTGCAGCAAGCGCAAGCTCTGGCATTGCCAGAACCTGCGTGATCGCCAGCCATGCCGTCTGAATGTCCAGCTGCCTGCCGCTTCACCGCTACATCGCGGGGAGAGGTCATGCGCAGCTTTTCCGGATTCAGCCTGATCGAATTGATGATCGCCTTGGCCATCGCCACCTTGCTTGCCGTCTTTACCATACCGACTTATCGTGATCATGTGATGCGCTCGCGCATACCGGAAGCGACCAGCGGCCTGCTGCTGACCGGCATGCGCCTCGAGCAGTACTACCAGGACCACCGCAGCTATGCGAACGCCAGCGCAAGCTGCGGCGTGACCTTGCCTCAGCCGGAGCAATTCACTTTCGACTGCACCGTGCCATTGGATGGACAGTCATTCCTGCTCACTGCGGTTGGCCGTGTCAGTGGTTCGATGGCGGGCTTTGGCTATACGCTGGATCACCTCGGTACACAGCGCACAACATCATTGCCCGATGACTGGGGCAATGCGCCCGCCAATTGCTGGGTAGAGAAGAGGAGGGCCGGATGCTGATCCGTTCCCGTCCTGCTGCCGCAAGAGCGATGCTCATTCGATGCGATGCGATGAGCCTGGTCGAAATGCTGATCACGCTATCCATCACTGCGATCGTTTTTTCCATCGGCATGCCGTCCCTTGCGAACTGGATGTATGCCACCGACGTCCGCAACAGCGCCAGTGATCTGGTCGCTGCGCTGCAAGGGGCTCGTGCCGAAGCACTGGCCCGTAACCAGGAAGTGCGCATTAGCGTGGGTGACGCACAAGGGCATGCCGTATGGACCGCGGGCTGTGTCACGATCACTGCCAGTTGCCCGCCTCAACTACGCCAAGTCGCGACACCGCCCGGAAACCGCGCGCGCTGGGGAGCAAGCACAGGCGCTGCTGCATCTACGCTGTCAAAGCCGTTGACAGCGGGCATGGGCTTGCCTGCGCAAGTGACCTTCAATGCGATGGGAGCCGCGCCGGCGATCAGTAGCGGTGGCGAGATCAATCGCATCGATGTGACGCATGCCGCCGACGGCACAGATGCTGTGCGTCGGCTTGTGATCTTGCTCAGCGCGAATGGAATGGTCAGATTGTGCGACCCGTTGATTGCAGCGGGTGGGGCCATGTCATGCAGCTGATGTGTGTCTCTACCCACCCGGCCCTGGCCTCCAACGCGAACAAGGCCAGGTGGCGCGGCGGCTCGCTGCTCGATGCGCTGCTGGCCTTGCTGATGTTCTCGTTAGGCATGCTGGCTTTGCTGCGACTACTGTCATCCACGCTGGTCGAATCCGCCAATGCGCAGTACCGCAATCAGGCGAGCCAGCTGGCCTCATCACTGGTGGCTCGCATGTGGACTGGTGATCGTTCGCTATCCGCATTACAGACACGCTTCGGCGATCCCCAAGCTGAAGAGTACCAGGCGTGGAAGCGCAAGGTGCAGGCGACCCTGCCGGGTACCGATGCTCCGGCGCTTCAGCCTGTGGTGAGCATCGATGCAAAGCGTACGGTCAACATCACGCTGCAGTGGCGGGCGCCCTCCGATCGCGGTCCGCACCAAATGCAGGTGCAGGCCGTGATAAGCGATTGACGATGTGCGGCGATCTTGCGATGGACACGGTCTGCTACGCCGGCAATCGGGCCGAAGCCTGCCCCCTTCGTTGCCAGCGAATCGACAAATGTGCCGCCCATCATCGGCGGTATGTTTTCCGGAAGATGTGCGGAGCCAGTCTTGCCGAGATGATGGTAGGCCTTGCGGTGGGCCTGATCGTGATGGCGGTTGTGCTGAAGGTCGGTGTGTTGTTTGATGCGCGTCGCAAATCTGTCGCTGGCATGGCCGAAGCCAACATCGATGGAATGCTGGCGATACAGTCGCTGCAGCGTGAACTGCGTATGGCTGGCAATGGCCTCGGGCCGCCGGATGCCTTGCGCTGTGACCTTACCCGCGCAAGCGGTGTCACGCTCGGCCCTGTGCTGCCCCTGCAGGCAGTCACCATCATCAACGGCGCAGCCGGCGCGCCCGACACGATCGAGCTGCTCGCCAGTGGCAAGCCGCAGTCCGTGCCGGCAGCGCGCCTGATAGCGACCTACGCGCAAGGTAATGCGGTCATCAATGTCGACAGCACTTTCGGTGTGCTTCCCGGTGACTGGCTGATGCTGCAGCAAGCAGGCACGGCGCGCTGTCTGTTGGTTCAGGCGCAGGCCATACCGATCGGTGCGTATCGGATCGAGCCCGCCAGCTTGCCTGACCAGGCCGTGCCGGCAGGTGGCTATGCCACGGGTAGCGCAGTGGTCAATCTCGGATCGCTGCATCGCTTGCGTTATGCGGTCGGTACCGACGCCAGCCTTCAGCAAGCACAATTCGACATCGCCAGCGGCAAATGGTCATCGAGCGCCATCGCCAGCGGCATCGTCAACCTGCAGGCGCAGTACGGCTTTGACACCCGTCCCGGTACGCAGGCCGCCCCCGCCGTCACCTGGTGGAGCGATGACATCATCGATGCCGATGGTAATGGCGCCGTCGGCAACACCGCTGACTGGCAGCGCCTGCTGGCAGTGCATATCGCGATCGTGATGCGCAGCGCTCAGCGCAAGGAGGGCGCTTGCGACACGATGGCGCCGACCTGGCTGGCCGGTGATCCGATAACGGGGCAACTGGGGCCGATCAACTTGTCGATCGGTACATCAGTCAGTGCGAATTGCTACCGCTACCGAGTGATCGATGCCGAGGTACCGCTGCGCAACCTGCTTTGGAGCGATGCATGAGCTCGTCGTCGGTCGCGATTACCCGTCGGTCATGCGGTGCGAGTCTGGTTGTGGCACTGATGATGATGGTGGCCATGAGCGTGGCGGCACTGGCGCTGGCGCGCATGGTCGGCACCGATTTGCTATTGGCCGGGAATGCTGCGTTTCGCGAATCGGCAGTGATGGGCGCCGATGCCGGCACCGAAGCGGCCATCACCTGGTTGACGGCACAATCCTCGGCGGCTTCCTTGTCCTTGCTGTCAGACCAGCCGATGCTGGGCTATTACGCGAGCATTCCCGAAGGCTTGCAGGTCACCGGGGCGGCGGCTGCCACGGGCATGACGGTCGGGATCGACTGGGATGACGACCGTTGTGCAGGGCGTGGCGTGATGCGCTGCGTATCCGCTGCGCCCGAATTGCCACCCGATGCAGCAGGTAACCGCATTCGTTTTGCTATCCATCGGATGTGCAGCCAGCCTGGCAATTCCCAAGCCGGCGGCAATAGCTGTCTGTCGTGGCAACCAGCGCAAGGGGGTGGTGGCAGTCGCGGCCAATTGGGCTATGGCGTACCGCTGCGCTTGCTGCCGGGCGAGCGCGTTTACTACCGGGTGACGACGCGTGTGCGTGGGCCACGCAATACGACGGTATTCACGCAAGTGTTGGTGCATCTGTGAGAGGCCTGCAATGAGTCGCGCGCTCACTGACAGGTGTCGCTCGGTGTGGTCATGCGGTTTTCCGCCATGGATGATCATGGCGTCGCTGGCACGCCGGGTCATGTGCTTGCTGTCGCTGCTATCGTTGTTCTCGTGCTGGACGCCATATTCGCTCGCGCAGTCCAATCCGACAGGCATCGCTACCGCACCGCTGCGTTTCATTGCCGCCTCGGCCGTCAAGCCCAATCTCTATTTCATCCTTGATGATTCGGGCAGTATGCAATGGAGCTATCTCGGCGACGAGGTCGTTGCCCATGGCTACGAAAATGCTGCCGGCTACCGCAGCAGTGCCTGCAACAAGATTTACTACAACCCGGCGATCACTTATCCGGTGCCGGTCGACAGTACAGGCCAAGCTTATCCACAGCAGAATTTCAACGCCGCCTTGTATGACGGCTTTCAGACAGCCTCGGTCCGTATCGATCTCCAGACCGGATTCATGCCTTGGCGCAGCGCCAGCTCGAGTCCCGCCGTGCCGGCATCTACGACGAACATCCGCTACACCTCTGACTGCTGGTCCGATGCCGGCAACTGTACGGCAGGCCAGGGGCAGGGGCTATCCAACCTGCCGGGCGCGGCCTATTACCTCGTCTACACCGGCAACCTGCCGGATCGCCTGGGCGACAACAGCAGCAGCGACCATTGCAAGGACAGCGCCATCGACCCCGGTACCGCAGGTGCCAGCCACTGGCGCAAGGTGATCGTCGGTGCGGCATCGGGGCCGAATGGCAGCGACGAGCGCCAGAATTTTGCCAACTGGTTCAGTTACTACCGCACCCGGATGCTGATGATGAAAACCAGCATCGGCCGCGCCTTTTCGCAATTCGATACACGGATACGTATCGGCTATTCGACCACCAGTGAGACCAGCGTCGATATCAATCGGCCCGGCTTCCTGCCGGTGCGTGATTTTGATGAATCCCAGCGGCGGGCCTTCTACGACAAGCTGTATGCCGTCGTACCTGTCAGTAGCACACCTTTGCGTGGAGCGCTGGCCAAGGCAGGCCAGCTGTATGCAGGCAAGCTGCTGCGTGACGCCGATGATCCGGTACGCTATTCGTGCCAGCAGAACTTCGCGTTGTTGTCGACCGATGGCTACTGGAATGTCGCAGGTGAAGACGCGAGCTATGGACCGCGCACACTGGATGGCCGCGACGAGGTTGGCGACCAGGATCATGCATTGCCGCGCCCGATGTTCGATGGCAAAGCCATCGATGATGTACGCGTTGCGACGCTGACAATCGCCACGACCAACAATGCCATTCCCCCTGGCTTCACGCTGTTCAACAGCATCAGCGTGGCCGGTGTGCCGATCATGGCCAGGCCTATCGGCATATTGCATTCATCTGCAGGCAATGCGTCTGCTGATGCATCGGAGCTCGCAGCGAGGCTGGCCAGCGTCATCACGATGGGTGGCTACCTGGCGTATGCGGAAGCCAATGTGGTGACCATCATTGCGCCCGCATCGGCTGGCCGGCTGGGCGGCAAGCCGCTGGTCGATGTCGTCGGCTCGCTGCCGGTCAGCGTGTCCGATTTTTCTGCGCCATCCGGCCGCCAGCCTCGCGTGAATACGCTGGCCGATGTGGCAGCGTATTACGCCAATACAGACCTGCGGCAGCCCGCCTTCGGCAACTGTGGCACGGGTGTCGACCTGTGCACGAACAATGTGCCCGTGACGACGGAACAAGGGGGCGGTCGACACCAGCACATGACGACCTACACGCTCGGCCTCGGTGCCAATGGCACGCTGCGCTACCGCGATGATTACGATACGGCCGTCGATGGCGATTTCCGCGCCATCATCGACGGCAGGCTGGACTGGCCGGATCCCATTTTGCGCTTCGCCGGGGAACGCATCGACGATCTGTGGCATGCGGCTGTCAATGGCGGCGGCCGCTATTTCAGCGCGCGCAACCCGGAAGGCATGGCGCGCGCGCTGGGTTCGGCCATGACCAAGATCCGCGCCAGCGCCGGTGCCGCATCTTCCGTCGCAGCCAGCAGCCAGCAAACCGTGCCGGGCGACGATTTGCTGTATGCAGCACGCTACCGCACCGTGTTCTGGGATGGTGACCTCAACGCGCAACGTATTGCCGTATCGGATGGCAACCTGAGCTTGCAGTCCGTCTGGTCCGCATCCGGCTTGCTCGACCTTCGGGCCACTGATGACAGTGACACGCGCCTGCTGCTGATGCCATCGGCCACCAGTGCGGACGGTTTCAAGGAATTCCGATGGAGCCTCATGGATGCCGGCGAACAGGCCGCATTCACTGGCCTGTGCCCGGATACGGGCACGCGCCGCCTCTCGCAATGCGTGACGATGGACGCAGCACAGCAAGCGCAGGCCGGCGGTCGGCGGTTGGTGGACTATCTGCGTGGACAGCGTGGCAGCGAAGACCGGCCCGAGCATGCGTTGCGGCTGTTCAGGCCGCGTGAGCACCTGATGGGCGCCGCAGTCAATGCGTCGCCGCTGTATGTAGGCCAGCCGCCTTTCCGCTATGCCGATGAGCATTACGGTGAATTCCGCGACGTGGTCGCATCAGGCCGACGCCGCATGGTCTACCTGCCTGCCAATGACGGCATGTTGCATGCGTTCGATGCACAGACCGGACAGGAGCGTTGGGCCTTTGTGCCGTCAGCCGTACTACCCGAGTTATGGCGTATCGCCGATAACCGCTGGTCGAATGATTTTCGTTATCTGCATGATGGCTCACCGGTCGCCGGTGACATCTGTCCGAGTGCGCCTGCGGCCGGCTGTGCGGCGTCGGCATGGCGAACGCTGCTTGTCGGGAGCCTCGGCGCCGGAGGACGCGCCTACTACGCCATCGATGTGACGCAACCCGACAGGCCCGCACTGCTGTGGCAATTCGATGTCAGCCGCGACGTCAACCTCGGCCTGGCGATGGGGCAGCCCATCATCACCAAGCGCCGTGACGGGCGCTGGGTGGTCGTGATTGCGTCAGGCTATGCGAATGTCAACCCGGGCAACGGACGCGGCATGCTGTTCGTGCTGGATGCATGGACCGGCAACGTGCTGTCGCGCCTCGACACTGGCGCCGGTAGTACGTCGGCACCGGCCGGGCTCGCACAACTGAATGCATGGATAGATAGTGCGCTCGACAATACCGCTGCGCGCTTATACGGCGGTGACTTGCTGGGCAATGTATGGCGCTTCGACCTTGATGGTGGTGCGTCGATACGACTGGCCAGCCTCGACTATGACGGACGCGCACAGCCAGTCACGACGCGTCCCGAGCTGAGCCTGCAACGTATCGGCAACCGGCAGATATCGCTGGTCACGATCGGCACTGGCAAATTGCTTGGCAGCGCCGACATGGCCGACACTTCCGTGCAATCGATCTACACCTTCCGCGATGACCTCGGGCAGCAAGGCCTGGGGCGGCTACAGGAATCGCCCCGCATGGTCAGGCAACAGCTAACGCAGACGGGTACAGGGCAGCGCACCATCAGCACCCATCCAGTCGACTGGACGCAAAGCGATGGCTGGTACCTGAATCTCGATGCCACGCCGGATTCCGGCGAGCGTGTGACCATCGACCCCGAACAGCAACTCGGTGTGCTGCGCGTAATTGGCAATGTGCCTGACAGCGCGCCTTGCCAGCCGCATGCGCAAGCCTGGATCTACCAGTTCGATCTCTTCAGCGGTTCCTATGTGCCGGTCGATGGCGGAATCCGCTTCGCGCGTCGGCTGGAGAACCCGGGGCTGGTCAGCGGCGCGAAGACGATCTGGCTGGACGGGCGTACCACAGCCTTGCTGACCGATGAGACCGGCAATCTCACCGCCTTGCCCGGCGACACGCCTGCCCCCGGCGCCAGCAGTTTGCGGCGAGTGTCATGGCGCGAACTCGACTGAACCTGCGCCGTCTCGCTTGTGCGGCGCTGGCCTCGTTGCTGTCCTTGCTGTCGTTTGTCGTCGTGCTGCACCCCGGCTACCGCCGGTCTGCCGGTGATGGCGATGCGCACACCACAGCGCCTGCTCTCCTGAACGCGCGGCTGGTCGATTCAGAAACCGAGCAGCAGATACCACCGCTCTTGTCTCCCGAGGCAGACCGGCCCCTGACGATATCTGCCGACCACGCTACAGCAGCTGGTCATGGCGGACCTGCAGTCGCTATCCGGAAAGAGCTTGAGTATGTGCCTGCAGCAGCATTGAGCGAACGCCCTGTGCTGCTGAAGGACATTGACACCTTGATCGACCTGGCGTCGGTGGGCATCGCCGGGCCGGAAATGCCCTCATTGCCGGAAGTTACCGGCGTGCTGCTGATCAACGAGCAAGGCGGCGTCGATCATCTGCAATTTGAATCCGGCGCGCTTCCGCACTACCTTGAAGCCATACTGGCACAACGCTTTGCCGATGCGCGTTTCACCCCGGGAAAAATCAACGGCAAGCCTGTGCCCAGTGCGCTGCGCATTGCCTTGCGCTTGTAGTGACGCCCTGAGAGGAGGTGGTCATGGAAATCATGGAAAGGATGGAGCACGACAGCTTCGGCGACATTGCTGTCCCCGCTCATTGCCTGTGGGGGGCACAGACCCAGCGTTCACTGCAGCATTTTGCGATCTCGACCGAGCGCATGCCGATTGCTTTGCTGTCAGCGCTGGCGCAAGTCAAACGTGCATGCGCAGTCGTCAATCACGCACTCGGACGGCTGCCGGCTGACAAGGCTGCAGCCATCGTGCAGGCCGCCGACGAGGTGATCGCCGGGTGCTGGTGGGACGAGTTTCCGCTATCGGTCTGGCAGACTGGATCGGGTACGCAGACCAACATGAACATGAATGAAGTGCTGGCCAATCGCGGCTCCGAGCTGATGGGAGGCGAACGTGGTGCACAGCGACGCTTGCACCCGAACGACGACGTCAACCTCGGACAATCGTCGAACGATGTTTTCCCTACGGCGATGCATGTGGCCGCTGCCCTTGCCGTCGAACAGGCCTTGCTGCCGGCATTGCGTCAGGTGCGCAGCACGCTGCAAGCGAAGGCTGCGCGTTATGCGTCGCTGGTCAAGCTGGGCCGCACTCACCTGCAGGATGCGACGCCGCTGACACTCGGGCAGGAGCTGTCGGGCCATGACGCACAGCTGGCACTGGCCGAACAAGCGATCTGCGCCAGCCAGCCTGCGCTGTTGCAACTGGCCATAGGCGGCACGGCAGTGGGCACCGGGCTCAACACGTCTGCCGAGTTCGGCCCGGGCGTCGCTGCCGAACTGGCCACCCGTTGCGGCCTGCCTTTCAGCAGCGCACCGAATAAATTTGCTGCATTGGCCGGCCATGAGGCGGTGGTCGCCTCGCATGGTGCGCTCAAGGTTCTGGCCTGCGCATTGACCAAGCTCGCCAATGACCTGCGCTGGCTGGCTTCCGGCCCGCGTGCCGGCCTCGGCGAATGCTTATTGCCGGAGAATGAGCCGGGCAGCTCCATCATGCCGGGCAAGGTCAACCCCACGCAGCCGGAAGCGATACTGATGCTGTGCTGTCAGGTGATGGGCAACGATGTCACGCTGACCATCGCTGCAGCATCCGGCAATTTCGAGCTGAATGTCGCCAAGCCAGTGATCGCGTTCGCGCACCTGCAGAGCCTGCGCTTGCTGGCCGATGGCCTGCGCAGTCTGGACGTTCACTGCCTGCAGGGCATGGAAGCCAACGAAACGCGGATTGCCGATTATGTCGCGCGCTCACTGATGCTGGTCACGGCCCTGGTGCCCCATATTGGCTATGACAAGGCGGCCGCCATCGCCAGACAGGCCCACCAACAACATACAAGCTTGCGTGAGGCGGCGATAGCGTCGGGCATGGCAGCCGCAGATTTCGATCTCTGGGTACGACCCGAAGCCATGACCCGCCCCGACCAGCGCTGAACTGGCGGGGCAGGGTGATCATGAGCTGGCTACCTCGGCGTGCCACGCCGGAACAGGTTCACGATCGCCAGCAGGATAACGGCGCCCAGCAGCGACACCACCAGCGAGCCAAGGCTGAAGTCATTCTGGTTAATGGTGCCGGTGCCGAACAAGGGCGCGAGCAGCCAGCCGCCCAGCAACGCACCGATGATGCCGACCACCACATTCAGGAACATTCCTTGCTGGGCATTGGTTCGCATGATCATGCTGGCGACCCAGCCGAGGATGCCACCGATGACGATCCAGATGATGAAATTCATTTGCACTCTCCCGGAAAAGGCATGAACATCATTGACAGACTGAGAATTAGGCAGGCATCCGGGAGACTGGTTCACGTCCGCCCCGTGCTGCGCTCTTGAAATCCCGGCCGGCGCCGTCATCTGTCAACCAGACTGGTATCCCGTACCGTTACCCAGACCAACACCGAATCAAACAGCAAGGCACCGACACCGTCACCGACACCAACACTGATACCAACAACCGATCCGGGGAGAAACCATGCACAAGCGACTCTGGTTATGGACACTGATGCTAATGAGCTCACTGCTCAGCGGTTGCGGTTACAACACGCTGCAAAGCAATGATGAACAGGTCAAGGCCAGTTGGTCCGAGGTCATCAACCAGTACCAGCGGCGTGCCGATCTGGTGCCCAATCTGGTGAACACAGTGAAGGGCTATGCCTCACACGAGAGCCAGGTGCTGACCCAGGTCACCGAGGCGCGTGCCAAAGTGGGTTCGCTGCAAGTCTCGCCCGACGTGCTGAACGACCCGCAAGCCTTCGCGCGCTTCCAGTCGGCGCAGGGCCAGTTGTCCGGCGCCTTGTCGCGTCTGCTGGCGGTGTCGGAGAACTATCCCCAGCTCAAGGCCGATGCCGGTTTCCGTGACCTGCAGGCCCAGCTCGAAGGCACCGAAAATCGCATTACCGTCGCCCGCAACCGCTACATCAAGGCCGTGCAGGATTACAACGTCACCGCACGCTCATTCCCGACCAACCTGACCGCCATGGTGTTCGGTTTTGCCGTCAAGCCCAACTTCACGGTCGATAACGAGAAGGCGATCTCGACGGCGCCGGCGGTGGACTTCGGTGCTCCTGCCGCCAAGGCTCCCAATACATCCAATGCACCCGCAACCCCCGCAGCACCGGGCAAATAAGATGAACCGCACAACGTTCGCGGTGAACCGGCACCAAGCGGCGGACTGACATGCCATCATTGCTTCGCCTGTTGCCGACACTGCGGTCTTCCCTGCAGGCCGGTCTGGGGCTGCTGCTCGTGCTGTTGCTGGGCGGCGCCACAGCGCAGGACTTGCAGCCGGTACCGCCCCTGAGTGGGAGAGTGGTCGACCAGGCTGGCTTGCTCGATGCGGGGCAGAAGCAGGCACTGGAAGAGAAATTGCGCGCGTTCGAGCAGCGCAAGGGCAGCCAGGTCGCGGTGCTGGTGGTACGCGGGACGCAGCCGGAGAGCATCGAACAGTTCGCAATACGCGTTGCCGAGCAATGGAAGCTGGGCCGCAAGAAGATCGACGATGGTGCCATCCTGGTCATTGCCAAAGATGAGCGCAGCTTGCGCATCGAAGTCGGCTACGGTCTCGAAGGTGTACTCAACGATGCGGTGTCCCGCCGCATCATCGACGAGATCATCGTGCCCCGGTTCAAGACAGGCGACTTCGGCGGCGGCGTCACCGCCGGCGTCGACGCCATGCTGAAGGTCATCGACGGCGAGCCTTTGCCCGCACCGCAAGAGCCGTCATTTGCACAGGAGAACCCGCTGGGCCTGTTGCCGCTGGTGTTCTTTGCGGCGCTGATGGTGGGCGGCATCCTGCGCGCGCTGCTCGGGCGTGCGAAGGGTGCGTTTGCTGCCGGCGGCCTGCTCGGCATCGCTGCCTGGCTATTGTCGGGAACGGTGCTGCTGGCGATGCTGGCTGCGCTGTTCGGTTTTGTTCTTACCCTGATCGGCGGCCGCATGGGCAGTGGCTGGCAGGGTGGCCGCGGCCATTACGGCGGTTACGGACCACCCGGATGGGGCCATGGCCCGCCGGGTGGATGGGGTGACGGCAGTGGCGGTGGTTTCAGCGGCGGCGGCGGTGGCTTTGGCGGCGGTGGCGCGTCGGGAAGGTGGTGATCATGGCGTCTCGCTTGCAGCGGCTTTGCCGGCATTTCCATGCCGCCTACTGGGGCGCGCGCCGCCATTTGTCGCCGGCCGTGCTCAAGCAGATGGCCGACGCCGTGGCTGTCGCCGAGCAAGGGCATCTCGGCGAAATCTGCATCGTCATCGAGGCCTCGCTGACGCCGCTGCAGTTGTGGCAGCGGATGAGCGCACGCGAGCGCGCGCTCGACGTTTTTGCGCAATCGCGGGTCTGGGACACCGAGCACAACAGCGGCGTGCTGGTCTATGTGCTGCTGGGCGACCGAGCGGTCGAGATCGTCAGCGACCGCGGCTTGCGTGCCATCGCGCAAGCGGACTGGGACGCCATGGTGGCGCAGTTTCAGGCGGGCTTTGCAAGGCCGGACGGCGGCACAGGATGTGTGCAAGCCCTCGCAGCGCTGGGCGCACTGCTACGGAAACAGCTACCGGCCTCTGGCGCCAATCCGGATGAATTGCCCGATCCGGTGCGCGTGCTCTAGCCACGACAAGCCAGTCCGACCCCGGACAGCGGCAGCAGTCATCATGCTGTGCAAAGCCGGCCTTGCAGGCCGACAATGGCAGCGTTTGTCGGATGGATGCACAATACCGTTTTGATTTCCTTTCCGGACCAGCAAATGATGCAGTCAGTGGCACAGGCGGTGACAGTACGCAGGCTCGCAACGGCGCTCGCCGTGGCATCGATGGCATGGGCCGGCGCTGCCGCGCAGGCGGCGCCGCTGAAGGTCGATCCGGGCAAGAGCTTCGTATCGGTCACCTTCCAGCAGATGGGCGTCGGCGTGGATGCCAGCTTTCGCAAATTCATGGCTCAGGTCGATTACGACGCGGCCAAGCCGGAGAAATCCAGTACCAGTGTCGAGATTGACATTCCCAGCTTCGACCTCGGCGACGCCGACTACAACAAGGAAGTGCTGAAGAAGGAATGGTTCAACGCGGCGCAGTTCCCGAAGGCCAGTTTCGTGTCCTCGGCCATTCGCGCTTCGGGGCCGGGCAAACTGGACGTCAGCGGCAAGCTCACCATCAAGGGCAAGACAGCCGATGTCACTTTCCCGGTCAGTATCAGGAAATTGGGTGCGTTGACCCAACTGGAAGGCAAACTGCCGATCAAGCGACTGGCATTCAACATCGGCGATGGTGAGTGGAAGGACACTAGTATCGTCGCGGACGAAGTGACGATCACTTTCCGCATCGTCGGCCAGTAAGCCGCATTTGTTTCGTAGTCCCTGAGCCCTGTACCATTCCCCGTTCATCAGCAAGCAGAGGAAGACAGCATGACCCTGAAGTCCACATCGCACCTGGCGAGGCATTTGTTCATGGCGCTGCTGCTTGGCACCGCCGCATGTGCCGCATCTGCACAGACCTACAACATCGAGCCGGGCCACACTTATCCCAGCTTTGAGGCTGACCACATGGGCCTGTCGTTCTGGCGCGGCAAGTTCACCAAGACCGGCGGCAAGGTTGTGCTCGACCGAGGCTCGAAGACCGGCGGCAGCATCGAGATCCAGATTGACGCTGCCAGCGTCGACTTCGGCCACCAGAAAATGAATGAAAAAGCGCGTGGCGATGAAATGTTCAACGTCGCCAAATTCCCGACCATCGTCTACAAGAGCAATGCGCTCCGTTTCGATGGCGACAAGCTGGTCGGCGTCGACGGCGAGATGACCATGCTGGGGGTGACCAAGCCTATGTCGCTGAAAGTGACGCACTTCAAGTGCATCATGCATCCGATGCTCAAGCGTGAAGTTTGCGGCGCCGATGCACACGGCAGCTTCGACCGCAGCGATTACGGCATGAACATCGGTCTGCCGCGTTTCTCGCCCGAGATCAAGCTGGCGATACAAGTCGAGGCAGTCAAGGCTGATTAAGACGATGTGAGGCAACGCTTCAGGCTGAAGGCCTGAAGCGTCAGATGACGCACGGGCATTGCCGGCCGAAGGGCTTGCAATGCCCGTTAACCATCCGTCGTGCCCCTCATCAGTGTCAGGCCAGCGGACTGATGGCCGTCAATGCAAGGGCTCGCTGCGTTGCCCGGCCTGGCCCTCGCGCGCCTGGGTGGCACTCATGCTGGATTCATATGCCTGCATCCTCAGCGCCAGGTCCTGCAGGTCCAGCGCCGAATTGCGCACCGCAGGGAATAATTCCTGCTCCTCCAGTTCTATGTGCGCATAGATCGCGTTACACAGCTGCTGCATCAACTGGTCATACTGCGATTCGCCTGGCTGCATACCCTGCAGTTGCGTGATCAGCTGCTCTGCTTCCTGATGGTCGCTGCCGCATTTGTCGACCAGTGCGGCATCGACTTGTCGTGCTGCCGGATAAAACACCGCTTCTTCCAGCGACGTGTGCATCTGCAAGGCCTCGCAGATACGCGGTCCGGCGTTCTGCTTGACCTGTGCATCCTGCGTGCTCAGGTAGCGCTGGAACAATTCCCTGACGTAGCTGTGATCCTGCATCAGCGCGCGGGTCGGGTCGTCGAGCGCGAAGCTGCCCTGCGCGCGGGCGCCGCCGGCCTGCTGCTGCGGTGGCTGTTGCTGTGCCATGTCTGCCTCCATACAATGAAATGAAGCGCAGACCGTAAGTGTCTGTTTGAAAATCTACTGCGCGACCTGATTTCGCCCCTGCGATGCTCGACGTACCTCACGTACGACTGCCCTTGCAGGGCGCGCCCCGGCAGATATGCCGGGGCCGTTCGCCAGGCACGGTGCATGCACCGCGTATCCCCTGGCTCACCTTCTCAGGACGAACTCAGGCCGCTCGCGACGATTTTCAAGCAGACACTAAGCAGGACTGCGCTGACTCGGGCAAAATTCGACGTCGGGCAGCGTCGAAGATTCCGCGTCGACCCATACCGATCAACCCTGACCGATCGACCAGCAAGGAGCCAGCATGCACTTCCTCGGCATCTCCGGCAGTCTTCGCCAGCAATCCTTCAACACCGCAGCGCTGCGCGCGTGCCAGCAGGCATTGCCGCCGGGCGTGACCATGTCACTGTTCGATATCGCACCCATTCCGCTGTACAACGAGGATGTCTACCAGCAGGGATTTCCTGCGCCGGTGCAGCAGCTGCGCGACCAGATTCAGTCAGCCGATGCGCTGGTGATCGCGACACCCGAGTACAACTACTCGGTGCCGGGCGTACTGAAGAACGCGATCGACTGGGCATCGCGCCCACCGTCGCAGCCCTTCGATGGCAAGCCGATCGCACTGCTCGGCGCCTCGCCGGGTGGCATGGGTACGTCGCGTAGTCAGTACCATTTGCGGCAGGTATTCATTTACCTGAACGGTCAGTTGCTGAACCGTCCCGAGGTTTTCATCTCCGCTGCGAACAACAAGTTCGACAAGGATGGCAAGCTGACTGATGCGGCTACCGCCGACCACCTCGCGAAACTGCTGGCTGCGCTTGCCGAGCGGGTCAGGCAGCAGGCCGGCCATCAGCAGAAGGCCTGATCGGGTATGGCGCTATCGATTCCGACCTTCACGGCACCGGCGCGCTTGCTGCGCGTCAGTGCCACGCTGCTGCTGTGGGCGGCGACAGCGGCCATGCCAGTGGCTGCGCAGATCATTGACCTCACCACCGGCCAGCAGATCAGCGAGCCGGTGCTGGTCGAGCGGCTGCGCGAGCGCGATCTGGTGCTGTTGGGCGAGCTGCATGACAACCGCGCCCATCATGCGGCACGCGCTCGGCTGATTGCGCATTTCGCGGGCGACGATGCCACGGTCGTCGCGGAGCACTTGCCGATGGATGCGCGCGTCGTGCCGCGCGCCGGCACGGGTGTGCGCAGCCCGCTTGAGGCTGCCGGCTTCGATGCGCAAGGGTGGGGCTGGCCACTGCATGAGCCGCTGTTCGATGGCATCCTGGCCAGCGGCATGCCGGTGGTGGGCGGCAACCTGCCCAAGGGGATGTCACGCCAGCTCGCTGCGCGCGGTGAGGACGCCTTGCCCGAAACGCTGGTGCAGGCCTATCGTCGCTCGACCTTGCCACCGGCGAAGCTCAAGCTGCTCGACCAGGATCTGGTGGACGGTCATTGCGGCCAGCTGCCCGAGCGTTACCTGCCCATCATGCGGCTGGTGCAGCGCGCCACCGATGTGGCACTGGCCGACGCACTGCTGCAGCACCGTCCGGCCATCCTCGTGGCCGGCAATGGCCATGTGCGCAAGGACGTCGGTGTGCCGCAGGTGCTCAATGCCGTGGCCCCGCAGCTGACGGTGGCCAGCGTCGCTTTCCTCGAGCAGGGCAGCGAGCGTCCGGAACTGTTACAGTCGCTGTCGGGCCGCTATGATTTCGTGTGGCTGACCGAAGGGGCGCAACGCACGGACCCCTGTGAAAACTTCCAATTAAAATAAATCCAAGAGACCCCCATGTTCAAGTCCTTCTTCCTGGCCCGTCGCTGGCTGTTGTGGTCGTGGCCGGGTGCCGCGCTGATTTTCTTCGGTACCTGGTATCAGGTGCAGATCGATGTACAGATCAATGACTGGTTCGGTGGCTTCTATGACATCGTGCAGAAGGCACTGGGCAAGCCCGGCGAAGTCACGCTGGAGGAATTTTTCGGTTTCCTGCTGACCTTCGGCAAACTGGCCGGCGTCTATGTGCTGGTCGCAGTGCTGCTGGGATTCTTCACCAAGCACTGGGTATTCCGCTGGCGTCAGGCGATGAATGATTTCTACATGGCGCACTGGGAGCGGCTGCGCACCATTGAAGGCGCGAGCCAGCGCGTGCAGGAAGATACCAAGCGCTTCGCGACCATCATGGAATCGCTGGGCTCGAACATGATGGATTCGCTGATGACCCTGGTCGCCTTCCTGCCCATCCTTTGGGAGTTGTCGAAGAAAGTGTCGGACGTGCCGCTGCTGGGCCATGTCGATCATGCGCTGGTCTACGTCGCGATCCTGTTTGCGTTGCTGGGCACCGTCGTGCTGGCCTTGGTCGGCATCAAGCTGCCCGGGCTCGAATACAACAACCAGCGTGTCGAGGCA
Source organism: uncultured Bifidobacterium sp. (assembly GCA_964497485.1). Classification (GTDB taxonomy): domain Bacteria; phylum Pseudomonadota; class Gammaproteobacteria; order Burkholderiales; family Burkholderiaceae_D; genus Pernthalerella. The sequence continues at coordinate 22,958 of CAZCDW010000010.1, forward strand.
GCCTATCGCAAGGAGCTGGTGCATGCGGAAGATGATCCCGCGCGTGGCAGCCCGCCGGTGGTCGGCGAGCTGTTCTCGCATGTGCGCGCGAACTACTTCCGCCTGTTCTTCCATTACATGTACTTCGATGTCGCGAAGTTCAGCTACTTGCAGTTCGGCGTGCTGGTGCCCTATATCGCGCTGGGCCCGACGGTCGTCGCCGGCGCAATCACGCTGGGCGCGATGCAGCAAATCGTGCGTGCCTTTGGCCGCGTCGAGATGTCGTTCCAGTTCCTCGTACGCAGCTGGGGCACCATCGTTGAACTGATCTCGGTCTACAAGCGCCTGCGTGCGTTCGAGGCACAGATAGGCACGGCAGCGATTCCGGCAGCGCCGCAGCCGGGCACTGCAAGCTGAGCGAGCATTCGTTTTTGTACCGTATCGTCCCGGGAGGCTAGCGATGACACTGCACTTCACGAGCAATCAAACCGGCGCGCGTGACAGGGGGCGATACGGTACTCGCCGCAGATCCGTTCTGGCGGCGCTTTTTGCGGGCCTCGCCATTGCAGGCACGGGTTTCGTGGCGTCGCCGGCATTCGCCGTCGATGCAGCGCAAGTGCCTCAACACAAGCAGACCAAACCGGGGCTCTATGTCGATGCGCGCGAAGCCTATGCAATGAAGCAGCAGCTCGGTGACAAGGCGATGCTGATCGACATCCGCACCCGCGGCGAGGTCAGCTATACCGGCGTTGCCAGCGTGATGGATGCTCATGTGCCGCTGCTCGAGCATCCGGCCAATGCGGCCTGGGACGAGAAGGCCGGACGCTTCCGGCTTGAATACAACAATGATTTCGACGCGGAAGTCGCGCGCCGCATGGCGGCCAGAGGTTTGGGCAAGAACGATACAGTGATCCTGATCTGCCGCTCCGGCGACCGTTCGTCGAAAGCCACCAACCTGCTGGCCGAGCTGGGCTACACCAAGGTCTACACGGTCATCGATGGTTTCGAGGGTGATGTCGCGAAGGATGGCCCGCAAGCCGGCCAGCGCGTGGTGAATGGCTGGAAGAATTCCGGTCTGCCCTGGACCTACAAGCTCGACAAGGACAAGCTCTACCTGCCGCAGTAATTGAAAAAATGCCCGCGTGCACAGGCAGGCGGGCATTGGCCGGAATGCGGCGCTTGCAGCGCAAGCGACCGCGCGCTGACCAGCGCTTACTTCTTGACAGCTTCGAGTGCGATGTCGATACGGACGTCGTCACCCACGTGCGGTGCGTACTTGCCCATGTTGAAGTCGGTACGCTTGACGACGACGAAGGCATCGGCGCCGATCGCATCTTTCTTCTGCATCGGGTGCGGCATCGCGAGGAAGGACGTCACGGTCAGGGTCACCGGCTTGGTGATGCCCTTCATGGTCAGGTTGCCAGTGATCTCGGCCGGCTTGTCACCGTTGAACACGACCTTGGTCGACTTGAAGGTCGCGGTCGGGAACTTGGCGGTATCGAGGAAGTCCTCGGCCTGAATGTGCTCATTGAACAGCGCCGAACCGGTATCGACCGATTTCATGTCGATGGTGATGTCGACGCTGCCGGTCTTGGCGTCCTTGTCGAACACGACCTGGCCAGTCACCTTGTTGAAGCGCGACAGCTGCGTCGAGAAGCCCAGGTGCTTGTACGAGAAGCGCGGGTAGGTGTGGTTGTTGTCGATCGCGTAGGTCTCCGGTGCGGCCAGTGCGGGGGCGCTGACGGCGGCGGACAGCAGCAGGGCGGCGGTGATCTTGTTGATGGTCTTCATGTGTGGCTCCTTGTGGGTTGTTGGTCCCGGTACCTACGGAGGGATACCGGCAGGGATACAGCTTTCAGGGTGCAGCGTTTTTGTGTTGCCTGTTCGTGTTGCTTGTTTTCGGATGCTTCGCTTACAGGTACCCCATATCGGGTATGGCCTTGTCCGCTTACTTCGCGGTGGCCGTGATATGGAATTTGATGGCGACCTCGTTGGCCACGATGTCGAACTTTGCCCATGCGCCCTCGCCGATCGCGAAGTCGCCGCGGCGTATCGTCAGGCTGCCGTCAAACACGCCAGTCTTGCCACGCGCGGTGAAAGTGGCGGGAACGATGACGTCCTGGGTCTTGCCCTTGATGGTCAGCTTGCCGCTGATCTCGTAGCGGTTATTCCCCAGCGGCTTCACGGCCGAGGATACAAAGCTCGCAGTCGGAAAGGCCTTGGTGTTGAACCAGGCCTTGCCGGCCACTTCATCGTCGGCTTCGCTGGAGCCGGTATCGATGCTGGCCAACTCGATATCGAAACGGGCACGCGCCTTCGCTGGCTGCTCCGGGTCGAAGCTCAGCTGGCTGTTGTAGCGCTTGAACTTGCCGTCCATGTCCACGCCCATCTGCTGATACCTGAACGCGATGCTGCTTTGCGCCGCTTGAACCTGGCTGTAGTCGATAGCATGCACAGGGCTTGCGGCAAACGTGGCCGTCAGTGCTGCGATACCGATGGCAGTCGCCATCCTTGTACGGGTGATCGTTGTCATCATCATTGCTCCGCGGATTCCGGGCGACGCTGCCGGCTCGGCAGCATGCGTGTCAGGATGTCGTCCTTGTCGAGGATGTGGTGCTTGAGTGCTGCGGCGACGTGCACCACCAGCAGCAGGACCAGCGTCCACGACAGTGACTCATGCACTTCCTTCAGCAGATCGCCGAGCGCCTTGTCCTTGGCCAGCAGGTCGGGGATGGGCAGCACGCCGAACCACACGGTCTGCACGCCCTTGGCCGAGCTCATCAGCCAGCCCGAGATCGGCAGCGCGATCATCAGCGCGTACAGCACCAGATGACCGAGATGTGCGCCCAGTTGCTGCAGCTTACCCATTTGCCAGGGAAGTGCCGGCGGGCGATGCGTGATGCGCCAGCTGACCCGCACCAGCACCAGCAGGAAGGCGGTCACGCCGGCCCACTTGTGCCATGACACCATCTGCAGCTTTTGCGGCGACAGCGGCATGTCGCTCATGATGAAGCCGAGCGCCAGCAGTCCCAGCAGCAGCAGCGCCATCAGCCAGTGCAATGCCTTCGCGGTCGTCGTGTAGTGTGCGTCGTAGTGAGGCTTGTCGTTCATGATGAAGTCCTGGGTCCTTTGATTTTGCGAGGGCGTCGGCGCTTGTTAATGCACGGGCGTGAATGCATAGGCATCCATCGCCAGCACATAGTCGCTGATGCCACTGTGCAGGTGTTCGACGCTTGCATCCTTGCCCGCAGCGCCCAGCGCGACGAACAGGGGCTGCAGGTGTTCATCGCTGGGATGCGCGCGCACGGCGTCCGGTGCCTGCCGACGATAATCCAGCAATGCGTCAAGCTCATGACGCTGCAGCTTGTCGGTCAGCCATTCCGGGAAGCTGCGCACATAACCCAGACCCTGACCGCCGTTGTCACGCGCGAGCCGGTAGTCACCGAGGTTATGCGTCACATTGCCCGACCCGATCACCAGAAAGCCTTTGGCCGCCAGTGGCGCCAGCGCCTGGCCGAGGCGGTAAGCGCCGGCGACGCCAAGGTGGCTTTGCAGCGACACCGGTATCACCGGCACATCGGCATTCGGGTACATCAGGCGCAGCGGCACCCAGGCGCCATGGTCCAGACCTTGAGCGGGTGCGAGCTGCACGGCCAGCCCGGCCGCCGCCAGCGTATCGCCGACTTCGCGCGCGCCTTCCGGGCAACCGGTAGCAGGGTAGTTGATTTCATAAAGTTCTTCAGGGAAGCCGTAGAAGTCATGAATCGTCGCCGGACGATCCGCACTGCCGACGGTGGGCGTCGCGGTTTCCCAATGCGGGCTGACGATCACGACCGCGCGCGGCTGCGGCAGACGGTCGCCAAGGCGCGCAATCGCCGCACCGGCCGAGCCGGGGCGCAGCGCGAAAGTAGGCGCGCCGTGCGGAACGAACAAGGTGGGCAGTGGGGATGACATGGGCTTTCCTCCGGTTGAGGGCTGAACAATAGTCCTGCAATTGGTTTTGAAATAGGGGACAATCAGCAAATATTTATTGCGTACAGCGCAACAATTCTTAGGGAGGGGTATGGACAGGCTGGGAGCGATGCAAGTCTTTGTCCGGGTAGCCGAACTGGGCAGCTTCGCGGCCGTCGCGCAGCAGCAGGGCGTCGCGCGTTCCGCGATCACCCGGCAGGTGGCTGCGCTGGAAGAGCATCTGGGCACACGGCTGATGGAGCGCAGCACACGGCGCCTGACGCTGACGTCGGCCGGTGCCGCCTACCTGGAGAAGTGCCGCGTGATCCTGAACCTGGTCGAGTCTGCCGAGACCGGCGTGGCCGAGGACAGGCAGGCCCCGCGCGGCCATATCCGGGTCAGCCTGCCGCTGTCCTACGGGCTCAAGCGCATGGTGCCGCTGCTGCTGGCCTTCGTACGCGCGCATGCCGGTGTCACGCTGGACATGGATTACACCGACCGGCGCGTCAACCTCATCGAGGAAGGCATCGACCTGGCGATACGCATCACCGGCGAGCTGGGTGCGACGGATGTCGCGCGTCGTCTGGGCACGATGCCGATGTGGACCATCGCGTCACCCGACTATCTGGCTAAACACGGCCGGCCCCGGCATCCGTCGGAGCTGGTGCAACATGAATGCCTTGGCTATACCACGGGCAGCCGGCAGCAGAGCTGGGTCTATCTGGTGGATGGCAGTCCGCGCAGTTTTCCGATTTCGGCCCGCGTCTCTGCCAACAATGGCGAGGCACTGACGCAGGCGGCAGCGGAAGGTCTGGGCATCACGATACAGCCGGACTTCATTGCCGCGTCTTGCCTCGCTGACGGGCGAGTACAAAAGATACTGGAAGATTTTCCGTTGCCTGCGCTGGGCATCCATGCGATCTTGCCCAGCAACCGTCAGGTTCCGCATCGGGTGCGAGTCCTGATGGATTATCTGGCCGACTGCATGCGCGACGAATCCGGCGCATGACGCTGCTTGTGAGGAGCTGATTGCGCAGGCGCCAGTTCAGCGATACACCGGCTGATCCAGCAGCGCCTTGAAGCGGGGTATGTCACGCAGCAGCACGACGTGATGCTCATCCGCATACGCTTCTCTGAACCGGCCACTGGCAAGCAGAAGCTGGCGCAACGGCGCATGACGCGCATAAATGACGATGTCGATCGCATGACCGTCGATTGTCTGTTGCCAGCCCTCGTCGGCCTTGTCGAGCCTGAAGAAAGCCTTCAGAAAGTCATCGCCATACACATCGGCGCGACCGTCGATGAAGACCTTGTGCGTCGGCCACAGCCGCCAGATCAGGTAGCCGCCGACATCATAGTCGTTCAACAGATTGCCGCCCAGCTGATGGTTCAGCACATAGCTTGCCGCGCCGCTGGCGACAAATCTCGAAGTTTCGCCCTCGCGCTCGGTCCTGACTGCGCCTGCCTGCGCTGCCAGAACCATGCCAGCCAGTACCAGCAGATGTACAAGGCCAGCCTGTGCACGGGTGACTTGCCGCTCGCCGTCGCCATGTGCGCGTTGATGACTGCGGAAGTTGCGCGCCAGGATTTCTGACGGACGTACATGGCGCAGCATTGCGCAGAAAAAAGCCAGCAAGACGATCGCCATCAGTGGCAGATGCCGCCAGGCGCTGAGGCCGGCGACGATCAGCAGCAGCGGCAATAGCAGTTCGGTCAGGTCAGGCTTTCGACGAGCATAAACAGTCGCACAGATCCAGGCAAAGATGCATACCAGCGAAACGCGCGGCAGCAGTTCGTGGAAATCCGGCGAATGCCATTCTGCGATCATGCCTTTCGACACATCCATTGCGATAGTTTCGAACGGATACAGCAGGATGCGCAGTCCTTGCGGATTGAGCAGCGTCGCTGTGATCGTCGCCAGCATCACCATGACCATCAAGCCCAGCCGCTGCGCGCTGCGTGAGTGCCGCACCGGGAACAGCCAGCGGTTGCCCCATTCGCATGCAATAAAGGCGCCCTGCAGCGCAAGGCCCAGCATGAAGGCGCCGTGCAGGTTCACCCAGGCCAGCATCAGTACCGGCATAAGCCACAGTAAGCGGGTGGAGCGGAAGTACTTGAAGTCCACCAGTACCAGCAGATAGGTGGTGAAGCACAGGAAGGTGAAGATTTGCGGTCGCAGCGTGAAGTAAGGGATCAATACGATGAAGAAGCATGCCGTCGCCAGCGCTGCCCACAGGTCATTCCCGCTCAGCCGGCGTGCGATCGTGTACAGCAGCATGAAGTTTGCCGCCGCAGCCAGTGCCGGCAGTAGCCGCAGCGCGGTGAAGCCGCCCGCAAGCTCGATCGCGTACAACAGCAGCTCCGTCAGCCATTCGTGGGCCACCCAGGGCTTGCCAGCAAACGTATGAGAAAACGGATCCGTGACGGGGATGTTGCCAGTATGCGCGATCAGCTCGCCCGTCTTCAGGTGCCAATAGAAATCCGGATCAGTGAAGCCGGGCGCGCAGTACACGATCACGAATGCGATCGCTGCCATCATCCAGGGCAGGGTGAAGCTGCCCAGTGCGGCAGTGAACCAGCGGCGCAATGGCAAGAGCATCCGCATCAGCCTGGATGCCTGCATCGTTGGCTGCGGAGGTGCCATCCATGCCGCCTGTACGGAATGTTGTTCCGGCGGCAGCCCGGCAGGGGATGGATGGGTCATGCTGGCCTCATCATC
>CAZCDW010000011.1:0-3394 GCA_964497485.1 uncultured Bifidobacterium sp.
GTCAGCGAACCACTCGGTAGCAGGGCTCGTAACGGCTGCCAGGCAGCTTCATCCTGCCCTGTTCGACGAAGGCCGACAGCAAGCGGTCCATCTGCTCCATGATGGCCGCATCGCCATGGATCTCGAAAGGCCCATGGCGCTCGATCTCGGTGATGCCCTGGACCTTCACATTGCCTGCAACCACCCCCGAGAATGCGCGCCTGAGGTTGGCCGCCAGCTTGTGCGAGGGCTGATGCTTGGACAAATCGAGTGCCCGCATGGATGCATGGGTCGGCACAAATGGTTGCTGGAAGTCCGGATCGATCTTCAGGCGCCAGTTGTAGTAGTACGCATCGCTGTGCACCTTGCGATAGGAGCGCACCGCTTCGACGCCACGTTTTGCTGCCTGGGCGACCTGCTCCGGGTCATCGATGATGACCTCATACAGTGACTGCGCCGCCGGGCCCAGCGTCGCACCGATGAATTCATCGATCTGAGAGAAATAGGATTCGGCTTCCACCGGTCCCGTGAAAATCAGCGGGAAGGGCAGTTCGCGGTTATCCGGATGCAGCAGGATACCGAGCAGGTACAGGATTTCTTCGGCAGTGCCGGCGCCGCCCGGGAAAACGGTAATCACATGACCGGCACGCACGAAGGCTTCGAGCCGCTTTTCGATATCGGGCAAGATCACCAGGTTGTTGACGATGGCATTCGGCGACTCGGCGGCAATGATGCCCGGTTCGGTAAAGCCCAGATATCGGCCGCCATTGAGGCGCTGCTTTGCATGGCCGATGGTGGCACCTTTCATCGGCCCTTTCATCGCACCCGGACCGCAGCCGGTACAGATGTCGAGCCCGCGCAGGCCGAAGTGATAGCCGACGCGCTTGGTGTAATCGTATTCGATGCGCGAAATCGAATGCCCGCCCCAGCAGACCACCAGGTTGGGGGTGGTGGTGCGCTGCATGACATCGGCATTGCGCAGGATATGAAACACCAGGTCGGTGATGGCCACCGGATCGGCATTGATCGCGCCCGGATGCTGCGCCACTTCACTGCTGGTGAACAGAATGTCACGTAATACCGCGAACAGGTGCTCGCGCAAGCCCTGGATCATCACGCCATCGACAAAGGCACTGGCCGGCGCGTTCTTCAGTTCCAGCTTGATGCCGCGCTCGCGATGGACGATCTGGATGTCGAAGTCCGGATAGGTATCCATCAGCTTCTTGCCATTGTCCAGATGGTCGCCTGAGCTCAGCACGGCCAGCGCGCAGCTGCGGAAGACCTGATGCAGACCGGTGTGGCTGTTGTCGAGTAGCTTGGCGATTTCCTGACGCGAAAGAACTTCGAGTTTCCCTTCCGGGGCGACCAGACTGTCAATGACGTGAAAATCCATGGGCATAGGGTAGTGGGGATGTGCCTGCAGTTTACCCTGCTCGCGCAGCATGCCCCGGATTTACCCGAGACGAGTCAGAAAAACTGCTGAAAATCAGAAGATTTTTCCTCCCAGAAAGAAAGCTTTTCACTGTTTCCCAAAATCACGAATTAGGTTGAGCTTTGTCAATCGACTGTGTCGGCAAATGCCTCGTCCAAGTACAGTGAAGCGAATACGATTTGGGGGTTTCCGCTCCACTGGTCCCGCTCGGCGAAGGCGGGGCTGCCGAGGGCGATATCCCACCAAGGAATCGAATTGAGGTTCACGACGACGGAAAATGGCGCCGCTGCGGGCGCCGACGGCGCGGCCCTGGGGAACGTCAGGCCGGATGATTTTGAACGGATCGCAGCGACCAGCCCTGACATCATCTTCATTTACGACTGTCAGGATGACAGGCTGGTGTATTGCAACCACCGCGTCAGCGAAGTGCTCGGCTGGCCGGTGGAGGCTTTCATCGCGCCACATGTCAGGCTCGAGCGGCATTTCATTCATCCGGACGACCATGCAGGATTTGCCAGCTGGCTGGGCAAGGCACTGGCGGCGCATGGCGATGAAGTCTTCGAAAACCAGCATCGCATCCTGCATGCCGATACCAGCTGGCGCTGGATGCGGGTGCGCGTCGCCCCTTACCTGAGGGTCGATCACCAGGTCCGGCGCCTGATCGGCACCGCCACCGACATCACCGAGCAAGTGATGGTGCAGGAAGCTTTGCGCCGGCAGACCAGCATCCTCGAGCTCATCCTCAACAGCATGCACGAAGGTGTGATCGTCTGCGATGGCAATGGCGAGCTGTTGCTGGTCAATCGCTCGGCCGAGACCATGCTCAAGCTCGATGAACCCTTGACCAGTGTCGCGCAGGTCAAGGCTGTCCACACGCACGAACAGAGCCTGCAGGCCGGGCTCAGGGCCTGGCATCAGCATCCGCTGGTGCGGGCACTGAAGGGCGAGACCGTCGCCGGCTATGAATTGTCCCTGTATGACCGGCGGCGTGGACTGGCGATGACGCTCAGCCATTCGTCAGCACCGCTGAAGTCTGCATCGGGCGAGATCGTGGGTGCCGTCGATGTCTTCCGCGATGTGACCGACAGCAACCGGGCACGGCATGACTTGCAGCGTGCGGAGGAACACTTCAGGCTGTTGGTCGAGGGTACGACCGATTACGCGATCTTCATGCTGGATGTCGATGGCCTGGTGGTCAGCTGGAACCCCGGTGCCGAGCGCATCCTCGGCTATCGCAAGGACGAGATCATCGGCAAGGACTTCGCGACCTTCTTTACCGTGGAAGATCAGGTGCGCGGCGAGCCCTTGCGCAAGTTGCGGCAAGCCGTCGCCGAAGGACGCTCCGAAGAAGACAGCTGGCGCCTGCGCAAGGATGGCCAGCGCTTCTGGTGCACCGGCGTGATCGGTGCGCTGCATGACGATGAGGGCAAGGTGAAAGGCTTTGTCGAGATCATGCGCGACCATACCGAGCGCAGGCTGGCCGAGCAGAACGCCTTCTTCCTCGCCAATCATGACCCGCTGACCGGCCTGGCCAACCGGGCCCGCTTCCTTGAACGCTTGCACGAGGCCTTGCTCAATGCCGACCGCGACAGCACGCAATGCGCGCTGCTGTTGCTCGACCTGGATCGTTTCAAGGCCATCAACGATACGCTGGGCCACCATGCCGGCGATCAGTTGCTCAAGGATGTCGCAGCCCGTCTGCTGAATTGCGTGCGCGAGACGGATACCGTATCGCGGCTGGGCGGCGATGAATTCGTCGTGATCCTGACGCGCCTGAAATCCTTGCAGGCAGCGGAGCTGATTGCCGAGAACATCATCCGCGAGCTGGGCCGACCGTTCGATGTCGAAGGGCATTCGGTCAACAGTGGCGCCAGCATCGGCATTGCGATGTATCCCCAGGATGGTGGCGAGGCGGGTGACTTGCTGCAGAAAGCCGATCTTGCGATGTATCGCGCCAAGTCCAGCGGCCGCAATCGCTACCGC
>CAZCDW010000011.1:3404-24335 GCA_964497485.1 uncultured Bifidobacterium sp.
ACCGAGGTACAGCTGCGCCAGCAACAGGAAGAGGCACTCAGGACTTCGCTGGCCGATGGCGAGTTCGAGCTCGCCTTCCAGCCGCAGATCGACCTGCATACGCTGGAGGTCGTGGGTGTCGAGGCCTTGCTGCGTTGCGCCCATCCGGTGCTGCAGGTCATGCCGACCCGCAAGGTGATTGCCTTGGCCGAAGACACCGGGCTGATCATTGCGCTGGGCGAGTGGGTGATGCACTGCGCGCTTGAGCAGCTGGCGCGCTGGCGCGACGCCGGCCTGCCGGAGTTCCGGCTGGCGATGAACGTGGCGCCGGCCCAGCTGATGGCGCCCGGCTTTACCGATACCCTCGCGGCACTGCTGCTGCAACACGAACTGTCGCCGCGTCGTATCGACATCGAGATCAATGAGAGCGCACTGGTCATGGCGCGCGAGCGCGGCAGCGATGTGATGGACAGGCTCAAGGCCATGGGTGTATCGATCAGCATCGATGACTTCGGCACCGGTATCTCGACCCTGTCCTATCTGAAGGATTACCCGGTTGACTTGCTGAAGCTGGATCCGGCACTGATACGCAACCTGCCGCGCGACAACGAGGACAAGGCCATCGTGTCGGCCATCATCAAGCTCGCGCGCGACCTGCAGATCAAGGTCGTAGCCGAAGGAGTGGAAACCTTCGACCAGCTGAACTATCTGCGCACTACCTCCTGCCATTTCGTGCAGGGTTTCCTGTTCAGCGAGGCGGTTCGGCCGGACAAATTCGAGCAGGTACTGCTCAACCGAAGCCATAAAGGTCAGATCTTCCACTGAAGCGCCGCGTCCAACGCGGTGTGGATATCGACGACCTGCTGACGCCCGGCCGCAATTGCTGGCGCATTGAACATGCGCAGCATTTCGCCTTGCTGGTTGATGCCGACCAGTGTTTTGCTGCCGTGCGTACGGCGCTTCGTGCTGCGCGCCACAGCATCTTCATTCTGTCCTGGGATATCGACAGCCGTATGCGGCTGGTGCCGGACGGCGCACAGGATGGCTGGCCCGAGCCGCTGGGCGATTTCCTGCATGCACTCGTCTCCGCACGCCCGTCATTGCAGGCATGGTTGCTGAACTGGGATTACACGCTGCTGTATGCGATGGAGCGCGAGTGGCTTCCGGCCTATCGGCTTGGCTGGCGCACACACAAGCGGCTGCAGTTCAGGCTGGATGGCCGGCATCCTGTCGGCGCGGCACATCACCAGAAAGTGATCGTGATCGACGACGCGCTGGCCTTCGTCGGCGGACTGGACCTGACCAGCGCGCGCTGGGACACCTGTGAACACCGCTGGCAGGATGAACGAAGGCAGCGCAGTGACGGCACGCGCTACGAACCCTTTCATGACGTACAGGCGATGGTCGATGGCAAGGCCGCAAGCGCGCTCGGCGAGCTGTGCCGCGAGCGCTGGCGACGCGCGACCGGAGAGACCTTGCAGACGGTTGCGCCCGGAAACACCACGTGCTGGCCCGCCGATGTGACACCTGATCTGGTCGATCTGGACATAGCCATCGCGCGCACCGAACCTGCATTCGACGGCCGGCCTGCGGTGCAAGAGATCGCGCAGTGGTACTCGGACGTCATCGCCTGTGCCCGGGACAGCCTGGTGTTCGAGAACCAGTACTTCACCTCGACCCTGGTCGCCGATGCGCTGGTGCGTCGGCTGGCAGCGGCGCAGGGGCCGCAGGTGCTGGTGGTGTCACCGCAAAAACAGAGCGGCTGGCTGGAAGAGGCCACGATGGGCGTACTTCGCTCCCGGGTGCATCGTCGCCTGCAGCAAGCCGACGGCCATGGTCGCTACCGACTGATGTGCCCGGCCTTGCCCGACGACGGCGAGGGAACGCTGAATGTGCACAGCAAGCTGTGCTTTGCCGACGACGATGCGATGACTATCGGCTCGGCCAACCTGTCCAATCGCTCACTGTCCTGCGATACCGAGTGCAACCTGTGCATCATCGCCGCCGGGCCGCCCGCGCGGCAGAAACGCCTGCGCGCAGGCATCGCGGCGATGCGCGCTCGGCTGCTGGGCGAGCATCTGGCGGTGTCCCCGCAGCAGGTGCTGCACGCGTGCCGCGCGCCGGCATCATTGTTCTCCGCGATCGACAGATTGTCGCGGCCGCCGCGCTGCCTGCAGGCGCTTGAGCCAGTGGCGCAGCCGGAGATGGATGCATTGATACCGCAGCAGGCACCCTTTGATCCCGGCCGTAGCGCGCCGTCCGCACGGTGGCTGACACAGATGCTGCCGGGCGAAAGCCGCAAGCCGATGCCTCGCAGGCTCGTCGCCTTATCGGTGCTGATACTGCTGTGGTGCGGTCTGGGGGCCGTGCTGGCCGTGGCTTTGCTGATGGCGGCCGCAAGCCTTGCGATGCGCAAGCTGCTCGGCAATCCCGTCGAACGCCAATGACGCGCGACTATCCGCACCATTCGCATCACCTTCACCATCCGGTCTATCCGTGGCCCGTCACGGTGGCCACCTGGAACATCCACGCTGCCGTCGGCATGGACGGTCACTTTTCGCCACAACGGATCGCGGACGTGCTGCAGGAGACCGATGCCGATATCGTCGCCTTGCAAGAGGTGCCGCTGGGCGGTACGCACTGGCCGGATGTGCTGGCCTTGTTGTGTCGGGTGCTGGACCGCGTCGGGGTCGCCGGCCCCACCTTCAGCGTCGGTGGCCGCCGTTTCGGCAATGCGGTGCTGTCGCGCTTTCCGGTGCTGCGTACGCAATGCATCGAACTATCTGTCGGCGCGCGCGAGCCGCGCGGCGCAGTCGATGCCGACCTGCATTGTCATGGAAGCCCGTTGCGGGTAATTGCCACCCACCTCGGGCTGCGTGCTGCCGAGCGACGCGCACAGGTGGCGCGTCTGCTGCAGGCTTTCGATACGGCCGAGATGCCGGTGCTGCTGATGGGCGATGTCAATGAATGGTTCGTCTGGGGGCGCACGCTGAGGACGCTGACCTCACACTTCCAGTCGGTGCCGGCACCCGCCACCTTTCCGGCCAGCCGGCCACTGTTTGCACTGGACAGGATCTGGATACGGCCACGCCACCGGCTGGTGCAGGTGCGCGTGCATGCCAGCCCGCTGGCGCGGGTCGCCTCCGACCATCTGCCATTGCTCGCGCATATCGGCGCCTGAGCTTTGCTGCCGGCGAATCGTTTCGCGATTCGTCTCGCGATTCATCTCGCAGGTAAAATCGACGCCTTGTCTTCCCATGGCGCGATTCACGCACGACACCTGACATGACGAACCTGACCACACCGCGCAAGCTCGCGCGCATCATTCCGGCCATGAATACCTCGGATGGCGCCGGCGTCCGCCTTCGGCGCAGCCTCGGCAGCGGTGAGGGCACGCGCCTCGACCCGTTCCTGATGCTGGATGAATTTTCTTCGATGAACCCGGGCGACTACATCGCCGGCTTCCCGTCGCATCCGCATCGCGGCTTCGAGACGGTTACCTACATCCTTGACGGCCACATGCGGCATGAAGACCACCTCGGCAATCAGGGTGATCTGAAGAGCGGCGGTGTCCAATGGATGACCGCCGGGCGCGGCATCATTCATTCCGAAATGCCGCAGCAGCTCGAAGGGCGGATGCGCGGCTTCCAGCTGTGGATCAACCTTCCAGCCAGGGAGAAAATGAAGCCTGCCGGCTACCGTGACATACAGCCAGACGAGATTCCTGTCCATGTGCTGTCGGGTGGCGGGCAAGTGAAGGTGATTGCCGGTAGCTTGCGCAGTGATGGTGTGGAGATCAGCGGCCCGATCACTGGCCTGTCGACCGAGCCGCTGTACCTGGACGTGTCGTTGCCGGCCGGCGCCTCATTCACGCAGGCACTGACGGTGGGCCATCATGCGATGGCTTATGTATTCGAAGGGCAGGTGGGGCTGGCGAGTGATGAGCGCCTGCTGGCCACGCACAGTGCGGCCATCCTTTCCGATGGCGACCATGCGAGCTTCGTCGCCGGCCCGGAAGGCGCGCGCTTCCTGGTCCTTGCGGGCAAGCCCATCAATGAACCGATCGTCCAGTACGGCCCGTTCGTGATGAATACCGTGGCCGAGATTGAACAGGCCATCATCGATTACCAGAGCGGCCGTCTCACGGCGGCATAAGGCGGCTGCTTGCCACCGTACCGGCACGCGTGCTGATTGCCGCCTTGCAGGCGTCCACAATGCCGGCAGCCGCGGCATCGAAGCGATAGGGCTCCACCATCAGCAGCGAGCGTTCCGCAAAGCCATGCCAGCGCCGCTCGTTGGACAGCAGTTGCGCCGCCGCGTCGGCCCACTGGTCGACATCGAGCTCACGCACATAGCCGTTGCTGCCATCGACCACCAGCTCGCCGGCGACGCCCGCATGCGGCGACACCATCACCGGCAGGCCCGCCGCACAGGCTTCATTGGCGACCACACCCCAGACATCGGCCTCGGTCGGAAAAAGGAACAACTTCGCCGACTGGTACAAGCCCGGTAGTTCGGCCTGCGATGCAAAGCCATGGAAACCGGTCTCGACCTCGTTCGCATACTCGGCGGCCTGCGCGCGCAAGCCCGCTGCAAGACTGCCGGAGCCGACGAACAGCAAACGGGTCTTGCGTCGCAAGCGACGTGAGGTTTGCAAGGCGACGTCCAGCGCGAACGATGGTCGTTTCCCGGGCTCCAGCCGGCCGCAGAACAGGTAGTCCCACGGCCTCGGCGGATCAGGTACGGGCGGCCGGAAGCGTTCATTCGCCACGCACAGGCAGGACTGAAAACAAGCCGAACGCGGCACGCCATAGCTCCGGTACAGCGCCAGCCCTCCCTGGCTGGCCGCAATCGCGGCACGCGCACGACCATAGGCCCAGTGACGCAGGCGCCTGTGCAGTGTGCCCAGTCCCCGTTCCGATAGCAGCGTGCCATCCGTCATCGGCACATAAGGACGGCCGCGCATGGCACACCAGGCCATCGCATACATATGCGTCGGGTTGAAGCCATTGCCGATCACGACATCCGGCCGCAAGCGCGCCAGCGCCAGCAGCACGTCGGGGTTGTTGTGAATATAGCGTCCGTTGACGGTGGTGATGCGTTCGCGCAGGAACTGATGCTCGAAAGCGAAGGGCGGCAAATCCCATTCGCGGTTAGGCTCGCGGCGGCAACAGAAAATCACGTGCAATCGCAGCCCCGGATGGCTCGCGACCCGGTTGAACACGGGTATCCGGTAGGGCGGGGGTTCATTGACGACCAGGGCCAGTGTGATCATGGGCCTTGGTAGTCATAAGCAAGGGGCGGCGAGTAGTGCAGGGGAGGGGCCGCGATCGCCTGCTGGTAGATATGCAGCAGCTGTTCGTAATTGCGCTCGGGTGTGTAATGCGCGAGGTAAGCCTCCCACGCGGCTTGCCCCATCGCGCGCATGCGATCGGGATGCTGCTCGGCGAAGGCGATGGCTCGCGCGAGTTCATCGGGATCACCGGGCGCTACCAGTAATCCGGTCTTGCCGTGCACGACCAGTTCCAGCATGCCTCCCTGCCGGGTGGCGATCACGGGCGTGCCGCACGCAAAAGCTTCGACGGCGACCAGCCCGAAGCTCTCGACGCCGGTGCTGGGCATGACCAGATAGGATGCCGAATGCATGCGCCGCGCGAGTACGTCGGGCGTCTGGAAACCACGGTAGTCGAGGCCGGGTGCATCCATCACCAGTGCCTGCAGCGGCCCCTTGCCATAGACGGCGATACGATGCCCCGGCAGCTGCTGCATGGCCTGTATCAGCACGTGCAGACCTTTTTCGTCGGACAGACGACCGATGAAGAGGCCGCCGGATCGTTGCGCCCACGCCGGCCGACCATGGGCGACCACAAAATTCGGCTTGATCACCAGCTTTTCCAGCGGGAGTCCACCGCTCGCAAACAGGTCGCGGCACATCTGGTTGAGTACGATGTAGCGCGTCACATCGCGCTGCCAGGTGCGGCGCAAGCGGTGCAGCATCAGCATCGCGGCCACGGCCGAGGTCTGCACCAGCGACTGCCGATAACAGCGATGCAGCATGCCGCGCCACGGCAGATGCCCGACGCAGGCAGTGCAGCTGCGTCCGTCACGAACCAGCATCGCCTGCGGGCAGAGCAGCCGGAAGTTATGCAGTGTCTGCACGACGGGCAGCCGGTGGCGGCGCGCCCCCGCGTACAGCGATGGCGAGATCAGCGGGAAAATATTGTGCGCATGGACGAGGTCTGGCGCGAAGCGTTCGACAATGCGTTCGAGATCATCTAGCGTTCGGCGTGACCATAGCGTGGCGCGAGCCGTCTCCTGCATGCTCATGCGTGAAAGCTCCGCATTGTCGCGGCGATAGACCTCGACCTGATGCCCGTACCGCCGCAGCAGCGCGACCTCGGCATCGACGACCGTGTCTTCGCCACCGCGATAGTGATACTGATTGTGGGCCACGAGGATGCGCATCGCCGACCATGCTATCGGCGAGGTGCCGGCAAAAGGTGAGGGCGCGCAAGTGCATGGTCTATGATGTGCCGATAAAAACAATCCAGGGAGACTTGAATGGCAGCCTTCGATCTGTCCGGCAAACGTGTGCTGCTGACGCAGGCATCGGATTTCATGGGCCCGGTATTGACCGACGTGTTCGGCGGCCTCGGCGCCGAGGTGATCGCCGACCACGGGCCGCTGGATGATCCGGCGCGTCCGGCTCAACTGGTCGCGGAGGCAGGGCACGTCGACATCTTGCTCGCGCACCTGGCGGTGCCCGCGTCGCGCAAGCCTGCCATCGAGACCAGCGATGAGGACTGGGAGCATGCGTTCGCGCACATGGTGCATCCCTTGCAGCGGCTGGTGCGCGCCGTTCTGCCGCAAATGATGGAGCGCGGTCATGGCAAGGTGCTGCTGATGGGAAGCGCCTCGGCACTGCGCGGCATGAAGCGCGCATCGACCTACAGTGCAGCGCGCGGCGCGCAACTGGCTTACATACAATCGGTTGGCATCGAGATGGCGCCGCACAAGGTGCAGGTGAATGCGATCGCGCAAAACTTCGTCGAGAACCCGACCTATTTCCCGCCCGAGGTGCAGGCCGATCCGGCGTTCAAGGAACGCCTGAAATGGGAAGTGCCTTTGGGCCGGCTGGTGGGCGCGCGCGAAGATGCGATGTTTGCGGCCTACCTGTGCAGTTCGCATGCGGATTGTTTCGTGGGTCAGGTATTCCCGGTCTGCGGCGGCTGGGTTCCGCGCTGACGCCCGTTGGTTAATGCAAGGCAGGGCGGTCAGTCCGGTTCAGTTGGCAGGCGTGCCCGAATTGCGGCGGCAGCGGCAAGATCATCGAGGGTATCGGCGGTGGCTGAGAGACTACTCGCGTCGCTTTTGCATTGCCTGTCGAATACCATTGCGCGTGGCCTCTGCCTGTGACTGCCACTGATCGTCGCGCGCAACCGCCCGCTCGGCAACGGCCAGCGCTTCATCCAGTCTGCCGAGGTCTTGCAGCACGGTCGCGAGATTGTTCAGCGCCGCCGTGTTGTCCGGCTTCATTTCACTGACGCGTCGGAACGCGGCTTCGGCCATGTCCAACTTGCCCGCGTTGTAGGCATTGATGCCCAGTCCCATCTGAAACAGGGTGCTGTCCGGCCAGCGAAGACTGGCTGCCTCGTAATAGCGCAGCATCTGCAAGGGCTGCGCATATTTTTCCAGTGCGGCCAGCGACTTTTCCAGTTCGCCGACGTCAGCCTGTTGTGGCAGCTGGCCGGGCGACAACACGACCATGGCCCAGCGCGCGGAGCGAGCCCAGGTATTGGCAAAGGTGCGGAAATTCATGGTCTCGCGCTCGAACGGCCCGGAGCGCAGGATCATTTGCTGCGACGGCAAGTCATAGCCGATGGCGACTGCATAGTGCCAACGCGATGCGAACGACAGCCCGAGGTTCTGCAGCACGACCACGGGCCGGCCGGCTGCCAGTTCGCCGATCAGCGCATCCAGCGTGGGCGGAATTACCGTGGCCAGCGCTCCGCGTCGGCGTGCGGCGACCAGCATTTCCGTCTGCAACGAACCTTCGCGATCCGGCAGGAAAACCATCTGTTCCAGATCTTTGGGACTGGCCGCATAGCCGGCAGCGCCGAGCGCCATCGCCAGCGACGCCGGGCCACATTGGTGCTGTTCCTGCGCAAAAAACGGTGTTGCTTTCAGCTCGACATGCGCAGGAAGGCCGCCATCCCGGGCGGCTTGCGGCGGCAGATCGACGCTCGCGCAACCACCCAGAATTACGACCGGCAGCGCAGTCGCGCAGGCCAGCGAAAGGCATCGCGCCAGACGGATGATTGACCAATGCATAGTCAAATCAATCAAGCGATCCTGGGTTCCCAAGCGGCTGCGACCGACTCCGATCAGCGCTGGGCGCGCGTGAACGGGAATACCTTGGTCAGGCCCAGAATGTCGGTCACCAGCAGCAGCACGAACACGAACAGCAAGGCGCCGAGGATGTCGCCACCGGCCGGCAGACTGTCGAGGCGCTGGTCCAGTGCGGCCAGTTCTTCGTCGGTCAGCGCGGCGACGCGTTCGCGGGCTGCGATCGGGTCGACACCCAGTTTTTCCATCTGCTGAACCAGTGCGGGACGATTCAGGGCCTGCAGGACTTTGGCTTCGGTGACGTCGCGGCGGCTCGCCTGGACCAGGGCTTCGGAGCTGATCATGGCAGCGCTGGCCGGACCGGCCAGTGCCATCCAGTTGATGCTGAAGATGAGCGCATAAACAAGGAGTTGGCGAATTTTATTCATGTTGATTCTCAAAGTGTTTCGGCGGTGAATTCGTGGTCCGCAGCAATGGCGTTCTGCGGAAGGCTGATGAACAGAAAACAGTTTTTCAGGTCTGGATGCGGTCTTATTGATTTGGGATAAATTTTCAATAAAACAACGGGATATTTTCCCGGGCGTGACCCACATCAAGCATCTTATTTACGCATAATTTGTATTATGTAAAATACGATACAGAGGTTTCGGGTAGTCATTCCGGCAAGCTCAGCTCAACTACCCGGATGCCCGCTTTTGCCAATCGCGCCTCGGCCAGAACCGCCATGACGACTGCGCGCTATTTGCGCAAACGACCCTCGGTGATCGTTTGTTCGACGACCAGCCCGGCAACCATGGCCAGCTCGGATGAGATCAGATTCAGCACGTCATCGGCGCTCAAGATGCCGAACAAGCTCCCGGCGCGGTTGACCACCGGCAGACGCCGCACGCGTTTGCCACGCATGATGGCCAGCGCCTCGTTCAGGCCGGCATCCTCCAGTACCGTGGTGACCGGCGTGCTCATCAGGTCGGAAGCTGTGAACAGCTTGGCGTCGATATCCAACGCTATCGTTTCAACCAGGATGTCGCGGTCGGTCAGGATACCCATGGGCACCCGCAAGCCCTCCTGCTGGTTGTCGACCACGATCACGTCGCCGACATGGTGGCGGCGCATCAAGCCGGCGACCTCGGCGATCGGCGCGTCCGGCTCGCAGCAGATGACGTTCATGTTGCAGTAATCGCGAACCAGCATGGGCGACCTTTCCGGCATTGACACTGCCTGTCGATTGAACCAAGATCAATTCAGGCCAGTCGCCTGTCGGCGGCCGGACTTTTCAGGGAGGCACAGATGGCCGAAGAATTCAGTCTGGAACGGATTGCCAGCTTGGTTTCTGATCTGGAGCAAGAGCTGTCGGGTGCTCCCGCAGGCTCGCCCAAGGTCGACGCGCTGCGCGACGAAATCGCCGCACTGAAACAGACGCTGGCCAGCAGCGACGCCACCCAACCCGAGTTACAAAGCCGCCTGCATGGCACCCATCGCAACCTGAATGACCTGGTCGCCAGCGTCGAAGGCGAAGTCCTGCGCGATACGCCTTACCTGACCGAACTGGGCCGCATCCTCGGCCTGGTCTGAGTCCTTGGAAGCCCCCGTCAGCAGCCCTGAGGCTGCTGACTCATCTTTTTCGCCGCCCTCTGCTCGCGTTCTTCATGTCGCCGGCAACTTTCGCCGCGCGCCCCTGTCCTAAACGAGCTTCAAGCAATCCTTGCGTCAACCCCGGCGCGCCCAGCCGCAGGTCGCGGCATTCACAGACGTTTCTCATGCCCAAGCTCACCCTCAGTTCGCTCGTCCAGACCCTGCGCAACACGCGCCTTCGCAATGCCTTGTTCTTCCTGTTGCTGCTGTCGGCCATCATCATTTCATTTGAGAGCGCTCCCAAGCTGTTGCACAACTCACCGGTGGTCTATAGCCAGGATGTGTCGCTGGTCACTGCCCTGCCCGCTCAGCGCGACCGGCTCGACTATCTGCTGATTGCGCAACCCTCGTCGGAGTCGCCGCGCTACCTGATCAAGTTCAAAGGGCAACCCAAGATCCTGTCGGTGAAGGTGCCGAACAGCACCCATGTCAATCTCGAGCGCGAGGTGCTGCTGAAGAACGGCATACCGTATGCGATGGCGCAGCCCGAATGGCTGGCCGCCAATCCCGGCGTGCTGCAAGATCAGGAAGCCCGGGGCGGCTTCCTTGAATCGGCCGGCGGTTTCATCGCACGCAATGCGGTCGGCCTGCTGCTGTTGGTGCTGATGCTGGTCGCGCTGAAGAAAAGCGTGCCGGGTCTGGGTTCGTCGGTATCGGTCACCCGCCCGGAAAAGCTCAAGGGCAGCATGGATGACCTGATCGGCATGGAAGACATCAAGCGCGAGGTCGCTCACCTGGAGTCGATGATTCGCAATCGCGAACTGTACAAGTCACACAATATCGACAAGCCGTTCAACGTGATGCTGACCGGGCCAGCCGGCACCGGCAAGACCAAGCTCGCCGGTTACCTCGCCAAGCAGCTCGACATACCGCTGATCCAGGCCTCGGGTTCGGGGCTGGAGTCGGGCCTGGTCGGCGGCGGCTCGAAGACCCTGAATGCCATCTACAAAAAAGCCTGCGATCAGGGCCGCTGCCTGATCTTCCTCGATGAGGCACAGTCACTGTTCATGCCGCGCGGCCGCGGTGAGCGCAAGTGGGATGACGATACCGCCAACACCCTGCTCGGCCTGCTGGACGGCATCAAGAGCGATGAAGGGAATGGCGTGATCTGGGTGGTGGCGTCCAACTTCGACGACGCCAACAATGAGATGGATGAGGCGATGCTGCGCCGCTTTGCTGTGAAGATCAATTTCAGGCTGCCGAACAAGGCCGAGCGCCGCGAACTGCTGAGCGTCTTCCTCAAGCGCAAGGATGAAAAGGTCGTCGCATGGGACAGGCTGAACCTTGACTATGTCGCCGAGATCACCGCCAACCTGTCCCCTGCCCTGCTGGAGACGGTGGTCGACCGTGCCAGCATGATCGCGATCGAGGAAAAGGCCATGATCGACACCGACCTGCTGTTCCGTGCATTCGAGCGCAGCGCCATCGGCCTGACCGACCGCGCCGCCAGCGCCGAGAAGGATCGGCAGCGCGAACGCGTGGCCTTGCACGAGCTCGGGCATTTCTTCATGCAGGTCGATCCGCTGCTGAAGCAAGGCCTGCCTCTGGATCAGGTCAAGACGCAATCACCGCTGCTGAAGATCAGCACCGAATCGGTTTCCAAGCTGGGCGCACTCGGCTATGTGCTGTCGGCCACGCCGGATGCCGGCTTGCAGACGCTGGAAGAGCTGGAACAGGACGTGATGCAGCTGTATGGCGGTGTGGCGGCTGAAGAATTATTCTACGGTGCGCGCGGCATCTCGGTCGGCAGCCAGAACGACATCCAGAAAGCGACCGCACGACTGGATCTGATGGTGAACCAGCTGTCGATGTACTCGCGCTCCAAGCTGGATTATCGGCAATTCAAGCGCGACGGTGCGCGTGAGGATGCGGTGCGCGAGGTCGAGCAGAAATCCGATGAGCTGTATTCGCAGACCTTGCAGACCATCGCGAGCTACCAGTCATGGATGCAGCAGCTAAAAGACACGCTGATGGAGCGCTATGTGCTGTCGAAGGACGAGGTGTTCGAACTGATCGGCGAGTTGCAGCAATCCGATCCGATGACGGTTGAAGGACAGCACGATATCGCAGGCCGCGTGGTCTGTGCTGCCTGATTGTTGAATGCGGAGCGTAGCGAAAGTGCTTGGATCCCAGCTTTCGCTGGGATGACGACTTCGAGGACTGTCCCCCCAACAACGTCGTCCCTGCGTAAGGTGAAGCGGGGGTTTCAGGCCGCATGCGGTCTGCCCGCGTAACGGCACCGGCATACTTGCCGGTGCGCGCCCTGCAAGGGGGGACCCATGAACAACGGAGCCGCTGCTGGAATTAAGCTTTACTGACAGGCAGTAGGCTTGAGGCCCCAGATCTGTCGCTCCAAACAACGGCTCACCTGTTGGCGAGCCGTTTTTCATTGCATTTCAGCTGATGAAGTGCGTAGGCTCCAGTACCGCCGGCATCGGTTGATCGCCCTGCACGAGCATTTTCTCGACCGTCGCCTGTACCTTCAGCTTCAGTTGGAAGTAAGCCTCGACCTGATTGACGGAGCTGTCCTGATCGCGGCACAGCATGTAGAGCGCCGCATCGGACACAGGGCAGCGGTAGATCCGGTCGTCGATATTCAGGGTAAAAGTCGTATTGTCGCGGGTACGAATCGCCGGTTCGGTCATGCTGCTGTCTCTCCTTGTCAGGTAGCCTGCACCAGGCAGGTTGTACTAAGTCATCGCAGCATTCCTTGATTTGGCGCATCCATCGGGAACCCGCATTTGCGCAAACGCATGAACCTGGCCGCTTCCTGCGCGCGCCTTTGAAAGACTCGCCTGATCGGCCAAGGTTCATGTGGATTCGACATCAGGTAGTCGGATTTCCCGGCTAGCCGTCGATGGTCGTCGCCTTTGCTGTTTCCGTCGTATCGGTCGTCGTGGTTGTCGTGGTTGTCGTAGTGGTGGTAATCACAGTCGGTACCTCTTCACTGTCTTCCAGCATTTGCGCGCGACGCGGCGAGATCGGTATGAAATCCGCATTGTCGCCATCCGCGCGTTGGTCAAGCAGCGAACGGACCAGCATCTCCAGATCGTCGGCATCGACATCTTGCAGGTCGGAGTTGGCCTTATCAATCGCAAGGTTTTCGTTAACCTCGCGGTTGGCCTCGTCCAGCGTGCGCCAGTTCTCATTTTCCAGTTCGTTGGCAGTTTCGATGGCCTTGCGCATAGTGCGGAAGCTACGTGCCTGTTCGATGGTGCGCAAGGTGCGTGGGCTGACCGGTTCGGTATCGGCGCTGCGGGTGCGTACATGACGCACGGTGGGCTTGCTCTGCAACTGACGGATGCGGGCGTCGATTTTTTCCCGTCGCAGCTTTTCATGGGCTTGCTGCTGCAGCGACTGCGGCAAACCTGCAAAGGATTTGTTGAACAGCGCATTGCTGAGTTGCTCTGCACCTCTGATCAACCCTTTCATCAGAAGTGTCAGGAACCACATTTCAGACTGCGTTGGCCGCTCCGCCGCCAGTGAAATCAGCATAGGCTCCAGCAGTCGTGTGGCAATCAGGTTGATCAGTTGCTTCAGTCTCGCCGAGTGAATTTGATCGGTGCTCAAGCTTTTCTTGCTATCGCTGCCGAGAAGTTTTGCATGCAGACGTTGGTCGCAGATGATCAGCAAACGTACCAGGTTGGCGGGCAATGGCGAACTGTCGATGGTGGGCGGACAACCGAGCAGCATGCGTATGATGACTTCGGCCCTGCCCTGCAGGCGCTCCATCTCGGCGCGCTTGGTGTCTGAATCCACCTCGCCGAGCGCAAGGCCTTGACTGGATGGTGCACGTTTCATCTCTTCGAAACGGAAATTGCTATACAGGATCTTAGCCGCACCCCAGCCGATGTTGTCACGAAATTCAACCGCAACGAAGCGTTGCAACAGCTTACTGAACGAGATCGTGGGTGTGTCCAGACCTTTCGCGAGATATTTGAGTTCCGGCGGCAGATGGTCGATGCAAAACTTGGTATCGCCACGGCCCGGCTCATTCAGATGGGACGTCTTCATATCGCTGCGGAACATGTCGTTCACCAGTAAATCGGCCAGCTTTGACAGCTTGTTTTCGAGCTCGGCCTTTTTCAGCTCGCTCAGCGGCACCTGCTTGCGGATGATCTGTAGCGTGGGTACGGAATGCGCCTGTAAGTTGGGTATTGATAGCGACGATATGTTGGCAGTCACACCAGTCGTGCTGGTGGCGCTGTTTGAACTGGTAGGGTGGTTTGAATAGTCATGGCGGCTGTCGACCTTGACCGGGGATGGTTGCGAGGGTGCCAGTTTGCGCGGCGAGGCCGAGAACTCTGCGCTCGATGAGGTGCTGCGCAGTCTCAGTGCCGGCACCGGCATCGGTCGCGGACTGCGTGGCAGCACTGTTCTCTTCGAACGTCCGGTCGGGCTGTCATCATCGGGTGGCGAAGAGCGCAGTGTGGCCGGGGCAGTGCGACTGAGTTGCGCATTTTTGTCAGGAGATGTATTACGTGTCGCGGTGTTCGCCGTGATTGCTGCGACGGGTTCGGTGGTAAGGTTCGTGGCGGTGGTTGTATTGGTGGTGGTAGTTGTGGTAGTGGTGATGACAGGGCTGCGCGTGCTGATTCCGGGTAAGGACATAGGAGACTCCGTTGATGGAAGGTGTCATGCAAGGCGTTGGGTAACGCAGCATCGCCAGTAGTTCGAACGGAGACGGCTTCAGCAGAAATCGCGACTGGCCGTCGCCAGCGATCCCAGCAAGGGACTGAGATCAAGTAGCCGTTTAGCGACCAAATGATGCACATTGTTTTCTGTCTGCCAGATGCCATACACACCGAGCAGCGACGCTTGCAGCAATTCGCGCCGCTGCTGCTCGACCAGTGCCGGCCAGATGATCACGTTGACGGTGCCGCTTTCATCTTCGAGCGTGACGAACATCGTTCCCTTCGCGGTAGCTGGCCGCTGTCGTACAGTGACAATGCCGCAGGCGCGCGCGAACTGGCCTTGGGCGAAAGTAGCGAGCGTCGAAGCAGGCAGGAAGCGCCGTGCATGCAAATGCTTGCGCAGCAAGGCCAGCGGGTGGCGTCCGAGTGTCAAACCTAAAGAGCGATAATCGGCAACGATCTGCTGCGCTTCCGACGGCGCCGGCAGCTGTATTGTGGCGGCGTCATGGTCTGCCGCCTTCAGCAAGCCCTTGCCCGGCACGGCTTCCACTGCATGCCAGAGCGCTTCGCGTCGGTGACCCGCCAGCGGTGCCAATGCATTCGCCGCTGCCAGCGCCTTCAGGTCGCCTGCTTCAAGTTGTGCGCGCAAGGCCAGGTCCTGCAGGCTGACGAAGGGACGCACCGCCCTCGCCTCTTCAATGCGCCAGCCAGCTTGCTGTGACAGTCCGCTGACCATGTTCATGCCCAGCCGTACTGCCGGTCGCCGCTTTCTGTCTTTGGCATCGGCTGCTGTACCGGCTTCAGCATCGGCTTCCAGCGTCGCTTCCCAGTCGCTGACAGTGACATCGACCGCGCGTACTTGCACGCCGTGGCGTTGCGCATCCTGCACCAGCTGCGACGGCGAGTAGAAGCCCATCGGCTGGCTGTTCAGCAGTGCGGCCAGCAGCGCAGCCGGATGATGGCACTTCAGCCAGGCACTCGCATAGGCCAGCAGTGCGAAGCTGGCCGCATGGCTCTCGGGGAAGCCGTATTCGGCGAAGCCTTCGATCTGGCTGAACAAGGCCTCGGCGAAATCGCGCTCGTAGCCGCGTTCGAGCATGCCGTTGATCAGCTTGTCATGAAATTTTTCCAGCCCGCCCTTGCGCTTCCATGCGGCCATCGCGCGCCGCAACTGGTCGGCCTCGCCGGCGGTGAATCCTGCAGCCAGCATCGCCAGCTGCATCACCTGCTCCTGGAAGATGGGCACGCCCAGCGTACGCGACAGCGCAGTCTCGAGGTCCTGGCTCGGATACGTGACCGGCTCCAGTCCCTGCCGCCTGCGCAGATAAGGATGGATCATGCCGCCCTGTATGGGACCGGGACGAATGATAGCGACTTCGATCACCAGGTCGTAGAATGTGCGCGGCCTGAGGCGCGGCAGCATGCTCATCTGCGCGCGGCTCTCGATCTGGAACACGCCTATGGTATCGGCGCGGCTGATCATGTCATAGGTCGCCTTGTCCTCGGCCGGTATGTCGGACAATTCGAAAGGCTCGCCCTGCTGCTGCGAAATGAATTCCAGCGCGCGCCGCATCGCCGACAGCATGCCCAGCGCGAGGATGTCGACCTTCAGCAGGCCGAGCGCGTCGAGGTCATCCTTGTCCCACTGGACGACGCTGCGACCGTCCATTGCCGCCTTCTCGATCGGCACCAGCCTCGAGAGCTTGTCGCGCGCGATCACGAAGCCGCCCGGATGCTGCGACAAATGGCGCGGAAAGCCCATCAGCTCACCGGCCAGCTGCAGCCATTGCTGGGCCATCAGCGAGTCCGGATCCATGCCGCAGTCGATGAAGCGCTGCGCGAGCTGTTCGCGGCTGTCCCACCAGCGATGAGACTTCGCGAGCCGGTCGACGATCTGCGGGTCGATGCCGAGCGCCTTGCCGGTCTCGCGGATCGCGCTCTTCGGGCGGTAGGTGATGACGACGCCGGTCAGCGCAGCGCGATGGCGACCGTATTTTTCGTAGATGTACTGGATGACTTCTTCGCGCCGCTGGTGTTCGAAGTCGACGTCGATGTCAGGCGGCTCGTTGCGCTCCTTCGAGATAAAGCGCTCGAACAGCAGGTTGCCGCGCGCCGGATCGACCTCGGTGATGCCGAGGCAGTAGCAGACCGACGAGTTCGCCGCCGAGCCGCGCCCCTGACACAGGATGTGGCGGTTGCGCGCGAAGCGCACGATGTCGTATACGGTCAGGAAATAAGGCTCGTAGCCCATCTCGGCGATCAGCGCGAGCTCGTGCTCGATCTGCTGCTGCACGTTTGCCGGTATGCCCCGGGGGAAGCGGCGGTGCGCGCCCATCCACGTCTGCTCGCGCAGATAGCTCGCGGCCGTATGGCCGGCAGGTACCAGTTCATCCGGATATTCATAGCGCAGCTGGTCCAGCGAGAAACTGCATTGCTGTGCGATCGCGATGCTCTC
The DNA here is from genome assembly GCA_964497485.1 of uncultured Bifidobacterium sp. GTDB lineage: Bacteria > Pseudomonadota > Gammaproteobacteria > Burkholderiales > Burkholderiaceae_D > Pernthalerella. The sequence continues at coordinate 20,451 of CAZCDW010000011.1, forward strand.
GTCCAGCGTCTCCGGCGGATACAGGTTGGCCAGCCGCAGCCGCGAGCGCAGATGCTGCTCGGCGTTCGCGAACAGCCGCCGTCCGCATTGCGCGACCGGTTCGCCGATGCGTATCGCGGTCAGCAGGTCTTGCAATCGCTTGCGCGAGCGCAGATGCATGCAGACATCGCCGGTCGAAACCACCTTCAGCCCGTGCAGCGTGGCTGCCTGCAGTACGGTCGTTTTGTGCGCTTCATCCTGTCCGCGATACAGCAGCGTCAGCGCCAGCCGCGCACGTTCACCGAAAGTGGCGCGCAGCCAGTCGGCCTGTCGCTGCAGAGCTTCGGGTGCGATGCCATAGTCCGGTGCGAGCAGCACCACGCAATCGGGCAATCCGCGCAGGTGCGACAGGCTGGCCGGCGGTTGCGTGAAATCCTGTGCATCGATGCGATAGCTGCCCTTCTGCTCGCGGCTGCGTGCCAGCGTGATCAGCTCACACAGGTTGCCATAGCCATTGCGATTCATCGCCAGCGCAATCAGCCTCACGCTGCCGGGCAGCGTTCCCTGCTGCGGCTGCACGCGAAACTGCGTGCCGACGATCAGCTGCAGTGCTTGCTGCTTTGCCTCGCCATGCGCGCGCACCACGCCGGCCACCGAGCATTCATCCGTGATCGCCAGCGCGCGATAGCCGAGCTCGGCCGCCCGCGCCACCAGCTGTTCGGGATGCGAGGCACCGCGCAGGAAGCTGAAGTTGGACGCGCATTGCAGCTCCGCATAATCGGGTAATCCGGTACGCATGGTCCATCCCGCTCATTCAGGCAAACAGGCCGTGCAGGAACCAGCGCGCACTACCTGCATCGCGCTCGCGATAGATCCAGTAGCAGGCACCCTCGTCACCCTGTGCGATGAAGTAATCGCGCAGGGCCAGTGCACCATCCCACCAGCCGGACTCGATACGCTCGGGGCCGCTCAGCAGGCGCAATGGCGAGCCATAGAACGGACGATGCGCATGCAAGGTCAACGGCAACGGCTGTTCGAGCAGCCAGAAAGGCCGGGCGGCCAACGGGGCGGCAAACGGGGCCTCATACAGGGCCTCATTCGGTGCGTCTTCCTGCGCATTGTCTGCAGTGCCGTGTTCGCGATGTCTCTCGTTCTTGCTCTCGGTCTTGCGCCTGTTTTGCAGCGTTGCATGCCCTGATCGCATGGCCTTGCTGCCGGCATGCGCCGCGCCTTGCCAGCAGTTGGACACTTCCGGCCTGTGGTCAGCACGTGGCGATGCCAGCTGCACGGCATCCGAACCCAGCCGCGATACCAGCAACTCCACTAGCCGGCGATAGTCCTCGGGCGTGCCGCCCGGTTCCGGGAACAGTTGCTGGTTCGGTGGCGCCCATGGCGACAGCTCGCGTGCTTCCAGCCGCAATGCGATGACAGGCGCGGGCAATTGCAGCCGGCCGAAGCGCTCTTTCACCAGCCGCAGCATGTGTGCTTCCTGCCAGGCCGGCTCGGCCAGGGCGATCTCGATCATGGTGGGCTCGCGTCGCGTACGGCCGCGCTCATGCTCAAGTGCGAACAACAAGCGTGCGACCGCCTGCTGGCGCGCGACCAGCCAGCCTGTCATCTGCAGCAGCAAGCGTTGCGCCCCCGACAGCAGCAATGCTGCCTGTTCGATCCGATACGGCAAGTCGATGAAGGCCGCAAAACTTTCCGGTGCCTGCAGCCAGTCGAACAGTTCGGGCGCTTCGCCATATGCGCGGTCGAGCTGCTCGATCAGATGGGCATCCGTACGCCGCTGCAACCCGGCACGTGGCAGTCTGCGCAGATCGCCCAAATTGTGGCAGCCAATCCCATCGAGCCAGTCTGCATGCGCATGCGCCGCCGGCAGCCATTGGAATGGGGTGCGATCGAGTTCGCGCTGCAGGCTGGCCAGTGTCACCACGCGCCGCCGCAGCGGGACATCCGCAGACGATCGCCGGTGCGCCAGCAGCCAGGCGCCCTGCGCTGTCGGCGCCATCGCCAGCCGCAATGAAAAGCCGAGCGCATGCACGCTGTCACATATGCGCGTGCATAACGCACGGCGGCCGCGAAAAGCCGACAGGCTGGCGGTGACGTCCATCAGTAGCGTCGCATCCTCGTCGGCCCTGTGCGTGTGCGCTGTCGCGGCACAACGCGCGCGTGCCAGCTCCGGCGTGTACTGCAGCAAGGCCAGTGCGATGGCGTCCATCGCATCGTGTTCGCGCTGCAAGTCGCGCTGCTGAAGGATCACTTCGGGCGCTATCGCCTGCACACCGTTGGCGCGCATGCCGTGCCGCACGCCCTGCGCTGCCGCCAGCCGACTGAGCGCCACCACTTCGCCACCATCGATGATGGCCAGTGGCAGCGGCTCACACCAGCGCGGGTGCAGCGACTGCAGCGGCAGCAGCGGCAGGTAGACGGCGATCCAGCAGCGCATCGCTTGCCTCGGCATCGGATGGATGAGAAGTAAACAGGCTGGCGAAGGAATCGCCGCGACGCTGCGGCCAGCGCAGTCGTATCGGGGCTGCGCATTGCGGTCCCCGGCGCTTGAGCACATCGATCTGTACGCCGCCTGGCAGCGGGCGCACGGCCAGCCGCAATGGCGCTGGCGAAGGCTGATCGGCAAATGCCATGGGTCGCAGCAGCCAGCACAACATGTCCGACGCCTGCGCGGCCAGTTGCAACCGGCGCAGCGCCTCGTTGCGCAGTGTGCCCTGCCAGAACAGCAGCGCGCCGCAACTGCCGTTGCGCAGCACTTGCTCGGCGCTCCACAACACATCGGCATGGCGCTGCGTACGTATCCACAGCAGTTGTTCGGCTGGTAGTCCCCATTCTCGCCAGGCCGCGATCTGTGGCAGATAGGGAGGCTGCAGCAGCGCGATGCGCTGGCCGGCCAGTGCTTGCAGTGCGGGACGCAGCAAGCGCATCTCGCCGATGCCGCTTTGCTGCAGCAGCAGTTCGATCAGTCCGCGGCGTGGCCAGCCTCCATTCGGCAATTCGGCATCGAGCGCGGCATGACCGCTGGCGGTCACGGCAACGCTGGCCGAGGCCATCTGTCCTGCGCGCCAGACAGCAGCAGACAGGCCAGATGGCAGCGACGACAAGGCGGCCGGTACCGCATGAGCGGTGACAGGCAAGGTGTTCATATTGGTTTACGGGGATGCGTGCGATCAAGGTTTATACTGTACAAATATACAGTATTAGTACGATTCTGCAACGGCGAAAAAACAAAAATTCGGCGGACGTACGACCGCTGATCATGGGCTCAGTCGGTGAGCCAGGCTTGCTGTACCACGGCTGTCACTGCTGCGGCAGAAAAGAAAAATCCATGCAAAAGCATGGATTTTCAATGACTTGTAAACTTTATTTGAGGTGATACTTTAATTTTGATGCCGCCCCCCTACGCATGCAGGTGGAAACTGTCGTCTCCCATGCCCGGCAAGGGCACCTGTTCGGTATCGGCTTTGGCGACATAGTGTTGCCAGCTGGACGCGACTTTCTGGAAGCGCGCCATCGCCGCCTGCAAGTCCATCAGCGTCAGCCCCTCCAGGCACAGCTCCCAGTTGAGGATCAGCGAGCCCTTGGGGCCGGCGAGCCCTATCTTCACGCCGCCATTGTCGCGCCACAGCAGGTTATAGCTGAGCAAGGCCTCATAGAGCTTGCGCTCGCTGGACTCGGGCGCAGTGCCAAGCTCGGCGGACATCACCAGTCGTGCCGGCTCATCGGCAGGCTCGACGACGATGATGCTCTCGTCGGCAAACTGTATCGCCCAGCTCGGCTCTTCGGTCTGCACGACAGCGTCGATCTCGGGCGTCACCGGGCCGAGTTCCTGCATCAGTTGCTGTATCTGTTCAATGGTCGTGGCCATGGCGCGCTCCTCAGGTGACGTTACAG
>CAZCDW010000011.1:24435-27490 GCA_964497485.1 uncultured Bifidobacterium sp.
TGCTGTATCTGTTCAATGGTCGTGGCCATGGCGCGCTCCTCAGGTGACGTTACAGCATGCCGAGTTCAGGGTTGATGGTACGGATGAAGCCTTCGGTCTTTGATTGCGCCGCTTGCAGTGCGCGCAGCCCGGCCTGCAGGCGTTCCGCCTTGACCGCATCACCGTAGTTGATCTTCAAGCCGCTGGCTGTCGCCGCGCCCTGCGCGGTGGCCGGACTCGATTCCGGCATAGGGCCCATGGTGGCGGCGCTTCTGGAAGCATTGATGCTGTTCGGTCCCATCGTGAATGTCCTCTGCTCTTTGTACGGGATGTACTGGTTGAATCGAATGCCGGTCCGCGCACACCTGGCATGAACCGGCGAAGATGGCTCGCCGTGTCAGGCGCCCAGATGCAGCATGTCCATCGGTCCCGCCGCACCAGTCACCGGATTCTCGCTCTCACCGGTCACATACACACTCCAGACCTGAGCAATGCTGAGGAAATTCGTCAGCACAATCTGCATGTCGGCCAGGTTCAGGCTGGTCGCGAACATCTCGTATAACAGCACCAGTTCGCCGCCCGGGCCGGACAGCGCCATCTTCACGCCGCCGGTATCCTTCCACAGCAAGTTGTAGCAAAGCAGCGTCTCGTAAACCGACAGCTGCATGGAATCTGAGGGCGTGCCGAGCATGGTGGTCAGCACCACGCGGTCCGGCTGCTCCGCCCATTCGAGCATCACGATGGACTGGTCATCGAACTGGATGGCCCAGTTCTTGTCCTCGCTCTGAATGACGGCCTCGATCTCGGGGATGCTGGGCCCGATTTCTTCCATCATGATCTGCATGCGTTCCAGGTTGCTGGCCATAGTCTTTCCTCAAGAAAATCCGGTCACCGATCAATTGCTTCCAGTCAGTAAATGGAAACAACACAAAGTTCCATCATCGACACGAATGTCCAAGAAAGTCCGGCGTGGATAACGAAAAAGCGCCTGCCGGTTGCCCGGTCAGGCGCTTTGCTTGAAAGCAGGAAACTTGTTACTTGCCGGTAATCACAGTAGTCAGACAGAACAGAGACAGAGCAACAGGCGATACGTGCGCGACAGCAGGTATGCAAGCCTTGCCGCGCAAGCCGTGCATACGGGCATCAATGCAGCTTTACCCGCGGCGTGGTGCGCTGGCGCAGCCACTGCGCGAGCGCATCGAGCGCCATGCGCAGGAAGCCATGCAGCGCCAGCTGGTGATGGCGGTACAGCGACAGATACAGCAGCCGCGCAAGGAAGCCCTGGATCTTGACCGAACTGCCGACCAGCCGCCCCATCAGGTTGCCGACGGTTTCATAATGGCCGAGCGAGATCAGCGAGCCATGATCGCGGTAAGTGAAGGTCGGCAGGCTCCGGCCGGCGAGCCTGCGCTTCAGACTATGGACCAGCAGCGACGCCTGCTGATGCGCAGCCTGCGCGCGCGGTGGCACCGACTTGCCGGTCGCAGGCCATGGGCAGCTGGCGCAATCGCCGAGCGCGAAGATGTCGGGGTCGGTGATGGATTGCAGGGTTGGCGATACGATCACTTGCCCGATGTGATTGGTCGGCAGGCCGACACGGCCCAGCACGGCCGGCACCTTGATGCCGCCGGCCCAGACAGTCAGGTCGCTCGGCAAGGACCGGCCGCTCCCGGTCAGCACGGCATCGGTCTTCACCTCGGTCACTTTGTCGCCCGTCATGATCTTCACACGAAGGTCGCCCAGCAATTTCGCCGTGGCATCAGCAATACGCTCGGGGAGCGGCGGCAAAATACGTGGCCCGGCCTCGACCAGCGTGATGGTGATGTCGTCGATGGGATTGAGCCGGTGCAGGCCATAGGCGGCAAACACGCGCGCGGTATTGCGCAGCTCGGCAGCGAGCTCGACACCGGTGGCACCGCCACCGATCACGACCAGGTTCACGCGCTGCCGCTCCTGTCCGCCGGATTCGGTCAGACGCGTCTGCGAGCGCATACAGGCTGCCAGGATCTTACGCCGCACGTGCTCAGCCTGACTGACCGTGTCGATGGCCATCGCATGCTCGGCTGCGCCGGGTATGCCGAAGAAATTGGTCACGCTGCCGATGGCCAGAACGAGGGTGTCGTAGGCAATCCGACGCTCGGGTAACACCTGATCCTGGTCCTGATCCACCACGGCACCCACGGTCAGCGTCTTGTTCACGCGATCGAGGTCGAGCATCTCGCCTTGCTGGAATTCGAAGTGATGCCAGCGCGCCTGGGCGATGTACTCCAGCTGGTGCGCATTCGGGTCCATGCTGCCAGCCGCGACTTCGTGCAGCAGCGGCTTCCACAGATGGGTCGCTTCGCGATCGACCAGGGTCACATGCGCGCGACCAGTCTTGCCGAGCTGGTCACCGAGTTGTGTGACAAGCTCAAGACCGCCCGCACCGCCACCGACGACGACGATGCGATGCGGCCGTGCACCCTGCTGTTTCGTTGGATGCGGTGCGGTATCGATCGTGGTTTCCATGCGGCCTCTTGATTTCCAGGTGCCGGGCTGGTGCCGGCTTCTTGTGTAGGGAGGATGGAATTTTATCTTCAGGCAAATCCGCCATAGATGAAAATCCTGCAAGTTGATGCCGTGCTGCGAACCGTACACCGTCCCGCATTGTCCACTTGTCAGTTGTCCGCCAACGCATCAGGGAGCACGAAGCATGACAAGTATCGACAAGGCATTGAGCACGGGGCGGCAGGAAGATTTCATGCAGTCCCTGCTGGCCTTTACACGCGAGCACAAGGCCACCTACTGGTCAGGATCGCTGGCGCAGTTTCTTGAAAAGATTTTGCCGAATGATCCGCAGGGTATCGCACGCAGTTCGCACCAATACATCTGGGACATGATCCGCTGGACCCGACGCGAAGACGCGAGCGGCCATTTACGTACTGCGCTGTTCTCCGATGAATTGTTCGGCATGGACGAGGCCATCGATCGCGTGGTGGACTATTTCAAGGCGGCTGCCGCCGGCTCCGAGGTCGGGCGTCGACTGCTGTTGCTGCTCGGCCCGTGGCTGACGCCCTATGGCCCGCGGCTGCCGGAC
>CAZCDW010000012.1:0-27233 GCA_964497485.1 uncultured Bifidobacterium sp.
CTGGCTCAGCCGGAATTGTCCGGGAGCGCCGGCAGTCGGGCAATTTTGAATTGCCGAAGGGGGATTTGGGCACGCGGTGCCGCAGCCTCACCAGTATTTCTTGTCGTCGGCGGCGGCGTAGATCTCGGAAATGATGTCGCCGAAGGCCGGATCACGCACCTCGTCAAAGCGGAACTTGCGGCGTCGGTCGCCCATCAGGTCGCGCAACTGGCGACCGCTCCAGCCGCTGACCTCTTCCATCCGGATCAATAGCTCGGGCGTGACCGGGATCTCGCCCATCCGCACCAGGCGCACCAGCGCCCCGGGCACTTCCAGCTTGCGCGCCAGCCCGACATCACTGCGGACTCTCAGCTGCCCGCGCAGGGCATTGAACAGTCTTCCAGGGTCATACCCATCGGTGAGCGTGGCAGACAAGGCTTTCATGCAGGTACCCATATCCAGATAGCGATCGATGGAAAATTATCCCATGCGACCAATGCGATGACCGGCTAGCCATATTGAATTTGGAACAGGTTTGTCGCAGGTCTGACAATGCGCAATGATTTGTTTCCGGTTGAAATCATTTCCTTAATGCCCGGAAATTTTCATTCCACGCCGGGAACGGTCACGCTGAATCCGGCCGGCTCGGGGTGGCTGTCGACGGCGCCGGCTGTGTGGCAAATGCTGAGCTTGCCCCGCTGCGGTGCCGTCGTCGGTCCGGTGCATTCGCTGCCAGCGCTGTCGGCCAGTGATCTCAGCAGCTCGACTGCCGCATCGCCGACCAGCGCATCGGGATGCGTCTCGCAATAGCTTTCAAGCGCATCGATGATGATGCCATTCGACTGGTTGGCCAGCAGATCGATATTGCGGGCCCTGAGGTTGGCCGAGCTGAGGAAGCCGAGCACCCAGCTGTCGCTGGCCAGTCGTGCATCGTCATCGGAAGCCAGATAGGACTCGCAGGCATTGTTGCCACTGCCAGCCAGCGTGCCACCTGCCACAGCATGGCCGGCAGCAGCGGCCACGGTCAGCGCGCATGCCAGCGCAAGCAGCCCCTGCCGGCCGACCACCCGCAGAGATGGCGCCTGACCTGCGGGTTTGCCCGCGGGTTCGCCTGTGAAGCGCCTGATGAAAACTGCTGACATGCCTCCTCCTGTTTCGGCGTGCCGCCACCCGGCTGACACCCTGAAGATGACCCTCGGCACGATTCTACCGGCTGCGCGCCGTCCCTGTGCAAGGGCGCAATATCGGGTCCTGCAGGGCTATAATCGCGCCGGAGCTACCGGTGTCCCAGCGGCGTCAGTGGCCTTTTTGCTTTTACGCTAACCACCGAACTGTCATCCATGCAGCATCTCCCTCCCGGCGCAGGATTCAACGCAGGCGCCAGTGGAAACTTCCCGCATCGCTCCCCTCATGCCGGCACCGGCCACAGCCTGTGGCTCGGGATCGCCTTGCTGCTGTGGCTGCTGACCACGATCTGGGTGCGGCCACTGGCGCTGCCCGATGAAGGACGCTATGCCGGCGTCGCGTGGGAGATGGTACGTAGCGGCCAATGGCTGACGCCGACGCTCGATGGCCTGCCCTATTTCCACAAGCCGCCCATGTTCTACTGGCTGACGGCGATCGCGATCAAGGTCTTTGGCTTCAGTGAATGGTCGGTGCGACTGGCCTCGCTGACCGGCGCATTGGTGGCTGCCGGCGCCACCTGGCGCCTGATGCAGCGCTGGGTGTCGCCTGCCGCCGCGCTGTGGGGCCTAGCCATCGTCGGCACGATGCCACTGTTCTATGGCGGCGCGCAATATGCGAACCATGACATGCTGGTGGCCGGCTTCATCAGCGGCGCGATTGCCTTTGCGGCCGATGCGCTGCTGTCGCGCGAGACCGGCCTGCCATGGCGCACGCCGCTGCTGCTGGCCTGGGCCTGCATGGCGCTGGGACTGCTGTCCAAGGGACTGATCGGTATCGTGCTGCCGTCGGGCGTGATCTTTTTCTGGCTGCTGCTGATCCGCCGCCCGCTGTGGCTGCTGCGCCTGTTCTGGTGGCCGGCGCCGCTGCTGTTCCTGGCGATTGCGCTGCCCTGGTTCGTGCTGATGCAGCTGAAGTTCCCCGAGTTTTTCGATTACTTCTTCATCCATCAGCACTTCGAGCGTTTCTCGCAGAAGGGCTTCAACAACAACCAGCCATTCTGGTTCTACCCGGTCGCGCTCAGTGCACTGTGCCTGCCATGGACAGTAGCGCTGCTCACGCGTGTTCGCATCGGCAGCACCCGTGACTTGCCGCACCGCTCGGTGCGCATACTGCTGTGGACCTGGGTCGTGGTGATCGTGGGCTTTTTCTCGCTGCCGGCTTCCAAGCTGATCGGCTATGCGCTGCCGGTGGTGCCGGCGCTGGCTGCACTAGCCGGCGAAGCGGTGGCCGGCTGGCAGCGGCGCGGACTGCGCGTCGCGATGGCGGTCGGCGCAGCGCTGATCTGCGTGGTGGCCGTAGCGCTGATCAGCCGCGCCGAGACCGTGTCATCCAAAGCCCTCGCCGCCACCTGGCGCGCGCAGGCCCGGCCGGGTGATGGCCTGCTGTCGCTGCGTCTTTACCGTTTCGATTTTCCGATCTATGCACAGCTGGCCCAGCCGCTGCCGGTCTATCATGTCTGGGAAGACCCGTCACTGGCCGCGCAGGACAGCTGGCCGCGCGAGCTGATCGACGCCACCGAATTCGATCCCGAGGCCGGCAAACAAGTGCTGCGCCCGGTCGCCGAATTGAAAACGGCGCTGTGCGCGCACGATGTGACCTGGGTCATCGCACGCAAGGATGACGTCGAGCCGCTGCTGAAGGATGCGAGCATCGCCGCCGAAAACGAGCTGTATGCGTTGAAGCGAGTCGAACGCAGTAAGCTGGACTGCCGCTGAAACCCGGTCGTCAGACGTCGAGACCGTCGTCAGAATAACCAACAGCCATGGAGCACACCATGTCCGACCTGAACCGCAACAATCCGCAGGCTGCTCGCTGCGGCCCCCTTTCCAACGGCATCCGTGGCGCGGCGTCGGCTGTCACTCGGGCCATCGTGCTCGCTGCCGTACTGGGCGCGCCGGGCGCGCACGCACAATCGCTGCCGGACGGTGTCGATCCGGCGCTTGCCCAATCCACGCGCGGCATCGCGAGCGACTTGCTGAACCAGCTTGGCGCCAAGCTCAAGGGCGCCATGTCGACCGACGGTCCGATCGCTGCCGTCAGCGTGTGCAAGGAAGCCGCACCCGCGATTGCGAAAGACCTGTCGGCAAAAAACAATGCGCAGGTCACGCGCGTCGGTACCCGCGTTCGCAACCCGAAAATGGGCGTGCCGAACGCATGGCAGAAAGCAGCCCTGGCCGATTTTGAGCAACGCCTTGCCAATGGCGAGAAGGCGGCCGAGCTCGAGCACTGGAGCGTGGCACCTGGCGCAGATGGCAAGCCGGAGCTGCGTTATGCAAAGGCCATCGCTGTTCAGCCGCTGTGCGTCACCTGCCATGGCAGCAAAGAAGACATCCCGGCGCCGCTGGCAGAAAAAATCCGACGCGAATACCCGGACGACCAGGCTGTCGGCTACAGCGTCGGCAAGCTGCGCGGCGCGGTGGTCGTCAGTCGTCCCTTGCCCGCGCAGTGAACTGAAGCCAGGAAAGGCTTTCCAAATGGATCGCAGCCCGACCTCAGAGCACTGAACTGCAGCAGCAAAGTGAAACACTGACCTGATATCTCGCCCTTACCGGCCCAAGGAAGTCCAACGTGTCGATCAGCAATCCAGAATTTTCGCAATCATCGGTGATGCGCCCGGTCAGCGTGACCGGCATCGACGGACATGCGCATGCGTCCACCGCCGCCCTCGTGCTGGCCGCCGTCGGCATCGTGTTCGGCGACATCGGTACCAGCCCGCTGTACGCGTTGAAAGAGTGCTTCAGCCCCGAGCATGGCATCCCCTACTCGCACGGCGCGGTACTCGGCATTTTGTCCATGATCTTCTGGGCACTGCTGGTGGTGGTCACGCTGAAGTATGTGGCCTTCGTGCTTCGCGCCGACAACAATGGCGAAGGTGGCGTGCTGTCGCTGATGGCGCTGGCGCTGCGCTCGGCACGCTCCGACAAGCGCCACTACATCGTCTTGCTGATGCTGGGCGCGCTCGGCGCCTGCATGCTGCTCGGTGAGTCCGTGATCACGCCGGCCATCTCGGTGCTGTCCGCGGTCGAAGGCCTGGAAGTCATCCAACCCGACATGAAGCGCTACGTGATCCCGATCACGCTGGTGATCGTGGTGGCGCTGTTCATGATCCAGCGTTATGGCACGGCTGCGGTCGGTCGCTTCTTCGGCCCCATCATGGTGGTGTGGTTCTCGTCGCTGGCGGCGTTCGGCCTCGCCAGTGTGCTGAAGAATCCCGAGATCCTCGCTGCGGTCAACCCCATGCATGCGGCCGACTTCATCAGCGAGCATACGCTGCAGGCCTATATCGTGATGGGCTCGGTCGTGCTGGTGGTGACGGGTGTCGAAGCGCTCTACCTGGACATGGGCCATTTCGGCCGCCGCCCGGTGCGGCTGGCCTGGCTGCTGGTCGCGCTGCCAGCCTTGATGATCAATTACTTCGGTCAGGGCGCGCTCATGCTGGCCAACCCGGAGGCGGCGACCAACCCCTTTTTCCTGATGCTGCCGGACTGGGCGCTGTGGCCCATGATCGGGATGGCGACCATTGCCACCGTGATTGCGTCGCAGGCCGTGATCTCGGGCGCTTTCTCGCTGGCCAATCAGGGCATCCTGCTGGGCTTCCTGCCGCGCATGCAGATCCTGCACACCTCGGACACCGAGCGCGGCCAGATCTACATGCCGATGGTGAACTGGGTGCTGCTGCTGCTCGTGATCTTCACCGTGATCCAGTTCCGTGAGTCGGGCAACCTGGCTGCAGCGTACGGCATCTCGGTGACGACCACCATGCTGATCACCACCAGCTTGCTGGCGGTGGTCATGCTCAATGAATGGAAGATGAAGACCATCGTCGTAGTGGCCATGGTGCTGCTGTTCTTCGTGGTCGATTTCTCGTTCTGGACCGCGAACCTGATCAAGGTGAAAGATGGCGGCTGGTACCCGATGATGCTGGGCGCGATCTGCTTCGTGATGCTGACCACCTGGTACAAGGGCCGCCGCCTGCTGCGCGAGCGCGTGGTCAGCGACTCGATCCGCCTGCCCGACTTTGTCCAGGCGCTGCTCGCGCATCCGCCGCACCGCGTCGAAGGGACGGCCGTGTTCCTGACCGCGCACATCGACTTCGTGCCGGTCGCCTTGCTGCACAACCTGAAGCACAACCGGGTGCTGCATGAGCGCGTGCTGTTCCTGAAGCTGTCGATCTGGGACGTGCCCTATGTGCGTGATGACGAGCGACTCACCATCAGCGAGCTGGGCGGCAATTGCTACGTGGTGCGCGCCGTGCACGGCTTCAAGGAAACGCCGGACATCAACAGCGTGCTGGCCCTGCTCGAGCAGAACCACGGTCTGAAACTGGAACTGTCCGATACCTCATTCTTCCTCGCACGCGACACCGTAGTGCCGAGCAACCTGCCAGGCATGGCGATCTGGCGCGAGCGCCTGTTCGCGTGGATGATGCAGAATGCCGCCAAGCCCTCGGACTTTTTCAAGATCCCGCCCAACCGTGTGGTGGAGCTGGGAACCAAGATCGAGATCTGATCAGCAGGTTTGCCTATGGATCCCAGCTTTCGCTGGGATGACGATTTGGGGACTACTCTCAAACCATCGTCGTCCCAGCGAAGGGTGAGGCGAGGATTGCGCGGCGTATGCGCCGTGCTCGCCGAAGCGTCATGGCTTGCAAGCCATGACGTGGCTCCGAAGGAGGGACCCATCTGACTCCGAATACTGCCGGTATTGCGTTGCAATGATAAGGAGTAGGTGCGCTCCGGATATGTTCAATGCGCCAGCACCCGCGACAAGAATTCCTGCGCACGAGGCGCCCTCGCCGGCACATTGCCAAAGAACTCCTCGCTGTGGCAATCCTCGATGATGCGTCCCTTGTCCATGAAGATCACCCGATCGGCTACGCGACGGGCGAAGCCCATCTCATGGGTGACGCACATCATCGTCATGCCCTCGTTGGCCAGTTGCACCATCACCTCCAGCGCCTCGCCGACCATCTCCGGGTCGAGCGCCGAGGTCGGCGCGTCGAACAGCATTACTGCCGGGTCCATCGCCAGTGCGCGCGCAATCGCGACGCGTTGCTGCTGACCGCCGGACAGTTGTGCCGGAAATTTGTCGCGCTGCGCGGCGAGCCCGACGCGCTCCAGCAAGACCGTGCCGCGCCTGATCGCCTCGGACGCATCGCGCTTCAACACCTGTACCTGCGCCAGTATCAGGTTGTCCATCACGGTCAGGTGCGGGAACAGCTCGAAATGCTGGAACACCATGCCCACCCGCGCGCGCAAGGCTGGCAATGAAGTGGCTTTGTCATGCACGGCGATGCCATCGACCCACAGTTCGCCCTGCTGGAAAGCTTCGAGGCCATTCACGGGCCGGATCAGTGTCGACTGCACCGAACCCGAGGGGCCACAGACGACGACCACCTCGCCCTTGGCAAGCTCGGTCGTGCAGTGGTCCAGCACCTGGAAGCTGCCATACCACTTGGACAGGTTTTTCATGACGATCATGGAGCTTCCTTTGGTGGCTGACGGGTATCAACGAAGAATGACGACCTTGTGCTGCAGGCGTGCCGCCAGCTGCGACAACAGCAGGCACAGGGCGAAATACACGATCGCGGCGCCGATATAGGCTTCGATCGGCCGACCGAGGATCTTGCCGGCGACATCGAAGCCTTTGAGCATGTCATACGCGCCGATCGCATAGACCAGCGACGTATCCTGGAACAGTACGATCACCTGCGTCAGCAATACCGGCAGCATGTTGCGCATGGCCTGCGGCAGGATCACGAACATCAGGTTTTGCGTGGGACTCAGGCCCAGCGCCATCCCGGCCTGCCACTGTCCGCGCGGCACGGCCTGCATGCCGGCACGCACAATCTCGCAGAAGAATGCCGCTTCGAAGGCAACAAAGGTCACATACGCCGACAGCTCGGCACCGATGGAGCGCCCGAGCAGGAAAGGCATCAGCAGGAAAAACCACAGGATCACCATCACCAGCGGTACCGAGCGCATGGTGTTCACATACATGGCGGCCGGCAGCGCCAGCCAGCGCGAACCTGACGTGCGCATCACTGCCAACAAGCTGCCGAACAAGATGCCGCCCAACGTCGCCACGACCGTCAGCTGCAGACTGAACGCCGCACCTTCGAGCAGGTAGCGCCCGATCAGGTCCCAGCTGTAGAAATCGAGATCGAGATCCATCATGCCGGCTCCGCCTGATGCGCGCCCGGAATACGAACGCGCGCCTCGATCATTGCAAGCACACGATTGACAGCCAGCGCCGTCACCGCGTACAGCAAAGTCACGGCCAGATAGACCTCGATGCCATGCGCCGTTTCTTCCTGCGCCTGCAAGGCGAACTGCGTCAGCTCGGCAATACCGACCGCGAACGCGACCGAGGAATTCTTGACTGCATTCATCGCCTCGGACGTCAGGGTGGGCATCATCTGCCGCAGTGCAACCGGCAGCAGCACCAGCCGGTAAACCTGCAACGTGCGCAGGCCGAGCGCCTGCGCCGCCTGCAGCTGCCCACGCGGCAGCGCCTGCAAGGCTGCCCTCACCTGTTCAGCGATGCGCGCCGAGGTAAACAGGCCGAGCGCGGCCGATGCCAGCAGCCAGGCCGGCAACCCCTTCAGCGCGGGGACGAGATACGGCAGCACGTGATACCAGAGGAAGACCTGCACCAGCAGGGGAATATTGCGAAACAGCTCGACCCAGCACGTCGCGAAGCCGGTAAACACATGGCGGCCCCGTAGCGAGGTCATCGTCGCCGTCGTGCGCAGGATGCCGATGGCAATACCGAACACCAGCGCCAGTACAAAACCACAGGCGGCGACAGTTGCGGTCCAGCCCCAGGCCGACAACAGCCATTGCAGATAGCTGGTCTCGCCGCCGTGGCCGAAGCATGCAGGCAGCTGCGTTGCACCGGTGGTGCTCTTGCAGAAGATTTGCCAGTCGAGGTTCATGCACTCTCCCTGATTCAACCAGCAGGAAGGTCGGAGCGCATGCGCAGGTTTTCGCGCAGTTCGCGGCTCATCGGCAGGTTCAGGCTGCGTCCGCGGGGTGGTATCGGCTGCATGAACCACTTGTCATAGATGCGCTCGAACTCGCCCGATTGCATCAACCCGGCCAGCGCAGCGTCGACCACTTGCTTGAACGCGGGATCATCCTTGCGCAGCATGCATGCATAGGGCTCGATCTGCAGCGCCTTGCCGACGACATCCAGCTCGGCCGGACGGCGCGCGTTGAGCACTTGCCCGTACAGCAGGATGTCATCCATCACGAAGGCGGCAGCGCGGCCAGACTCGAGCAGCAGGAAGGAATCAGCGTGGTCCTTGCCGGCCAGCAGCGTCATGCCCATTGCATGCTCGAGGTCGTACTGGCGCATCAGCTTGAAACTGGTGGTGCCGGTGGTGATCGCCACCGGCTTGCCGCGCAGGTCGGCAAAGTCCCGGATGCCCGCGCCTTTTTTCACTAGCAGCCGCGGGCCGGTATAGAAGTAGTTGATAGCGAAGGCGACCGTCTTCGCACGCGCCGCAGTGTTCGATGTCGACCCGCATTCGAGGTCGACCGTGCCATTGGCCACCAGCGGTATGCGGTTCTGTGAAGTCACCGCCTGATAGCGGACCGCGATGTCTTGCCGGCCGGTCGCTTTGCGCAAGGCGTCGAGCACAGGACGATACATGTCGATACCAAAACCGACGGGCTTGTGCGGGCCATCGAGATAGCTGAACGGTACCGACGACTCGCGGTAGGCGAAGGTGACCACGCCGGTGGCGGCGATCTTTTGCAATGTGTCGGCGAATGAGGGCGTGGCGGCGGCGAACAGCAGCATCGCCAGCGCGGGCATCAACACAGGTCGTGAGACTGTCGACAAGCTCGTCATCGTGAAAAAAAGCCCCGGGAATCGGCAAAGGTTCGCTGTTGTACCAGAAGGCAGCGATATCGGTCTTCGAATCCTTCGTCTGCGCGCTTCCGAGGCCGCATCGCGCACGGTCGGCGACCAATCAGACGCATTCGCGCAACAAGCCGCATGCGCCGCACCTCATCTGCGTCACTCGCCACGTGCGACACCCTCGCGACGCGGATCGGCACCGCCTTCCAGACCCTCGGGTGTGACCACGATCGCATGCAAGCCGCTGGGGAAAGGCAGCAGCTTGACGTTATGCCCCATCGCCTCCAGCGCCGCCTCGCGGTCGGCCAGCGGCGTGCCCTCTTCGATCTCGGTATCGCGGTTGCGGCTGCCCATGTTGGGCAAGGCGATTGCCTGCTGCACGTCGAGCTTCCAGTCGATCATGCCGACCAGGGTCTTGGCCACATAGTTGATGATGGCGCTGCCACCGGGCGAGCCGAGCACCATCTTCAGCTTGCCCTGCTCGAACACCGCAAACGGTGCCATAGAGCTGCGCGGGCGCTTGCCCGGCTCGACACGATTGGCGACCTGACGTCCATGCTCATCGGTTGGCGCCAGCGAGAAATCCGTCAACTGATTATTCAGCAGGAAGCCGCGCACGAAGATCTTGCTGCCGAACTCGGCCTCGATGGTGGTCGTCATCGATACGGCATTACCCTGCGTATCGACAGCAACCAGATGGCTGGTCGAAGGAATGTCAGCCGCCACACCCTCGCCGAGCGCAAGCGACGCCCCTTCAGGACGGCCCGGCATTGCCTTGCCCATGCTGCGCTTGGCATCGATCAGTGCGCCGCGCTGCTTCAGATAGCCGGGCTCCAGCAAACCACGCAAGGGTACGGCGGTGAAGGCGGGGGCGCCGACATACAGGTCGCGATCCGCGAAGGCCAGCCGCCCCGCTTCGGCAAAATAGTGCACGGCCAATGTGTCACCCGGTTGTAGCAGGCCGATCGGATATTGCTCCAGCATGCCCAGCATCTGCAGCACAGCGATGCCGCCGGAAGACGGAGGGCCCATGCCGCACAGCAGGTAAATGCGGTAATTGCCGCAGACCGGCTCGCGCTCGATAGGCCGGTAATTCATCAAGTCCGCCTCGGACAGATCACCGGGCAAGGGGTGCGCGCGAACCGCGGCAACGATGTCACGCGCCACAGCGCCCTTGTAGAAAGCGTCGCTGCCCTCCTTCGCGACGCGCTTGAGCACGGCGGCCAGTTGCGGGTTTTTCAGTCGGTAGCCGACGGGGGCGGCTTGTCCGTCCGGCAGAAAGTAGGCGCGCGCGTCGGGCTGCCTGGCGAGGTCCGCATTCTGGCTGATCTGACGGTGCAATCGTGGCGACACCGGGAGGCCGCGCTCGGCCAGTTCGATGGCGCGCGTGAACAGATCCGCCCACGGCAAGCGGCCATGGCGGCGATGCGCCAGCTCCAGCATGCGCAGCAGGCCTGGCGTGCCCACTGCAAGGCCGCTGTTGACCGCATCGCCGAAGCGCATCGGTTTGCCGTCCTTCATGAAACGCTCCGGTACCGCCGTCGCCGGCGCGGTCTCGCGTCCATCGTAGGTCTTCAGCTTGCTGGCTCGCGCATCCCAGGCCAGCATGAATGCGCCGCCACCGAGACCCGACGACTGCGGCTCGACCAGCGCCAGCACCAATTGCATCGCAATCGCCGCATCCACCGCGCTGCCGCCACGCGCCAGTATGGCGGAACCGGCATCGCTGGCCAGCGGATTGGCGGCAACCGCCATGAAACGTTTGGTCCGGACGACCGTGCGCTGCTGGACGCCGGTCGCGATCTCGGGGTTGGAATCCGGCTGTGCATCGCGAGCCAGGGCCGGGGATGACATGGCCGACGACAAGCCCAGCAATAGCCCCAACTGAATCAGCGGCAGCGCGTGCAAAACCCTTGTAGCCAGTCTCGTCAGGCCGCGGCCTGACCGGCTCGGCAGCGCATCGACTGGCAGTAGCGAAGCCGGCTTGCGGCCCGCCGTCGCCGGTCGCATGACTGTCAAATTGGCAAGCTCATTCATTGCAGTGTCCGGGTGCGCGATCGCTGGAATCGTGGTGCTTTCAAGTAACTATCTTGTATTATCCATCTTGCCTAAAAAATTACATACCGAACCGGGTCTGGGCAGCCACCGTGCTGCAATGCCGGTTCGCGGGTCAACACCCTTGATTTTGCGGCGCTGCGGTCGATTCTCCAGAGATCGAAGCCCCGAATCACGCGACAGGACAGCACCATGGCTGATGCAGCCGACGACAAGAAGCCCGCCGAAGGCCAGGCCCCCGAAGCCCCGGCCTTAGAGCCCATTGTCAAAAAGAAGAAGGTCGATGGCGACCATGCCGGCGCGCATGGCGGCGCCTGGAAGATCGCGCTGGCCGACATGATGACGGCGATGATGGCCTTCTTCCTGCTGATGTGGCTGCTGGGCGCGACCACGGAAGACCAGCGCAAGAGCATCGCCGAATACTTCAAGCCCACCTCGCACAGCCTGGCCAGCATGAGCACGCTGGCAGGCCCCGGCGGCATCATGGGCGGCAACTCCATTCTCGATCCGGACGGCATGCCCTATGCCGGCCAGCGTACCAGCCTGTTCGAACGCGAAGCGCCACGCGCCGAGGGCGGCAAGAAGAGCGACGCGGGCGACTCGAAGGACGAGAAGAACGACATGAACGACAGCGAGCTGTCGGAAGAAGAAAAACAGAAGATCGCGGCCGAGGCCGACAAGAAGAACTTCGACAAGCTCGAGAAGGAAGTCAAGGAGAAGCTGAACCAGAATCCGCAGCTCGACAAGCTGAAGGACAAGGTAAAGTTCATTCGCGAAAAGGAAGGCTTGCGCATCGAGGTGATCGACAAGGCCGACTTCTCGATGTTCGGCGTCGGTACGTCAAGGATGCAGGGCAAGGCGGAGACGCTGATCCGAGAAGTCGCGAAATCGGTCGCCGGCATGCCGAACAAGGTGGCCGTGCGCGGCCATACCGACAGCCTCGCCTATGATGACGGCGTGCGCTCCAACTGGTCACTGTCAGGTGACCGTGCCGAGAGCACGCGCCGCATCATGCAGGATGCCGGCATACCGGAGAACCGTTTCGCGAAGGTCGAGGGCGTGGCCGATACCGCGCCCTACATCCCGAACAATCCGGCCGACCCGCGCAACCGCCGCATCTCCATCACCATCCTCTACCAGGATGCGAAATGACGCACCGCCGCCTCAGCCTGTGGCTCGTGATGCTGACGCTGGTGGCGTCGTTCAGCGTCTGTGCGCAGTCCAAGAAAAAGGAAGCCCCGGAGCCACCGCCACCGCCGGTCAAGCCTGGCACGCTCGACCCGCTGGATTGCGTGGTCGCCGATTTCCGCGCGATCGGCATCGATAGCCAGGATGTCGAACAACGCCGCAGCAAGGCCATCGCGTGGCTGAACAAGCATGGCAAGTCCTGCACCGCAGAGCAATTGATCGTGATGCGCAACAATCGCCAGCAGTGGCTGGGCACGGCTGACAATGCAGCGATGGCGGCACGCATCGACGGCTTGCTGGAAGTTTTTGCGGCGACCAACAAGGATATTGCGGTGCTGTTGTACGGCACACCCCCTGCACCGCCGGCCAAGCCGGATGCCAAGGCTGGCGCCGCCGCTGCGAAAAAGTAAGCCGCTTGCTGCATTGATCCGCATGCGCCATTCGACCCTACACAGCCCCGCCATGCGGGGCTGTGTTGTTTTGGCGGTGGCGATGCTGCCCCTGTGGAGCGCACAGGCGGCGGATGTCCCTGCATCCCCTTTGCCAGCGGCCCGCTGCGAAGCCGACTATGGCGGGCGTACCGAAAGACTCACGCTGCAACCCACCACGGATGTCTATGCGACGCAGTCGGTCACTTTGGGAAACCGCTTCCGCTTTCAGGCGCAATACCTGCCGCAACGCGCGAAGCTGAAGACCTGGGTCTACGAGTTGCGTGAACGCGGACCTCTGCTGCTGCATGCGGCAGAGTATCCGTTGCCGGCAAATGCCTGCAGCGCTGGCAACCCGTCCGCCATCCATTTCGGCCTGAACAAGGTGTACTCGTCGGACTTCGAGCGCGAATTGTTCTTCCATTGCTCGGGCAGCTGCGAATGAATACATCATGCCTGCGTGCCGCAGCGCTGTTGTCCGTGCTGACCAGCGCCCTGCTGCTCCCATGCGGCACCGGCGCAGCGACCCCGCCCGCAACGCCAGATACCACGGATAGCGCTGCCGGTATCACGATGGCCTTTGTCGGCGACCTGATGCTGGCCGATGGGCCGGGCAAGCTGATCCGTGCAGGGAAAGATCCCTTCATGCATGTCGCGCCGCTGCTGAAAGGCGTAGACCTGCGCATCGGCAATCTCGAATGCGTGGTTTCATCCAAAGGCAGCCCGGAACCCAAGCCCTGGACCTTTCGCGCACCGCAGCGCGCGCTGACACTGCTCAAACGGCACTTCAGCGCGGTGTCACTGGCCAACAATCATACGGGCGATTTCGGCAAAGCGGCCTTTGCCGACATGCTGGAGCGACTGGAACGTGCGCAGCTCCCTTATTTTGGTGGCGGGCGCGACCTGCGTGCCGCGCATCAGGCCTTCATCACCGAGGTGCGTGGCAAGCGTATCGGCATCCTCGGCTACAACGGCTTCTTCCCGCGCAGCTTCGAGGCGCAGGACGACACGCCCGGTAATGCGTGGCTGGATGAAGACCAGGTCGTGCACGACATCCGGCATGCCAGGGAAACACTGCGCGTCGATTTCCTCGTGGTGTACCCGCATTGGGGCTGGGAGTACCAGCGGCTCGCTTCGGACAGGCAGCGCCAGATGGCGCGCCTGATGATCGACAGCGGCGCAGATGCCGTCATCGGTGGTCATCCGCATGTGACGCAGGATGTGGAAACCTATCGCGGCAAGCCGGTGTTCTACAGCCTTGGCAATTTTGTGTTCGATGGCTTCAGCGACAAAGACACCACCACTGGCTGGATCGTCTTCCTGCACTGGCGGCCCGATGGCGCCATTGATTGGTCAGTGCGCGAGGTGCGCATCGACCGCAAGGGCGTGCCACGCCCCGGCCAGGCCTATTCACCGGCCGAGCTCGGCAACTGAGCGCTGCCTCTGGTCCCTGGCATCAAGCACCTTTGAACCACTTTTCCAGCGCCGAAAAAAAACGACGCCCTGGCAGGGCGTCGCTCGTTTCTTGCGCTCGGCTGCGTGAGCCGGGCAGGTAGAGCTATCAGTCGCCGCCCATCATCAGGAAGGACGGGATTGCCGACTTCAGCCGATTCGCTGCCGTCAGGCGCGCGCTGTCGTTGGCAGCTGCACGCACCGGCGCCGCCGGGCTGGAATTGCGTACCGCACGGAAGCGATCGAGGATGGAGCCGCTGACCATATGCGTCAGCGGCGACTGACGCATGTCGCTCGATTTGGCCGATTTCATTCCGGCTTCGATATCGCCCAGCTGCTCGATGGAACGGCCGAATTCGAGGAAGTTCTCGCGGATTTCCTTCTTCGAGGTCATCACGAAGAACTCGGTACCGAAGAACTCATTGGCACTGGTGCTGTACATCACCGGCGGCGACAGGAAGAAGCCCGCATTGAAGGACTTCGAGAAGATGCTCTCGTAAGTCTCGAGATTGTCGACGCGCGACGGCACGATCACCAGCTTCGGCGGTGTCTTCAGACGCGAGTTGAAGACGAAGGAGAAGCGGTTCACGAATTCGAGCGTGCTGTCGAGCTCAAGGCGCGACAGCGAGCTCGGCACCAGCACGAGGTCAAATTCAAACAGGAAATCCGGCGGCAGCACATCGGTCCAGGTCAGATCGGTAATGACGACCTCGCTGGATTCATTCGCCTTGCGCAGGGCTTCTTTCGCCTTCAATAATGCGATCCCGGAGCCTTTGGAATTCGGCAAATCGACAGTCTTGCAATCAATGCCGATCGGGTAAGCCTTGCGCACCCATTTTCCGGAAGTCGCCTGGTGATCGAAATCGATCAGCGAGGTTTTTTTGCCAGATATGTAAGAAAAATAGGCTGCCAGATTTGCGGAAACCGTGCTCTTTCCAACACCGCCTTTTTGGCTCGTTATCAGGACCTTGAGTGCCTTGCTCATAATGTTCCTCGGATTCGCTCGCAAACCGTTGATTTTTCTGGGTATTGCTACATTAAACGTTGCTTCAGGGGAAAATTTGCCATAATATAACGCGGAGTATAGATCAGGCTTCAAGAGAATTCCAAGTATTTTCTTTATAAGGATTCACAAATGGCAAAAGCTTCTGCAAAACCTTCGATGATGCGTTTTGAGCCCCAGTCCGGCTGGAGCGAGGCAGCAGGTCAGGTGATTTCAATTAATGAAAGACTTCATCCCGAAGCGAGTGCCGCAGATAATCTGCCGGCAACTGGCATCGATAAACTTCCTACCGATGCACTGGTGGATATCGGTGAATCGATGCAGGAGGTTTTCGAGAGCCTGAAAATCAGCGACCCGCGTTTGCAGGCATGGACGCAAGTCCATGCGGCGATACGCCTGATCAGCGGCAAGCTGGAAGAAAAGAAATCGCTGCAGGAGCGCATCACCGCGCTCGAGACAGAAATCGAAGGCGTGCGCAGCCTGGCCGCCGAGCTGGTGTCGAATGCGTATCGCAGCGAACAGGAAATCCACGAGACCTCGAAGCTGCGCATGCAGATCGCCGAATCGCTGAGCGAGAAGCTGACGTCGGCCTTGAAGTCCTGAGGCACTGAACTGTCCGTCCTTCCATGAAAAAGCTTCCCCGCCTGCCTGCGCTGCTGCTGGTATTGAACTGGTTGCTGTTTGCGATCGCCTTCGTGCTGACCTGCAAGGCGCAGGGCAATGTGCTGTGGTGGCTACGCATCGACTGGTCAGCGTGGCTGTCAGCCTACGGCGCGATGACGCAGATGGCCGATATCCCGGCCGGCAGCGTCTGGGTGATGTGGACACTGGCCAGCGTGGTGCTGACCTTGCTGGTGATGTTGCAGCCTGCAGCGGCGGCTCTGCCCGTCGTGCCACAGGAATCGGCACAGGATGCGCGCCGTCAGCTGGTGACCCAGCCCGGCATGATGGACGAAAGACCAGAGCTGAAGGAAAAGATCCTGAAGCTGCACCAGTCGCTGGAACGGATCTGAGTCACACTCTGAACTACACCACTCAAAAAACCAAGGGCGCCGAGGCGCCCTTTTGTTTTGTTTTGTTTTGCCGAGCCGGTGACCAGCGCCACCAACATGCACGGCTTACGGCTGCACGTAGACCTGCACCCGACGCCCGTTCAGGGGCTGCACCGGACGCGCATTCATCTTGTACAGCTTCTTGAACGCAGCCAGCTGCGCATACGAGATCACCATCGGCGTCTGCATCACATGCCACTTCACTTCCTCGGTGCACGGGGGCGTGGTCAGCGAGCCGGTGTACGCGAAATACGTCGGGTCGCCGGGCAGGATGTCGGCCGGATTGAAATCGTTCAGTTTGGCTTTCTGCCCTTCGCGCTGCGGCAAGTTATCGAACACCGGCTTCAGTGCCTTGTTCTCCTTGCCGAGCTTGAACATCACTGCCACCACCGCCAGCTTGGTATCGCCGGCGCGGTGCACCAGGTGAGCGACCATGTGCTGGGCCATGCTGTCGATCTTCTCTTCACTGGGCGTATGGAAGTGGAACTGCACCAGACGATACTCGAGGCCGTCAAAACGCGCCGTGCCCGCATTCTCGAGGTTGACCTGGATGGTATGGCCATTGTTGACGATCTCGGCCGGGCCCGGGGTGTAGCTGAACTGGATAGGCTTCAGGCCGCCCTTCTCCGCATCGCGCGTCTCGATGTTGATCGGCGACTGGCGCTTGCCCAGCGTACAGGTCTTGAAGGCCGGGTCGACCTCGTTCCATTTGGTCGGACCGAACTCGCCCTCGTATTCCCAATGGCCGACCTTGGGCTGGTGATCGGCGCCCGGCGACGGCGGGCGGTGAACCACCGGTGCGGGCGCCTTGCTGTCCGCAAGAACGGACGGCGCGACGACGACGGAAAATAACGCGGCCAGCAGCGCCTTTGACAGCAGGCGGGACGGCGTACGGCTGGCGAAACGACGGGCGGATGACATCATGCATTCCTCACAAAAAACGGCTGCGGCAACACGCAAGGACTCTGCGCGATGGCTAAAATTTTAACGTCAATCGGAAATCGGAGACTGCGCATCAAACTTTAGGCCGCCGGGCGGCAGCTGCGTCGACAACTTTTCACGGCCCGTCTTGGCGCACCGCTGGTGCCGCCGGTATCGTCTGCGAGACCCAGCCCGCCTGCAGCCAGTGCGCATAGTGCGGCAGAAATGGCCAGGCGATCAGCCGGCTCGGCGCACCTGCCGGGAATACACCCGAAGTGACATGGTCCATCCATTCATTGACGCCGCCCACCTGCGCCAGCAGGCGCTTGTGCATGGGTGTGCCGCGCAGCCCGTCCACCATCAGTCCCTGCGCATCGCGCTGCGCGTCGAAGCCCAGTACGGGCTGCACCGGCACCCGCAGCGCATCGACCGGGCCGGAGAACAGGTCATGCACGCTGCCCCAGTCACGCCCGGCAAGACGGGCCGCTATCTGGTCCAGCTCCGCCTCGGCCTGCTCGATGTCACGCACGCGGTACAGATGCTGGCCAAGCACATTGTCGAAGAACACCGAGGCTTGCGGGTAACGTGACAACAGCGCTTCGAGTTCCTGCAAGCCGTCGGTCTCGACGAACTGCAAGCCGGTACCCGATGCGCGCAACG
This sequence comes from uncultured Bifidobacterium sp., assembly GCA_964497485.1. Classification (GTDB taxonomy): domain Bacteria; phylum Pseudomonadota; class Gammaproteobacteria; order Burkholderiales; family Burkholderiaceae_D; genus Pernthalerella. Next base: position 17,790 of record CAZCDW010000012.1, read on the forward strand.
CACGACCATGGTTGACGCGGAACAGTCGCGGCGCCCACGGGTCGATGTCGACCAGCACGATTTCCGAGAAGCGCTGCAGCCAGCGCGAGGACATCATCCACCCCGCACTGCCGCCGATCAGCAGTAGCTGCGTCGATGCCGGCCGAGTCGTGGCCAGCCAGTCGGCAATGGCTTCCGAGGTCGCCGCCCAGCGCCGGCGCTGCAGGAAGGCGCGCCAGTGCCAGCGCAGCCCGCCTGTCGTGTCGCGCTTGTCACGCTGAAGCATGGCAGGCGGATGTTTTCATCAAAGCTGTCAGGGTCTGCTTCAGCGCCTGCGACCACGCACGTCGGTGCATCAGGCTCATGCCTTGCAGACCAGGTCGAGGATCTCGCGCATCGCCGAGTCGTGCGGCACTTTCTCCCACGGTGGCAACGAGCCCATCTTGCCGAACTCATCGCCGCGCAGTTTCAGGTCGGTGAAGAATGACATGTGGATCGCGCGTGCATAGCGCGTATCGCACTCGACCTGCAGCAGCGACTTGCTCGAGCGGTAGATGGTGCCGTTCGCGCTCATCTGCGGATTACTGTAATTCATCATGCTCCAGACTTCACGCTGCGAGCCCTTGACCTTGATGGTGGCGCGGTCGATGAAGAATTCGCCGTTGTTGTGACGGGAGACGGAAGTCCATTCGGCATGAGCCATGCCGGCGGCCAGCAGTAACAGGCCGGCCAAAGTACGTTGAAGGATCATTTGGTCTTGGGTAAAGGTAGGGGCACCACATTGGCAGCGACGCCGATCACGGCGCGCGTCGATACGCTTTCGACGATCTCGGCCTGGGACTTGCCCTTGCCGCCGCAGTTCACCGACATTTCAGACGCATCGGAATGATCCGAGTAATCCATCACGGCATTCGCCGCGACCACTGGCAGCAGCAGCCCGCCACTGATCAGCAGCAAGGCGGGTGACGCAATCATGCTCGCGTTCTTGCGATCTGTGTGCACACTGCTGGCCGCGATACTTTGCTGGCATTCATGGGAAGCGTACTTCGGATCATTGCGGTCAAGCCGTATCGCTGCCATTTCGGATTCTGTCGCGCAGCCGGCGACCGCCGCTGCGACGGCGCACATCAACAAGACGGTCGTGGGACGGATCTGGGGCATGCCGGCAAAGGTGTGGCGATGACCCGGTCAATCTAACAATTTCTGGAAGTATTGTAAATAAGAAACTTCACGCAAGGTCTTGATTTCAAGCGCTAAATCGGCAAAACCGCCGCTGCCAGTGGTGACCCAGGGAGAAAGACGTCTACCAGAAGATGATCCATAGCAGGCCAAGGATGGCCATCCATTTGGTCAGGTAATACAGGAAGCGGTTATGCGCCTTCAGCTTCTTGGTCTGCACCCGCACCTTGTAGAACACGCTGAAGAACTTGTTCAGCCCGCCGACGCCCTCGCCATCCACATTCTCCGACGCGGCCGCCGCCACCACGTACTTGCCGAACAGGCGGTTGAACCAGCGCACCGGCGCGCCCCACAACGGGCGCTCGACGTCGCAGAACAGCACCACGCGCTGATGCTCCGTGGTGTTGGCCGCATGATGGATGAAGGTTTCGTCGAACATGACCGCTTCGCCATCCTTCCAGTGATAGCGCTGGCCATCGACTTCGATGAAACAGCCCGGATCATTCGGGGTCACCAGCCCGAGGTGATAACGCAGCGAGCCCGCATACGGATCACGGTGGCGCACCAGCGTCGCGCCCGGTGGCAGTGACGCGAACATCGCCGCCTTGATGGTCGGGATCTGCTTCAGCAAGGCCATGGTCTTCGGACATTGCTGCTGCGCCGATGGAAGCTCCTTGCCGTACCAGGTCAGGTAGAAACGCTTCCAGCCGGTGCGGAAGAAGGAATTGAAGCCGACATCGTTATAGCCGGACGCAGCGCGTATCTGGCCAGCGTCGGCCAGCGCCATCGCCTCATCGCGGATTTCCTGCCAGTGCGCGCGCAGCGGCTCGAGCTCGGGAAAATCCTGTTGGTCGATATAGGCCGAGCGGCGGGTGCGCGAGAACAGGTACATCAGCGCATTGACCGGCGCGATCAGCACCGTGAAATCCGTCAGCGCGCGCACCAGCCCGAAACGGACCGTGCCGCGGAAATGCGCATACAGCGCCGATGCGATGAAAACCAGCAAAACCCAGTGGCGTGTCTCCAGCGTCGCCAATTCCATTGAAACCTCCAGAAGCAATGGGCGACAGTGTAATCCAGTGCTCCGATGTAAGGTTCCGGAACCGGGCTGTTAAACTTTCCATATTGCAAGTTTCATTGACCCACCTCAAAACCGCCCAGCCCGAACCCCGTGACCACGGTCCAGACCCTGAGCCTGCTGTTGCTGGCTGCGTATTTCGTTTTTCTGCTGGCCAGCCTGCGGCGGCGCGGGCGGGTGATCTCCGGCCCCTGGCTGTTCCTGCTGCGCAGCTTCTTTCCGAACTGGCGCTTCTACCATGGCTTCGGCGCGCAACCCCGGCTGTTCCTTCGTATCGTATCCGTTGATGGCAATTGGAGCGACTGGAAGATGTTCATGCCACGCGCACCCTTCCGGCTGGGCGGGCTCGTCCATAACCCGCGCAACAACCTGCTGCTGGCCAACCAGAACCTGGTCGACCACCTGAGCTTTGATGTGCAGACGCTGCCCGACGGTCGAGATGTGCGCACGCTGGTCACTTACCAGATGGTCGACCGTCTCGCGCGCGAGCTCATCGCTGCGCGCGGCGAAGCCTGTGCGCAGTATCAGTTCCAGCTACGGCTGGTGCCGCCGCTGCAGCCGCCCACGGAAGACATGGCATTGCTGACCTCGCCAATGCTGTCCGCCCCGACATGAGCAGCCTCTACATCGCCGTCCGCGCGCTGGAATGCCTGCTCGGCCTGAGCCTGTTGATCCAGACGCTGGAGTTCCTGCGGCTGCAAGCCGTACAGGCGCCCGGCGGACTGTGGGCATGGGCGATACAACGCGGCGATGTCGCGCATGCATCGGCACCGATGCGCTGGCTGTTCGATACGCTCTTCCGTTCAGACGTCCATCGCGTGCACTTGCTGGTGCGTCTGGCCGCCGCTGCCAGCCTGCTGTGGGGCTCCAGCCTTTTCAGCGCACTGCTGCTGTTTGCGAGCACCCTGCTGATCCTGATCCGCTGGCGTGGCGCCTTCAACGGCGGCAGCGATTTCATGAGCATCATCGTGCTTACGGGTCTGCTGGCCGCGCATCTGGCCACACCATGGATCGGCGCCGTACTGGCCTGGAAGGCCGGGCTCTGGTACATCGCGATTCATGCGATCACGTCGTACTTCATCTCCGGCACCATCAAGCTGGTCACGCGCGAATGGCGCAACGGCAGCGCGCTGGTCTATTTTCTGGATGGCGGCCTGCACGGCCCGCTGCCGGCCGCCAGCCGCTATCGCAGCCGCCCGGTTGCCATCGCCTGCTCGTGGGCCTTCATTGTCTGGGAGTGCCTGTTCCCGCTGGCGCTGGCCGGCCCGCGCATCGCGGCCATGTTCTGCGCGGTGGCGGCTTTTTTCCATTTCCTGGTGTTCCGTTATTTCGGGCTGAACCGCTTCTTCTGGGCCTGGCTGGCCGGCTTCCCGGCCATCATCTGGTGCGCATCGCAGTGGTGATCGCATGGGCTGAATTGGCAATCACGGTCGCCGCCTGCGCACTGCAGCCGTGACGTGTCCTGTAAAAAAACTGAAACACCAAATCGGTTAAGCTTGCGTGTTGCGAAAATGCGTGACATGCGTTGCGACTCAGCCCGCCCCGGCGGCGCCCGCACAAGATAACAACGACGCCCCATCCGATACCTCCAGTCCATGGTCATGACCCCGCCCGCCGCCCGCCCTTCCCGCAGATCGCCGCTCGTCCCCATCCTGGTGGCGCTGCTGGTGGCAGCCGCCATCGGCGCGCTGGTCTGGTATGTGCTGGCCAAGCGAGGCGGCAATGGCGATGGCGAACGCGGCTCGCGCCGCCCGCCGGTCACGGTCGGCATTGCCGGCGCAGAACAGCAAGCCTTCCCCGTCGTACTGGAAGCGCTGGGCACGGTGACGCCGGTCGCGACCTCGGCGGTGCGCGCGCAGGTGTCGGGCGTGATCCAGCAGATCCTGTTCTCCGAAGGCCAGATGGTGCAGAAAGGCCAGCTACTGGCCGTGATCGACCCGCGCCCGTTCGAGATCGCACTGATGCAGGCCACCGGCCAGTTGCGGCGTGACGAAGCCCAACTCGAAAACGCGCGCGTCACCGAGAAGCGCTACCGAACGCTGCTCGCACAAGATTCGATCGCGCAGCAGGACGTCGACAGTCAGGCCGCCCTGGTCAAGCAGCTTGAAGGTACCGTCAACGTCGACCGCGCCGCCGAGCGCAGCGCCAAGCTCAATCTCGAATTCAGCCGTATTGCCGCGCCGATCTCGGGCCGCATCGGCCTGCGTACCGTTGATGTCGGCAACCTGGTCGGGCCCGGCGATGCGAACGGCATCGTCACCATCACGCAGGTCTCACCGATCGATGTCGCGTTCACCTTGCCGCAAGACCGCATCCCGGAATTGCGCGCCGCGCTGTCCGGCAAACAGGCACCGAACGTGATTGCGCTCGACCGCGCACGCGCGACAGAGCTTGCACAGGGTCGTTTCCTCGCACTCGACAACCAGGTCGATCCGCAGACCGGCACCGTGCGCGCGAAGGCGCGCTTCGACAATGCGAAGGCCACGCTGTTCCCGAACCAGTTCGTCAATGTGCGCGTCAATCTGCGCTCGGTCGAGAATGCGATCTCGGTGCCGGTATCGGCGATACGCCGAGGCGCCGGCACCGAATTTGTCTATGTACTGGATGCGGGCAGCAAGACCGTCGCCGTACGCAACGTGAAGACCGGGCTGTCGGCCGCGGACAAAGTACAGGTACTGTCGGGCCTCGAGCCGGGTGAACAAGTGATTACCGAAGGTGCCGACCGTCTCGCCGATGGCGCCAAAGTCAGACTGCCCGGCGATGGCCGCGCTGCAGGCAGCCCCGGCGGTGAAGGCAAGAGCGGCGGCATCGAACGCAAGCGCGGTGGCGGTGGTGGTGGTGGCGAAGGCGACCGACCACGCCGTCGCGACAAGAGCGGCGAATGATCCTGTCCCGCCCCTTCATCCTGCGGCCGGTCGCGACTGCGCTGCTGATGGTGGCGATCGTGCTGGCCGGTCTGGTGGCCTTGCGTTTCCTGCCGCTGTCGGCGCTTCCGCAAGTCGACTTCCCGACCATCCAGGTACGTGCCGCGTACCCAGGCGCCAGTCCCGAGGTCATCAGCCAGACACTCACCGCCCCGCTCGAACGTCAGTTCGGACAGATGGCCGGCCTCAAGCGCATGAGCTCGTCATCAGCGGCCGGTATCTCGAACATCACGCTCCAGTTCAGCCTCGGGATACCGCTCGACGTGGCCGAGCAGGAAGTGCAGGCAGCCATCAATGCCGCGACCACGCTGCTGCCAGCCGACCTGCCCGCGCCGCCGACCTACGCCAAGATCAATCCGGCCGATGCACCGGTGCTGACGCTGGCGCTGACCTCGGACACACTGCCATTGACCGAGGTGCAGGACATCGCCAACACGCGGCTGGCGCTGAAGATCAGCCAGGTGCCGGGCGTGGGCCTGGTGTCGCTGTCCGGCGGCCAGAAGCCGGCGATCCGCATTCAGGCCAATCCGCGCGCGCTGGCCGCTGCCGGGCTCGGCCTCGACAGCCTGCGCACCGCCATCGCGACCGCAAACGCGAACACGGCCAAGGGCAATCTCGACGGCCCGACGCGTTTCTGGTCCATCAATGCCAATGACCAGCTGTCTTCGATCGAGCAGTACAAGCAACTCGTGGTCGCCTACAGAAACGGCGCACCCGTGCGTCTGTCCGATGTCGCCAATGTCGTACAGGCCGCCGAGAATGTGCGGCTTGGCGCCTGGGCCAATTTGAAACCGGCCGTGATCCTGAACGTTCAGCGTCAGCCGGGCGCGAATGTGATCGAGACGGTCGACGCCATCAAGCGCCGCTTGCCCGAGCTGCAAGCCGCCATGCCGGCGGCGATTGCGATCGATGTGCTGAGCGACCGCACCGCCGGCATACGCGCCTCCGTGAATCACGTCACCACCGAGCTGTTGCTGGCCGTCGCGCTGGTGGTGCTGGCGATCCTGATTTTCCTGCACAACGGCCGCGCCACCGTCATCGCCAGCATTGCGGTGCCGATCTCGCTGATTGGTACGCTGGGCGTGATGTATTTGATGGGCTACAGCCTGAACAATCTGTCACTGATGGCGCTGACGATCGCAACGGGATTCGTTGTGGACGATGCCATCGTGATGAGCGAGAACATCGCTCGCCATCTTGAGGAAGGCGTGCCGCCGTTACAGGCCGCGCTGAAAGGCGCCGGCGAAATCGGCTTCACCATCGTGTCGCTGACGCTGTCGCTGATTGCGGTGCTGATTCCGCTGCTGTTCATGAGTGATATCGTCGGTCGCCTGTTCCGCGAATTTGCGGTCACGCTGGCGATCACGGTACTGATCTCGGCGGTCGTATCGCTGACGCTGGTGCCGATGATGTCGGGCCGCTGGCTGCGCGCGGAACGTGAGATGCCACGCACCCGCTATGGCGACTGGCTGCAGCGACGCTTCGATGACTTGCGTGACGGCTACGCGCACACGCTGGACTGGGTGCTCGCAAGGCAGGCGTTGACGCTGATCGTCGCCGCATTGACGCTGGCATTGACGGTGGTGCTGTATCTCGCGATACCGAAAGGCTTGTTCCCGGTACAGGACACCGGCCAGCTGCAGGTGCGCGTCGAAGCGGCGAACGGGATCTCGTATGCAAGAATGAGCGAGTTGCAGCAACAGGTTGCGCGCGAATTTCTGCAAGACCCGGACGTGGCCTCGCTGTCGTCGCAAGTCGGCGTCGGCGTCAACGAGAACGCGATGCTGCACACCGGCAGCATGCTGGTGAACCTGAAGCGCGACCGCAGCAGCCTCGGGCATGACCAGCAACAGATCATCGAACGACTGCGCGAGCGCGCGTCGCACGTGCCGGGCATCACCGTCACGCTGCAGCCGACGCAAGACCTGACCATCGATGCCGAAGCAGGCCCCACGCCTTTCCGGGTCGCCATCGAAGGCTCGGATACGGCGGTCGTGAACCGCTGGGCACGGATGCTTGCACAACAGATGGAGAACGAGCCGGCGCTGCAGTCGTCCGTCACCGATGCCGGCGCGACCGGTCCGTCGGTCGTCGTGAAGCTGGACCGCGACAGCGCCGCGCGGTTGGCTGTCACGGCAGCGGCCATCGATGATGCACTGTACAGCGCCTTCGGCCAGCGCATCGTATCCACCATCTTCACCGAAACCAATCAGTACCGCGTCGTCCTCGAAGCTTTGCCCGGCACCGCTGCATCACCGGAATCGCTGGCCGACCTGCCCTTGCGCACCTCGTCCGGCAAACCGACCACGCTGGGCTCGATTGCGGCAGTACAGGCACAGCAAGCGCCACTGCAGATCACGCATGTCGGCCAGTTCCCGGCCGCGACCGTCGGCTTCGATACCGCGCCCGGTGTCGCACTCGGGGACGCGGTCAAGGCTGTGCGCCGGGCAGCCGCCGATATCCAGTTGCCCGGCACGGTCAGTCTGAATTTCCTTGGCGCGGCTGGCGCGTATGAGGCGGCTCTGAGCAATCAGCTGTGGCTGATCCTCGCGGCCATCGTCTGCGTGTACATCGTGCTGGGCGTGCTGTACGAAAGCTATATCCACCCACTGACCATCCTGTCGACGCTGCCGTCGGCTGGCGTCGGCGCGGTGCTGGCGATGATGCTGGCCGGTCAACCGCTGGGGGTGATCGGCATCATCGGTATCATCCTGTTGATCGGGATCGTCAAGAAAAACGCGATCATGATGATCGACTTCGCGATCAGCGCCGAGCGCGATGAAGGTAAGACCGCTCACGAAGCCATCCGCCAGGCCGCGCTGCTGCGGCTACGCCCGATCCTGATGACCACCTTCGCCGCACTGTTCGCCGCCTTGCCGCTGATGCTGAGCCAAGGTGATGGCGCCGAACTGCGCCGCCCGCTCGGCACCGCGATCTTCGGCGGCCTGCTGCTGAGCCAGATGCTGACCTTGTACACAACACCGGTGATCTACCTTGGCTTCGACAGGCTGGGACGCCGCTGGTTCGGCGCTCGCATACGCAAGCAAGAAACGAGGGATGTCGACGACGGAGCGCCACAGTGAACCTGTCCCGGCCCTTCATCGAAAGGCCGATCGGCACCACGCTGCTGACGATTGCGCTGGCGCTGGTGGGAGCAGTCGCCTTCTTCGGGCTGCCGGTGGCACCGCTGCCGCAGGTCGACTACCCGGCAATTTCGGTCACGGCCTCGCTGCCGGGAGCCAGCCCGGCCACCATCGCATCGAGCGTCGCCTCGCCGCTGGAGCGGCGACTCGGCGCCATCCCCGGCGTCAATGAAGTCACATCCAGCAGTCGCAACGGCACCGCGCGGGTTTCACTGCAGTTCGAGCTGAACCGCAAGATCGACGCGGCTGCGCGCGAAGTGCAGGCAGCGATCAATGCCGCACGCACTGACTTGCCGCTGTCACTGCGAGCCAACCCGACTTACAGCAAGTCCAACCCGGCCGATACGCCCGTCATCGTGCTGGCGCTGACGTCGAAGACACGCAGCCCCGGCCAGATCTATGAAGCGGTGGCCAATCTCGTTCAACAGAAGCTGTCGCAGGTCAAAGGCGTGGGCGAGGTCGAACTCGGCGGCGGCTCCCTGCCCGCAGTGCGCGTACAGCTGCAGCCGTTCGCTCTGAACCGCCATGGCATCGCCATGGAGGACGTGCGCGCCGCAATTCAGGCCAGTGCCGCGAATCGTCCGAAGGGACAGATTGACAATGGTGCCCAACGCTACCAGGTCTATACCGATACCGGCGCCACCGTGCTGTCTGCCGCCGACTACCGCGACCTCGTGCTGGCGTGGCGCAATGGTGCGCCGATACGGCTGTCCGATGTCGCCGAAGTGATCGACAGCGTCGAGGACAAGAACACACTGGGCTTGTTCAATGGCGAGCCCGCCGTTGTCGTGCTGGTCAACCGCCAGCCCGGTGCGAACGTGATCGAGACCGTCGACGCGGTCAAGGCCTTGCTGCCAGAATTGCGGGCCGAGCTGCCGCAAGACATCACGATGCAGGTGTCGTCCGACCGCACGTATTCGATACGCGCATCGCTGAACGAGATCGAGATCACGCTGCTGATCTCGCTGGTGCTGGTGGTGCTGGTGGTCAGTGCCTTCCTGCGCAGCGTGCGCGCGACCGTGATACCGGCGGTCGCCACCATCGTGTCGCTGCTCGGCACCTTTGCGGTGATGTATGCGCTGGGCTTCAGCCTGAATAACCTGTCATTGATGGCGCTGACGGTCGCGACTGGCTTCGTCGT
>CAZCDW010000013.1:0-24350 GCA_964497485.1 uncultured Bifidobacterium sp.
CGGTGCAGCGCCAGGCGGCGAGCAGGCCACGGCCAAGCCGGCGGACGATGGTGTGTTTGCTGCCGACGTCACGGAAGTGAGGGACAAGTAAGCGACATCACGCGCGGGGATGCCGCGTCGTAGTCACCGGGCCGGAGCGGCGTTTACCCTCCTGCCCGGTTTTTTGCTTGGGGAGGGCAGCGCCAGCGAGGCTGGCCGACAGGCCCAATACGCCCCATACGCAACAAGCAGTCAGGACACCTGAAGATGGCAAAGCGAGATTTTTACGAAATACTCGGCGTAGCAAAGAACGCCTCGGATGACGAGGCCAAGGAAGCCTACGAGATGTTGTCCGACCCGCAGAAGCGGGAGGCCTACGATCGCTTCGGTCATGCAGGGGTGGACCCGAACATGGGCGGCGCCGGTGCCGGCGGATTCAGTGCCGGTGGTTTTGGCGATGCGTTCGGCGACATCTTCGGCGATATCTTTGGTGGGGGCGCGCGCCAGCGCGGCGGACCGCAGGTGTACCGCGGTGCGGACCTGCGCTACAACCTCGACATCTCGCTCGAGCAGGCCGCGCATGGTTTTGACACCACGATACGCGTGCCCTCCTGGGATGAATGCGATACCTGCCATGGGTCCGGTGCCAAGCCCGGCACCTCGCCGACCACCTGCGGTACCTGCGGCGGCCATGGCCAGGTGCGCATGCAGCAGGGTTTCTTCAGCATTCAGCAGACCTGCCCGAAGTGCCATGGCACGGGCAAGGTGATTCCTGATCCTTGCGGTACCTGTGGCGGGTCGGGCCGCACCAAGCGTAACAAGACACTGGAAGTGAAGATCCCGGCTGGCATTGACGACGGCATGCGCATACGCTCGACGGGCAATGGTGAGCCTGGCATGAATGGCGGTCCGCCGGGCGACCTGTATGTCGAGATCCATATCCAGCAGCACCCGGTGTTCCAGCGCGACGGAGATGACCTGCATTGCGAGATGCCGATCTCGTTCGCGAAGGCGGCACTTGGCGGGGAGATCGAAGTGCCCACACTGTCGGGCAAGGTCTCGTTCAGCGTTCCCGAGGGAACCCAGACTGGCAAGACCTTCCGTTTGCGCGGCAAGGGTATCAAGGGCGTGCGTTCCGGTTTTCCGGGCGACCTGTTCTGCCATGTGCTGATCGAGACTCCGGTCAAACTCACCGACAAGCAAAAAGATTTGCTGCGCGAGTTCGAAACGCTGACCGTGGCCGGTGGCGCGAAGCATAGCCCGCAAAGCAAGTCCTGGATGGACAAGGTCAAGGAATTCTTCGAGTAAGAGCCTGTCTCGTCAGGCCGCTGGCTGCGTTGCACCTCCTTGTCGTACTGGTTGTACTGTCTGCGTCGGCGCGTCTTGCCATCGACCTGACGAGTCAGGCTCTCAGAGCCCTGACCCAAGCAAAAAACAAACGCCGGCTTTTACGCCGGCGTTTGTTTTTTGACCGGTGTCCAGCACATGCGCTCGTTTTCAGCGCAGCTTCTTGCGCAAAGCTCATGAAGCATTGTGTTTTTTGCGTAGGCTCAGGCTCGCGCGAGCGCGGACGATAAAATTTTTTTATTGTCGCTAAGCCCTGCGCCCGATGCATGCGTCTCCCTGCATTGCGCCTGCATCCAGTCATGTTCCTCGCCCTTCTGTTCAAACATCTCTTTGAGCCTGTCCGTGATCATTTTCATGGAAAGCGAAATAGCGAGCTCGAGCAGGCTGCATTAAGGATCGTCATTGGTTGTTCGCTGGTGTATTTCTTCCTGCAAGTCGGCGGGGATGAGCTCAATCCACAACCAAATCTGCGCGTGCATTTACTGCAAGTGAATTTGCTGTTTCTTGGCCTCGCGATCGGCATTGCATTCTCTATCCTGGTGAACTCCGGAAAGAGTGTCTGGCGGCGGGTTGTTGCGATTTTTCTCGATGTCGGGACCCTGACCTATGTATTCCTGATAGGTGGCAGCCACGTCGCTCCGCTGTACTTCCTGTACTTGTGGATCGTGGTCGGTTACGGCTTTCGCTTTGGTCAGCCCTACCTGTTCGTTTCTCTCGCCGCTGCACTGACCGGCTTCGGGCTCGTCATCCATTGGGTGCCTTACTGGCAAGAGGAGCGCAGCATCGCCATCGGTCTGTGGGTCGGCACGCTGCTGGTATCTCTGTATTTCAACGTGCTGGTCGGACGGCTTTACAAGGCGCTGGAACAGGCTGAGATCGCCAATATCGCGAAGCGGAGCTTTATCTGTTCGGTCAGCCATGAATTACGTACGCCGCTGAATGCCATCATCGGTATGGTAGACCTGATGAAAAGCACGCGCATCGATCGCGAGCAGGCTGAAATGCTCGACAGCATGACAACGACATCGCAACTGATGATGTCGCAAATCGAAGATGTGCTGGATTTTTCAAAAATCGAAGCCGGAAAGATGGAGCTGGAAACCGTCGACTTCGACCTGTATCAACTGGTGCGTGGCATGTTGTCGGTGTTTCGCTACCGGGTCAATCAAGCGCCTATTGCGCTGAATTGCAATGTTGATGCTCGCATTCCCGTGATGCTGCATGGCGATGTACATCACCTGCGGCAAATTCTCGCAAACCTGCTGGGCAATGCCGTCAAATTCACCGAGCAGGGAAAAATCATACTGAGGGTCGAACAACTGGAAGCAAGTCTGGAGGGGCTTTTACTGCGTTTTTCAGTCACCGATACCGGTATAGGCATACCAGCCAGTGCTCATGACCGTATCTTCGAGAGCTTCACGCAGGCCGAGGAATCCACTTCGCGGCGCTATGGTGGCACCGGTCTCGGTACGACCATCTGCAAGCAACTGGTAGAACTGATGGGCGGTGAGATCGGATTTTCCAGCGAGAAGGGCGTTGGCAGTGAATTCTGGTTTGTGGTCAGGCTGAAGCTTGCAGTGGCAGATGGCCTTTGGGCCGAATCCGCTTCGGGCGTGCAGTGCATGGTGGTGGGCAGTGGCAGAAAAAGTGAAGTGATCAGGGCTGCACTGACGAATGACAGTGGTCTGTCGATACCCTTGCTCCCCAGCCTTGATGCCGCCTGCGAAGCGATCAGGAAAATGACGCTTTGCGAGCGACCGGTCACGCTCGTGGTCATGCTCATCCCTGATCTGTCGCAATGGCCTGTACCCACGGTAGAAGATCGTTTGTCCGAGATAGCCGAGAAGCTGATGGACGCGGCAGGAAATACACAGCTACTGCCCGTGCTGCAGGCACCCGCCGGTGTCGCGCGTAGCTGGCTGAACGGCATGGCAGCCAACGCGGGCTGGTTCTCTGTCCTGCATGATGATGATCCTCCAAAATTTCTGGGTCGCTTGTCGCATGCAGCGGCGCAGTCCATCGCGGGTGAACCTGAAGTTGTTTCCAATGCCGATCTGAGCCAGTCAGAGACGGAAGATCAAGCGCTGATGCAGGATAGCGAAGCATTTCGGATACTGGTTGCTGAAGACAACCCGACCAATCGCAAGGTCATACAAAAGATACTCGAGCGTGCCGGGCATGCGTGCGTGCTTGCACGAGACGGCGAGGAAGCGCTGGAGTTGATAGACAAGCGCGAATTCGATGCACTGATACTCGATATGAATATGCCTGGCATGCCGGGCACGGATGTCGCCCGTATGTATCGACTAATGCGGGACGGACGAAAGCGTATGCCCATCATCATGTTTTCCGCAGATGCGACGCGGGAAGCACGAGAAGAGAGCCTGGCATCGGGCGCAGACGACTTCCTTTCCAAACCTATTCGGGTTGAATTACTGCTGGAAACCTTATCCCGCTTGGTCACCCGCTTTCGCGGCGATGAATTTCACAGTCCTGACCACGCGCGAGCGACGGACCGCACAGCGCTTTCGCTGACCCATGCGGTACACCCGGTACTTGACATGCAGAGCCTGTCTGATCTGGAAGAGGTAAGTCGGGATCCGCGTTTCCTCGATGATCTGATCGTTGAATTCATGAATGAAAACCGGCGCCTGATCGATCAACTGGAAGTGGCGTTGCAAGCCCAGGAATGGGGCAGGGTAAAAGAGATTCTTCATGCAATGCGGGGTGCGGCGCTCAGTATTGGTGCCGTTTCCCTGAAGTTCTTGTGCCGCGATATAGAAAAACTGACTTTCTCCGAAATGAAGATACGTACGACCGACATCGTCATCGATGTCAGGCAAGCCTTCCGCCATCTTTGCCAGGAGCTGGAGCGCTACCGGCAAAGGCGCGAAAGCGTTCCACAGAGGCTCCCGCCGGGCGCTTCACTTCAATCCTGAAAGGAGAGATATTCATGAGCTTTTCCAGTGACTTGGTAGCACTCACCGATGAGCGCCTGCAAACGCTCGAAGCCCATCCGGTCATGCAGGCAATGTTAGCGGGGCAGGTCAGTCAGCAAGCTTATGCAGACTTCCTGATCCGGCTGTACCCCGTGGTATCAAATTTTTGCCCGATGATGGCGGCCGCGCTTGGTGTCTGCGCCGATCGCTTGCCCGAGCTGCGTCGCTTCCTGTATGAACATATCCAGGAAGAACGGGGCCATGAACACATGGTGCTCAACGACCTTCGCTCGCTCGGTGTGGAGAGTTCTGCACGCATCCCACAACAACGTCCTGTGCCACCGGTACAGGCCCTGCTGGCATTCAATTATCACGGTATCGTTTCCGAGCACCCGAGCTGTGTGCTGGGCATGGTTTATGTGCTGGAAATCTTGTCATCGCTGTACGGTGGCAAGGTCGCGCGCGCACTGTCACGCAGCATGGGATTGTCTCTGGGTTCGGGATTCAGCTTTCTTGAATCCCATGCGTCACTGGACGAAGACCATATGGCGGAGCTTCGGAGGTTGTTACAGCATGACGAATGTATGGATGCGAGCCATTCCATTCTGAACAGTATTGACGTCAATTTCCGTTTGTTTGCTGATTTGATGTCTTACAAGGGTGTCAATCATTTGGCATCTTTGGAAGTTCCAGCGACTGATGTCAGCAAACAGTCGACAAAAGGCGAAGCAATATGGGATTCGGCATCGTCGGCCTGATGTCATCGGGTGGCGACTTGCCAATGCATTGAAAAAAAGCAGCCAAAGGGAATGGGAGTGCCCCATTCCCTTTGGCTGCGTAATCGGGTAGTCGAACTGAATTCAGGTGCCCAAAGCTGAATTTTCAGTGTCAAGTGCGGTATCCATGAATCTTGGACGAAAGCCAATCCCGGCTTTTTTGTGCTTCTCCTGTTCTGATCTCTGCGACCGAAGAAGATGGGAGATGATGTGAATATCTGCTTCATCCAGACGTAACACTGCATCAACCCACAAATTAGCAATAGTCATCAATTCGTCATAAGTCACGGGATTGATGTGGCGGCGGCACTGATAAATAGAGCTGAGCGTGTTAAAGCGCCGGCCGCGCTTGCGGATGAAATCTTCAACTGCCTTTTCGCCTTCGCCGCGCGGCACAAGGATATCGATGATGCCGAGACGGTGTAATTCGTCGGATTGGTAGATATTCCCTGACATCATGATCTCTTCCGTCAGCTTCATGCCGACCCGGCGACTAAGTAAACTGTAGGCGCCCATACCAGGGAAGAGGTTGAACATCACTTCAGGCAGCCCAATTCGAACCCCTTGCTCAGCGATGATGACGTCACTCGATAAGGCGAATTCGAAGCCGCCACCCATGGCATCGCCTTGTACGAGGGATATGGTAATGATTCTTGCATCAAAACACCGAATTCTCGCGTAGAGCGTGTTGATGCATAACTTGGAATAATGGGCGAGTGCTGCGCGATCGCGACTTCTAATCAGGTTCAGCAGCAATGAAAGATCGCCACCGAGATTGAATACCGTGGGATGGCGGGATGCGACGACCGAGTATTGGACGGGATGCCATTCGCCGTTATGTAAAAATTCACCACCGTTTTCTTGCAACTGCTGATAGATGTCATGGAACTCTTCAACCATGTTCTGGTTGCAGCAGGGGATGCCCATCGGCTTCATTACCGTCCACAATGCTTTTTTGGTCGGGTCGTAATCGACATCGGTTTGCTGGTAATGCCGCTTTCCCGAGGGTTTGGCCTGCGGAGGTTCGGGTGTGAAATCGTGAGCTTCGCTCTCAATGTGGTCGAGAGTGTCTTCCGCCATCGTGATCAGCATGGTGTTCTCCTTCAGTCCGTAAGGTGGCCAGGAACCAGGGTGGGCGTGGATCGGGAGGACTATGATTCTCGGCAAGGTTTGAACAAGTCTGTAAATTCCGTACAACTCCCGATGATCTGGCTTGTTTTGGCTCAATATATTCAGAGCCGGAGTCAGTCTAAAAAATTCGTCATCAACGCCCAAAATGATTAGTGCAAACCATAAGCGAACTAATTTTTTGTGAGTTCGTTTTTTCGTGGCTTCATGCCTTCATGCCTGTCGCTGAGATGCCGACCGCTCGGGCGATGACCTTGCGCCTTGTTTCAGGATGTGGGGCGAGAAACCGGGTACTTGTCGATAAATGCGTGCGGTAAAATGTCATTTGCCAATCGCATGGAGTCTTTCATCCCATGAGCAAATTTGACAGGGCACTGCGTCAGCTCGTCGCCAACAACCAGCAGTGGGCGGCCGAGATGGTTGCCACCGATCCTGATTTTTTCAAGAAGCTGGTTTCCCAGCAAAATCCCGAATTCCTGTGGATAGGTTGTTCAGACAGCCGCGTGCCTGCCAACGAGATCGTCGGCATGCAGCCAGGTGAATTGTTCGTGCATCGTAACGTTGCGAATGTCGTCGTGCATTCCGACCTCAATAGCCTGTCGGTATTGCAGTTTGCGATCGATGTGCTCGGCATCAAGCATGTGATCGTGGTGGGTCATTACGGATGCTCGGGCGTGCATGCGGCGATGGAGCGCCGTCGCGTTGGTCTGGCCGACAACTGGCTGCGCCATGTGCAAGATGTACACATCAAGCATGCCGCCTTCCTGCCCGATTCATTGCCGCCGAAAGTACGGGGCGACCGTCTGTGCGAGCTGAACGTTATCGAGCAGGTAATCAATGTATGCCAGACCACGACCGTGCAGGACGCGTGGGATCGTGGCCAGGACTTGACAGTACATAGCTGGGTCTACAGTCTCGAAGACGGACTGGTACGCGATCTCGGGCTGGCAGTCAGCGATTTTGAATCACTGGCGCCTCAGCTGGAGACGGTATTCAATCGCTACGCGGAGCTGGTCGCGAAGGAATCGGCACCTGACTGATCGCCTCAGCACATCGTACAAAAAAGCCCGGACAGCGCATGCTGCCGGGCTTTTTTGCATGGGGATCGGGATGACGTCTGCCGCCGGAACCGATCGGATTCAGAAGCTGTGTTCCGGGCCCGGGAAAGTGCCGGCCTTGACTTCGCTGACATAAGCGGCAATGGCGGCTGAAATACTCGCCTGGCCATCCATGAAGTTCTTCACGAATTTCGGGCGATGGCCCGGGTAAGCACCCAGCATATCGTGCATCACCAGCACCTGTCCCGAGCAAGCGGCACCGCCGCCAATGCCGATGGTGGGAATGGCCAGCATCTGCGTGACCTCGGCGGCGAGCGCCGCCGGTATCGCTTCGAGCACGATCATTGACGCGCCGGCGGCTTGCAAGGCCAGTGCGTCTTGTTTCAGCTGATCCGCTGCCGTCGTGGTCTTGCCCTGCACCTTGAAGCCACCCAACTGGTGCACCGATTGCGGCGTCAGACCCAGATGCCCGCAGACCGGCATGCCGCGCTCGACTAGCAGTTGTACGGTCGGTACGAGCCAGCTGCCACCTTCGACCTTGACCATTTCGGCGCCGGCACGCATCAGCACGGCCGCATTGTCGTGTGCCTGCTGCGGTGTCGCATAGCTACCGAAAGGCATGTCCCCAATCACCAGCGCGCTCTTCGCGCCGCGTGCGACACAGGCGATGTGGTAAGCGATATCGTCCAGCGTCACGGGCAGCGTCGTGCCGTGGCCCTGTACCACCATGCCCAGTGAATCACCGACCAGCAGCGTATCGACGCCGGCCTGGTCCATCAGCGATGCAAAGCTCGCGTCGTACGCGGTCAGCATCGTGATCTTGTCATGGGTGGCGCGCATCTGCGCCAGCGTGGCAATGGTGACCTTCTTGCGGGCGGCGCCGTTGTGGGCGCCCGGTTGGCTGCTCATGGTCTTCCTTTCGGGTGGGGCAAGGCAGGGGGTGGCGCTGCAGTGGTTTACTCACCGCGATTGAAGAATTCGCGTTTGCCGCGCATCCCGGCGATACGTTGCATCAGCAGCGCGAAGTCATCGCTGCGCTCGATGGGATTCAGGTGTTCTGCGTTCACCATCAATAGCGGCGCCGCATCGTAATGATGGAAGAAGCGGCTATAGCCCTCGCACAGGCGTTGCAGGTAAGTCTCGGAAATGCCGCTCTCGGACGGCACGCCACGGCGGCGGATACGCTCGGACAGTGTTGATGGCGCCGCCTGCAGGTAGATCACCAGATCAGGCCGCGGCGCGGACTGGCTGAAATGCTCGAACATCTGGTGGTAAAGGTTCAGTTCGTCGTCGGCCAGCGTCAGTGCGGCAAAGATCGGATCCTTGTCGATCAGAAAGTCGGACACCACCGGCGCCGAAAACAGGTCGCCTTGTGTGAGGTCGCGCAGCTGGTTCATGCGCTGGAACAGGAAAAACATCTGTGTCGGCAGCGCATAGCGGGCCGAGTCACGGTAGAAGCGTTCGAGGAAGGGATTTTCCTGTGGCTGCTCCATCAGCGACTGCGCGCCGGTCTCAGCGGCGATGCGGCGCGCCAGGCTGGTCTTGCCGACGCCGATCGGGCCTTCCACGACGATGTACTTGTATTTTTCCAGAGCCATGGGCAAGGATGATACGTGATTGTGTTGACAGTTCAACCAGAAACGCAGCGCGGCGCCGGCGTCCGGGGCTTATGCGTGATGATCCGGCCGGTTTTCATCGATGCGGCGGATCTGCTGGTCGCCGACGGCCGGCAGGAAATCGCTGGCCAGTCCGTGGCCGGGCACCCGGATGCCTGCATCGAGCTCCAGCAGCGGCAGCAGAACGAAAGCTCGCGTCATCATGCGCGGATGGGGTACTTCGAGGACATCATCGTGGATGGTGTGCTCGCCATACAGCAGCAGGTCGAGGTCCAGCGTGCGCGGCGCGTTGCGGAAAGGCCGCTCGCGGCCAAAGTTGCGCTCGATGCCTTGCAAGCCCGTGAGCAAATCATGTGCAGACAGCGAGGTCTGGAGTCTTGCTACCGCATTCACATAATCGTCGCCACCGGCATCGACCGGCGCGCTCAGATAGAGCGACGAGACCGCATCAATGCGTGTCTGTGGCAAGGCGCGCAGCGCATCGAGCGCATCGCGCACGGCCCGCTGCGGATCACCGAGGTTGGCGCCCAGACCCACGAAGTCACGGATGGGCGCGCTCGGATCCGTGTTTCTGCCCGTGCTTGCAATCGCGCCGGCGGCTGCGTTGCCGGATACGGTCATTCGGTGTTGCCACCGCCAGCCTGACCATCACCGCGGCCCTTGCCGCGGCTGCGGCCGCCACGGCGGCGGCGCTTGGCCGGGGCGGCGCTGTCATCGGCCGGCTTCTTCGCCAATAGTCGCTCGCGCTCCGGGCCATCGGCGGCGATGAAATCGGTCCACCAGTCGCCCAGCTCCTCGTCGAGTTCGCCCGACTGGCAGCGCAGTAACAGGAAGTCATACCCGGCGCGCATGCGCGGATGCTCGAGCAGCTTGTACGGCGACTTGCCGATGCGACGCTCGAAGCGCGGCTGCATGGCCCAGATGTCACGCATGTCGGTGGTGAAGCGACGCTGCAGCGCCAGTTTCTCGGATTGTGTGTCGAGCACGTCGTCGGCGGCGAAATGCAGCGCCGGAATCGGCGATTCACCCGCAGCCTTGTAAGCGTTCCATTTTTCCAGAACCTGGTGCCACAACAGCGCCGCGAACAGGAAGCCCGGTGATACCGGCTTGCCCTGGCGGATGCGCTCATCGGTATTGGACAGTGCCAGGGTCACGAAGCGCTCGCCCATCGGCTGCTCCAGCACCACGTCCAGCAGTGGCAGCAGCCCGTGGTGCAGGCCTTCCTTGCGCAACTGCTGCAGGCAGGCCATCGCCTGGCCGCTCATCAGCAGCTTCAGCATCTCGTCGAAGACACGCGCAGCCGGCACATTGTTGATCAGCGGTGCCATCACCTTGATCGGCGCACGGGTCGGCCCTGCAATGCCGAAGCCGAGCTTCGCAGCGAAGCGCACCACACGCAGCATGCGTACCGGATCTTCGCGGTAGCGCGCCTCCGGCACACCGATGATGCGCAACGTCTTGTTGCGGATATCCTTCATGCCGCCGTGGTAGTCGAGCACTTGCTCGCGAGCGGGGTCGTAGTACATGGCATTGATGGTGAAGTCGCGGCGCTCCGCGTCTTCGTGCTGCTCGCCAAACGTATTGTCACGCAGCACACGACCGTGCTCATCCTTCGGCGCTTCATTCGGCGAATTGCCGCGGAAGGTGGTGACCTCGATCAGCTCCTGCCCGAACATCACATGCACGCTCTGGAACCGGCGGCCAATAATGAACGCGCGACGGAAGAGGCGCTTGACCTCCTCGGGCGTCGCATCGGTGGCGACGTCGAAATCCTTCGGGCGATGTCCCAGCACCAGGTCGCGCACGGCGCCGCCGACAATGAAGGCCTTGAAGCCAGCTTTCTGCAGCGTCTGCGTGACGCGTACCGCATTCGGCGAGACGTCGTCCGGGTCAATGCCATGGTCGGAAGGGCCGAATACGACGGGTTCGGTCGCCTTGCGTGATTTGCCGCCCGTGTTGCTGACGCCGAGGATACGGCTGATGAATTTCTTGATCATTGCTTGTCCTGCTCGAACAGCTTCAGGATGGGCCAGCCGTGGGCCTGCGCATGGGCGGCCAGGGCAGCATTCGGATTGGTCGCCACCGGATGGGTGACCACCGACAATAGCGGGATGTCATTCTGCGAATCGCTGTAGAAGGTGCTGCGCTCGAAACTGTCCAGCGTCTTGCCCAGCGATGCCAGCCATTGCCGTGTGTTGATCACCTTGCCGGCACCGAAAGGCGGCGAGCCGACCAGCTTGCCGGTGACGGTGCCGTCCGCGAGGATCTCGGGTTCGGCCGCGATCAGGTACTCGATGCCGAAGGCCTTCGCGATCGGGCCCGTCACGAAACGGTTGGTGGCCGTGATGATGCAGACCAGGTCGCCCGCGTTTTTGTGCTCTGCCACCAGCGCACGCGCTTCGCTGCGCAAGGCCGGGCGTATCACTTCCTCCATGAATTGCGCATGCCATGCTGCCAGCTGCTCGGCAGGGAAGCGTGCCAGCGTGCCCAGCGCGAACTCGAGGTACTCGACCGGGTTCAGCGTACCCTTCTGGTATTGCTCGTAAAACTCGAGGTTACGGGCGGTGAAGGTTGCCTTGTCGACCGCGCCGAGCCGGCACAGGAACTGGCCCCATTCATAGTCGGAGTCGAGTGGCAGCAGCGTATGGTCGAGATCGAAAAGCGCGAGATTCATTCGTGTTCTTGTCAATGGCCGGCGCCGCCGTCGGCATGCGTGCCGTCGTCGAACAGGCCTTGCTGCAGCAATTCGCGCAGCAGATGGGTCGTGATCGGTCGCTGGGTCTCCAGCGAGTAGCGGTCCAGCGCGTCGAGCATCGCCGACAGCGAACGCATGTCGCGCCGGAAGTGGGTCAGCAAGTAGGGTAGCACGCCACCCGACAGCGCCAGCCCGCGGGCCTGGGCTGCCTGCGTCAATGCGGCGATCTTTTCATCATCGGTCAGACCCTGTACCTGGTACACCAGTCCCCAGCCCAGCCGTGTGCGCAAATCTTCGCGCATCTCCAGTTGTGCCGGCGGCTTTTTGGCGGTCGCCACCAGCACGCCACCGAGCTCGCGCACTTCGTTGTACAACGCAAACGCTGCGTGCTGCCGCTCTTCATCGAATTCGTCGCAATCGTCGACCAGATACAGCGCCGTGTTCGAGGTATGGCGGAAATCAGGCGCAGCCGAGTGCGCATCCAGCAGCAGCGCCGATCCGGTCGCGGCCAGCGCCGCGAGCAGGTGCGATTTGCCCGCGCCGGGCTCACCCCACAGGGTCAGGAAACGCTGGTCGAGCGAAGTGGCATCACGGCTGGCGATGCGTTGCAGGAGGGCGGCCAGTTCCTGATTTTTGCCAATGACAAAACTCTCCAGGGTCTGCGGCCTGGCCGCGCCCCAGTCGAGCAGCAACTGCCTCATGTTTGCGTGTAAAAACTGCTGTTCAAATATTCCCGGCGCAGGTGGCCGAAACCGACCGAGAGTATAGCCGACGCAGGCAGTGCCAACAGAATGCCAACGAAGCCGAACAGCTGGCCGAAGGCGAGCAGTGCAAAGATCACCGTCAGCGGATGCAGGCCAATGCGCTCGCCGACCAGCCGTGGCGTCAGGTAAAAGCTTTCGAGGAACTGGCCGATGCCATACACGATCGCCACGGCCATCAGCCCGTCCCAGCCTTCGAATTGCAGAATGGCGGCAATGATCGCCAGCGTCAGCCCGAGGCCGAAGCCGATGTACGGAATGAAGACCAGCAGCCCCGTCAGCATGCCGACCGGCAGCGCCACATCAAAGCCGGCGACCGTCAGTCCGACCGAATAGTACGTCGCCAGCAGCAGCATCACCAGCAACTGGCCGCGCAGGTATTGCGCGAGCAGCATGTCGACTTCGCTGGCCATGCTCGTCACGCGCGCGATCCAGCGGCGAGGTATCGTGTCCGCGATGCGCCTGAACAGCGGATGCCAGTCGACCAGCAGGTAAAACAGCACGATGGGCACGAGGAACAGCGTGGCTACCCATCCGACCAGCGCACTGCCGCCAACGCGCAGCCAGGTCAGCATTGCCGAGCCGGCGCCATCGCCGGCCGCCAGCCTGGCCGCGAGTGCCTTCTGCACGGCCGGCAGGTCCAGTCGGCCAGCCAGTCCCATCTGGCGCAGCCAGGGACCGATGGCGGCATCGATCTTGGCCAGCAGTGAAGGCAAGCGGGTACGCAACACCGGCAATTCATCGGCCAGAACCGGCACCACGATCAGCGCAATGGCCGCAATGATGAGGCCCACGCCGATGATGGCGATCAGCACTGCCAGCGCGCGCGGCAGGCCAGCCGATGCCATTTTGTCCACCGCTGGATTGAGCACATAGCCGATGATGGCAGCCGCCACGAACGGCGTCAGCACCGGGCCCAGCAGCCACAGCAGCAGCACGAACAGCAGGCCGACGGCGATCCACAGCCAGGTCTGGCGGTGTTCGGGGGGAATCACGAGGCTCATGGTCGGGAAGTCCGGGCAGGGTGTTTTGGTAAAATAATGAATTGAGCCTGCCCCACTGCCTTGCCATTGGGGCAAGCCTGCATTCTACCGTTTCTCCTGTCTATTCCAGATCCCGCCATGTCCTCGAATTCCCCGGTTTCCCTTTCCTATCGCGATGCAGGTGTCGACATTGACGCTGGCGATGCCCTCGTCGAAGCGATCAAGCCCTTTGCGAAACGCACCATGCGCGAAGGCGTGCTGGCAGGGATTGGTGGATTCGGTGCGCTGTTCGAAATCTCGAAGAAATACCGCGAGCCGGTGCTGGTCTCCGGCACGGACGGCGTCGGCACCAAGCTCAAGCTGGGTTTCCACCTGAACAAGCACGACACCGTCGGCCAGGATCTGGTGGCGATGAGCGTCAACGACATCCTGGTGCAGGGTGCCGAGCCGCTGTTCTTCCTCGATTACTTCGCCTGTGGCCGCCTCGATGTCGCGGCTGCGACCGACGTCATCAAGGGCATCGCTGCCGGATGTGAGCAGGCCGGTTGCGCGTTGATCGGCGGCGAGACCGCCGAGATGCCAAGCATGTACCCGGATGGTGAATACGACCTCGCCGGTTTTGCCGTGGGTGCGGTCGAAAAGTCGAAGATCATCGACGGTCGCAAGATACAGCCGGGCGATGTCATCCTTGGCCTCGCGTCGTCGGGCGTACATTCGAACGGCTATTCTCTCGTGCGCAAGATCATCGAAGTCGCCCAGCCCGACCTGAATGCCGATTTCCATGGCCGTCCGCTGGCCGACGTACTGATGGCACCGACCCGCATTTACGTGAAGCCGCTGCTGGCTCTAATGGAAAAGCTGCCGGTACACGGCATGGTGCACATCACCGGCGGCGGCTTGGTCGAGAACATTCCGCGCGTGCTGCAGCCGAACCTGACCGCTGTACTCAAGCGCGACAGCTGGACCATGCCGCCGTTGTTCACGTGGCTACAGCAGCATGGCGGTGTCGCTGACGATGAGATGCATCGCGTGTTCAACTGCGGTATCGGCATGACCGTCATCGTCTCGAAAGAAAATGCCGATGCGGCCGAGGCCGAGCTCAAGCGTCTGGGTGAAACGGTCTATCGCATTGGCACGATTCGCGAGCGCCGGGGCGACGAGCATCAGACCATCGTCGAGTAACACACTTCAACGCCGCAAGACAGCGATGGCTGGCTTGGCCATCGCTGCATCATCCAAGCCACATCTACTCACCCCGCGTTTCGAATCCGCTCTGCGGGTATCTCCGTAGCAGCCAACTTCCTGCCAAACCTCGCTGATTTCTTCATGCTTCCGTCATCGCGCTGCCCGTTGTGGCAGCCATTGAAAGGAGCGCAGTGGCCGACGACTACGACAGTCCATGGAAAGAAGCGATCGAACGGTGCTTCACCGAATTTCTCGCCTTCTATTTTCCTGAGGTGCATGCGCAGATCGACTGGTCGCAGCCCGTCGATTTTCTGGACCAAGAGTTGCGCTCAGTCGTATCGGACAGCGAACCCGATAAATGCGTCATCGACAAACTGGCGCGCGTTACACGCGCGGGAGGGCAGCAAGAGTGGGTAGTAGTGCATCTGGAAATCCAAAGCCAGCAACAGGCTGCGTTTGCCGAACGTATGTTCGTCTATCACTATCGTTTGTACGAGCGCTATCGGCAGCCCTTGGCAAGCCTCGCCGTGCTTGCCGATGATCGGCCGAACTGGCGGCCAGAGACCTTCGCTTATGAAGTCTTTGGCTGTCAGCTCGGCTTGCGCTTCCCGGTCGCCAAGTTACTGGATTGGGCAGGGAATGATGCGAGATTGATCGACATCCGGAATCCATTCGCGATCATTACACGGGCTCATCTGACGACACGGGCGACGCGTGAGGATCCGGCAGCGCGAGAGCAATCAAAGCTGGGTCTGATTCGTGATTTGTTCAGGTCAGGCTTGGAGCGATCCCGGCTGATCTACTTGTTTCGGGTGATTGACTGGATGCTGAAATTGCCCAAAGAACGGGAATTGCATCTCCGGGAAAATTTGTTGGATATTGAAGAGGACGAAAAAATGCGCTACGTGAGCTCGATTGAGCAGTTTGCAATGGAAGAGGGAATGCAGCAAGGTCTGAGCCAAGGCCTGCATCAAGGACAGGCCAAGATACTAGCGCGGATGCTGGTCAATCGATTCGGTGAACTGCCCGACTGGGCCCAGAACAAACTCGCCAGCGCGTCGGATGCTGAGCTGGAGGCTTGGACGGATACGCTTTTCAGCGCCGAAACGATCAAAGATGTTTTCGTATCATCACCGCATCACTAGCCCTTACCACAGCCGAACCGTATGGGGTGATTCGCAGGGCGGGTAATGATCAAAGTACCCTGAAAATTTCCCATCGCGATGTCCCAGAAACTACGAAGGGCTCCAGATCCTTGCTCCATTGAATGTGCTCGGGGATCGTGGGTAACATTGCCCATACCCGATCGATTTCGGCCAGATCGGGTATTTCCCATTCATGAATCACGGTCGCCTCGAGCGCGCCGATCGATCCGGTCAGCATGCGACCGGTGGTGATGCCGATCTTGGGGGCAATGATCTGCTCCCATTCTTTCATTTTTTCGATGACTTTCTGCTTGTGTCCGAAACGGGCATCGATTTGCCATTTGGCGATTATCATGATCGTTCTCCCAAAGGTGATTGGCGGGTGAAACCTGCTCCCACGTGCTCAAAGTAAAGGGCAAGTGGGCCCAATCGATTGATTTTCCTCTAGGTATGACCGACTTTTTGACGGTCACGGTGCACCGCAACGGGGTAGCTGTCGGGATACCTCATTGTCATAGCATGGGCCGATGAACTTGTAGCCCTTCCTGATCAGGCAGCGTTCATAGTCGTGAAACAAACGACGGTACGCATCCCGCTCGGACTCGCCCGGTTGCATCGCCTTTGCAACTTTTGCGTCAGAAAATCCCGGGCGATCGCCGTATCCACCGCCGCAGGCTTCAGAGGTCTGCAACAGCTGTTCTTTGGTTGATCCCGGCTTGACCCATTGGTCCAGATAGGGAGTCGGATTGGCTGCCTTTTGGAAGGCTTCTCCGGTCACGATGAAGCATCCATTGGGGCAGCAGCCAGGCAGCGCTGTTATGCCAATCAGTGCCGCGATACAGATGGTGAAAGATCTCATTTTGCGTTCTGAAGCAAGATGGAAATAGCTGTCCAGACGGCTGGAGGAAGCATTTCCGAGGCTGCGAAAGGTGCTGAGGGGATGAGTGCTACGGTCGATAACTTGTCATGAATACTACGGCTGCTGTCTGTCATTCCGCGTTTGATATTCCCGCTTTCATCGTAGAGCCCGAGCAGCTTTCCTCCGATCAGATCATGGGCTCCGGAAAATGATTCGATCAATGTGTCTTGCCAGCTGCCAGCCTCATAAGGAACACCAAATAAAGTTCCTTTCACGCCTTGTATGCCGCCGGTAAGCCCAAACATTTTTTTTCCTTCTGCAGTGTCGAGGAAACCAGCAAGCGACAAATTGGCAGCTTCTTTGTCAAATTGAACCATCCCATTTTTATCCAGTACAAGTTGTGTTTTTCCATTCGCATCCAACACAGCTTGGCCAAATTCATTTTTCAGAACGACGCATCGCTCGTTATTCTTCCCGCATAAAAAATCAAGATCAGCCCTTGTTCCGCCAAGCTTTACTTCGTCAGATCGGATACCTGCGCTTGGTCCGCTGATATTGGTGATGGTCGTGGTTCCGTCGGTAATTCCCCTGAATTTTTTGGAGTCTTCAATCATTACCGTGCGCATTTTTTCTGCAGCCGAGGACAATCCCTCCTTTGTGGTGGCTGTGCCACCCATCCCGATGACTGCGCCGATCAGGACGTTCATCACCTGTTCTTCCCGTCGAAGCTGGTCCATGCTCGCTTCGGCTTTTCGCCTTTCCTGTTCGTCTTTGCTGGTATCCATGATGTTCTTCAGGGCCGCACGTTGCTCGCTGACGTAGTCACCGACAGCTTTGTACGCTTGCCCGCTGAATTCCTGCGTGATCGTGACTTGCGCATTGATTTCCTTCGCGACCCGCTCCGCATCGAACATTTTTTTCAAACCCGTAGATGCATCGCCCGAACGGACTGACTTGTCTCCGGCAATCCCGCTGATGCCCGCAGTCGTCACGCTGCTCTGATGACCACTATCATGGCCTAGCCCGGCATTGCTGCCTTGCGGCGCATAGTCGCCTTGTGGATTGCGGCCTGCGCCGATGCCGATGCCACTCGCTTTGGCCTCGTAGTCCTCCCGGTTGTTCAGGTTCGATATCGCCAAAGTCGACGATGAGAACTGGTTGGCGCCCGACTGAACGGCAGTCTCGCTGCTCGCGATCGCCGCGCCTCGGAGTTCGGCCATGCCGGCCACTTGGACTTGGAAGCCGCCATCGCCCGCTTCGATGCCGCTCGCCTCGTTGGCACTGAGATAGTCGCTGCGGATTGCAGACTTCGCAGCATTCACCTGTGCAGCGGGGCCGCTATTGCCGCCCACGGGAATGGTGATGCTGCCGGAGCGGGATTGCTGATGGCTGTCGTAATGACTGCGATCCTGCAGGCTCTCCATCGACAAGTTGCCGCCAATGTCTGCACGGACAGTTGGAGCCTCGACCTTTGCTCCTGTCAAGGTCGTATCAGCTTTGCTTTGCAAAGATACCTGCTTGCTTGCGGTGACTTCCGTATTTGTCCAACTGAGGTCATCGCCGGCAGAGTCGCCTTTGGCCTTGCTGGCGCTGACAATGATCCCCAGACCTGTGCCCTCCTTGCCGATACTGGCGGCGAGCCCGATGCCTGTACTGCTGCTGTGGTTGGACGTCGAGCGCGTGGACGTATTGGCCTGTGCTTCAAGCGTCAGGTCACCCTCGGATCGCAGCACAGCCGAGTCTGCCGCATGGACCTGACTACCAGCAATGCGAAGGGAATGCGTCGACCCTCGGGCGCCGATATGGACATCGCCACTGGCAGCCACAACCGATGGTGCGACGCGTGTGGCGTGTTCCGTGGCGCTTGCTTGCGATTTGCTGCTGCCTATCGTGACAGCCACGGTCAGGCCACCAGCGTGCTCCGGGTCTTTGGACACTTGTTTTGCAGCATTCGTGACGGACAGGCCTGCGGCAGCAATAGCGAGGGCTTTGGTGCGGCTGTTGTTCGTCTGTTGGCTCAAGCTGTTGAGGTTTTCCAGCGACCTGCCGGCGTCAATCACCGGGTTGGAAAAAGAGATCGATAAGCCGCTCTGGCTGAAGGATGACGCCTGCATTGAATCGATGGTATCGGTGCCGCCGGAAACGTCGATATTGGTCGCCGTGATGCTGACCGAGCCTGCCGGCGCTGCGACCTTGCTGGCCTTCTGCGCATACTCGCCGCCGGCCGCTATATGTACATCGCCTTCCATCGTTCCAATGAGGCTGCCGCGCTGCCGGGTGCGATGTACCTCATTGCTTTGCTGTTGCCGCCGGCTGCCGATGCCTATCGACAGCCCGGGCCCGGACAAAAATCCGGACTCCGTGTCGTGGCGGAAGGACTCGCTGCGACTGGATTCCATGGCCGAGACGATCGACGTATCCCGACCAGCCTGCAATCGAGTGGCGAGGTCGCTGGTGATGTCGCTGCCCGCAATCATCAGATCCCGTCCCGCACCGACGTCGACGGACTTTCCGCTGATGCTGCTGGCCAGCGCATCCTGGCGCTCGGAGCTGACCCGCCGCGTGCTGCTGCTTGAACTAAACCAACCGCTGCTGCGAAATTCCGTACCTCGTGTGTACGATGCGTGGCCTTCACCTGAGACGATGGCCAGGTCGCGCACCGCCGACACGCTGACCGCAGCGCCCGTCGATTCAATGCTCGCGGCTCGGGCGTCAAGATCCTGCCCGGCTGCCAGCGAGACGGCGCCGTCTGCCTGCACCAGGGTGCCGGTTTCAGTGTCATGCGCTTCGCGCAGCAGATTGGCCGACCCACGGGCCGCGACGGCGACGGAAAAACGCGTGGCGATGGTACCCAGTCTCAGGTCGCGCCCGGCAGTAACGGCGATGTCGCCATCGCCATCATTCCGCAGCAGTGCGGCATCGAGGGCGATGTCGCGCCCTGCCAGCAGTTGCAGCTTGCCCTCGTCATCCACGTGGAGCACCGCGACTCGGTCGATGCCGGTTCGCGATGCATCGCTCGTTGCATGGCGCGTAGCGCTGCTACGCGCGCTGTCACGTGTCGTACTGGTGACGGCAATGTCCCGTCCAGCGAGCAGCCATTGATCATGTCGGGTGCTGACTTCTCCACCGTGGATGGTCAGATCCTCGCTTGCTGAAATCAATGCGGTATCTCCGGAGAGCTTGCCACTATTGCTGATGGAGTGAGCCTGCAGCAGCAAACCATCGCTGCCATTGATCGTGCCTGCATTGTCGATCGCATCGGCCACCGACATCACGACACGCCGTGCCGAGATCAACGCTCCGCTGCTATCGAGGTCGCCGGCCCGGGGCAGCAGATACACCCTTGGCACCAGCACGCGCTCTGTCCGCGCCGCTTGGCCGTCACGCGCCGGTATGTTGATCTCCTGCTCGACCAGCCAGACAATATCGGCAGTGAGTTTCGCGATCTGGGACGCTGTCAGTGCGATACCAGGCGTCAGTTGCAAGGCCGATGCCTGATGCACGCCGCTGGCCATCAGCGCGGCATACTGTGCTTCGTCATTGTCCTGCCCCGGCAGGAAGCGCCGCCCTGTCAGTTGCGCGATTTGTTCGCGGATGATGCGCTGCTCGACATAGCCATCGCCGATGCGTTTCTGCAGCCGCTCCGGATTCTCGTCCAGTTGCGACAGCATCCAGTCCGAGGTCAGCCATTGCCGATATTGCGTGAAGCGCGGATCGGTGACGAACAGCGGCCCGGTGCCCGGGTTGATCCGGAACAGACTGCTGCCATCCGAGGCAAGTCGGCTCGCGGCTACGTCGAACGCTGGCGACGGCAGCTTGCCAGCCTGTTTATCAGTGGTGATAGATAGCGACTGTCGTAGCGTCTTGATTTCATCGGCCGGGGTATACGGAAGAATCGGGCCGGTAGCTGTCCGGTAGAGGGAATCGAAAAATAATTTTTTGACCAGGAAGATCTGGCTGGTACCCGTCTCCCGGATGCGCGTCGTCCCCGGTGTTTCGATCGTGCGCAGATTGTCCAGCGTACCTGTCAATTCGCCACCGGCAATGATCCGGCTGTTCTCATTCACCAGATCTTCGCCCACCAGATGCATGTCTCCGCCGGCGATGATGCTCGCCGGTCTGCTGTTGATGACCCGGCTTTCATGCTCGGTACGGTCGACCACGTATTCCGTCCGGCTGTAGGTATGGGTTTTTTCCAGGCCGGCGGCTTCGAGTTCATCAGGCAGATACTTGCGGCTATCGCCTTCAGGCTGCACATACACCCGTCGTTGCGGACCCGACACCTGAACCTCGCTCATCTCGACGCCGCCATTCAGGTTCTGTAACAGCCCGGTGTGGATATCCAGCTTGCCCAGCGACTCGATGGTGGCGTACCGATTCAGTACACGCTCGGCCTTGCCAGTCGCATGGCTGTCGCCATCGAGCTGCCGACCTATGCGCATGTCGGCGCCGGCAAAGATCGTCGCTTGGTCCGTGTTCTCCAGTACTCGTGCGCCGAGGTCCAGATCGGCCGCCGCCGCAATCACCGGACTGGCATCCGGATGTCCGGCATTGGCGATCCGGTCGGCCTGCAGTGCGATGCGTTCGCCGAGTATTTTTCCGTGCGCGACGTTATCGATGCTGGTGGCCTGTATCTTCAAGTCGCGCGCATCGATGCTGGCACTGTTCTCCAGCTTGCCATCCATGCTGACCACCAGCGATTCGCTGGCGGACAAGGTGCCGGCATTGCGCGCACCAAGACCATGGGCGCTACCGACCAGCCAAATGCGGTTCGCATACATGCCGCCGATGTTGGCAACGTCCAGCGCAAACGAGGATGGCGCAAGACCGTCCTGTGCTGTAGCCGGGGCTCTCAATTCCACTTCAAGCGTATGGGCCCAGATACCGGCATTGATGCGGGCCGCCTGCGTCAGCAGTGCCAGCGCATCGACGCGCGACGCATCCAGACCGCGACCGGCAACCTGCAATTCACCCGACCCCATCGTGTAGCCGGCCAGTTTTCCATCGTCAAAATTTGGCTTTGCAGTGGCCAGTTGCACGCGCGAAGCGTGGATGAAGCCACAGCCATTGCAGCTGATCCCGGCCGGGTTGGCGATGATCAAGTCCGCCTTGCCACCAGCGATCTCGACATAACCTTGCAACAGGCTGGGATCGCTGCTGCGCACTTCATTGACGATAACCCGTGCTCCACCGTCAACGAGCGCCCGGTTCGCGGACACCCATCCTGCGATCGAAGTCAGCGATGCGCCGCGGCCATTGTTGACGACGACACCTTGTGCGTCGACATCGAATTGGCGGAACTGGTTGACCGATACGCCTGCTGCGCTGGGGCGGGTGATGTCGATCTGGGGAATCCCGTTCGCCGTGCGCTGCACAGAAGGACGCTGCTCTGCCGGAGCGGCCAGATTTGGCAGCAATTGCGCATGGGTCGCATCGGCGGCGAACAGGCCGGCGATCAGGGCCGCAAGCAAGCTCAGGCAGAGCGGCGGTCTGCTGCGTGTTGGCGATGAAGCTGGCGAGGACAGGTCCTTGTGCATGAATGATCTCCGTTACAGTGACAGGCTGAACAGAAAGCCGGACGTGGTATCAGCCGTGCGGAATCCCTGGGGCTTGTGGATGGGCGTGCCGATGAATACATCCCAGCTGAGGCTGCCGCGCGCACCGCGCAGGCCGAGCACGCCGCCGGCGAGGCGCTTGCCCGGTAGGCTATCGGTCGATTGGCCGCCGACCTTGCCGGCATCGATGCCGACATAAAGCTCGCTGTTGATTGCCCCCACTGACAGAGCGAGGTCTTGCCGCAGCAGCCAGCCATGGTCGCCGCTCAGAAGGGATTCGCCATCGAAGCCGCGCACGGTGTAGCGGTTGCCTATCGCGAAACGGTCTTGCGGCGTCAGTGGCGTGCGATTCCACTGCGCGCGCCAGCCGAGGCTGTAGCGCCAGTTTTGTCTGGCGACTGTGAAAGGTAGCGACAGCAGCGCATCAGCCCGCGCCAATTGCAATCGCGAGCTGCCCTCGCCGAGCGCTTCTTCTGGCGCGCGTCGTGCACCGAATGCGCCTGTGCCACGCCGCCACGCAATATTCATGTCGAGACTGCCATCGGCAATGCGCTCACGATGCGCCAGCGACGCTTCCCAGCCGGCGGTGCGCCTGTGCTGTCCGGTCAATTCGGTATCGTCGATGAAATTGCTCGATTCCCGCAGCCATGTGCGCAGTGTTGCCTGGGTCTTGCGCGTGCCGTCGCGGTACAGCAGTCGCGTCAGCGCCAGGTCTTGCGTCGTACCTTCGCCGCTGTAGCGCATCGCGCCGTTCAGGCCCGCGACAGATTGATGAAAGCGGAATTCACTGGCCGTGAAGCCGAGCAGCCAGTCACGGTAAGGCAGCGAGTAGTGCAGGGTGCCGGAGCGGCTGCCGCGTGCGCCGGGCAAGCTGCCGCCCAGGCTGTCGCTATAACTGAGGTAGAACAGGTCGTTCAGCGTCCACCAGTGGTCATACGAGAAGGTGACAGCACCCTGATATCGACCGGTGGATTCGGTTCCAGAATCATCGACTGACAGGTTGAGCCGGTAAGGCAGGCGCTGCTGCCAGCGTACGATGACATCGCTGTCGCCCGGGCGTGCATCGCTCACCTCGGAGGCTTGAATCTGCATGTCGGCGTCAGCGGTCGGCAAGCGTTTCAGGTTTTCCAGCCCCTGTTCGAGCTTGCGCAGATTCAGCAAATCGCCTTCATCGATCGGCATGGCATTGCCCAGCCGAGCACGGGGGTTGCTGTCACCGGATAGCCGCAGCTGACGCACTCGCCCCGGTATCAGCGTCAGTACCAGCACACCAGCGCGCAGGTCTTGCGGCTCAGCCAGTACGCGGGTGGTGACGAAGCCGCGTGCGAGTATCGCCTGCTGCACGCGCTGTATCACAATGGCTATCCCTTGCGCGCCCAGGCAACGGCCCATCGCAGGATCATCGTTTCGGTCAGCGGCTTTCAAGGCCCAGCGGAAGCGTTCGGCCAACTCCCCGTGCAGTGCCAGCCGCTGTATGGGCTGACACGGACTTTCGTTAGCCGGCAGCTTCACGGATGCAGGTGTGGCGACTTCGGATTGCACATGGGCTTGTGGCTCGGCTTGCTGGCGCAGGTTTTGTTCACGCTGTTCCTGACGCAGAATCTGCAGGTCAGGGTCGCTGATCTGGGCTTGCGCAGGCAAGACGCTCAGCATCAGCAGCGAGCAGATAATCGCCAGCCATGGCAATACACGGAACGACATCAGGCGCATGAATCATCCACCGAAGGGAAACGACAGGGGGATGAATTCTAGGAAGACGCTGTGTGCGTTGTCAGTTGAAATTGCGCGAGTGTTGCGCGGATGTCTAAGACCTGTGCTTATGTTGGTGTGATCGCGTCAAGCTGCCTGTGAGCATGACGACATCGGCCAGTGTGGCCGATGACCTTGGCCGGACAATTCGGGACGTCGCGATGAAATTATTGAGGATCGCGCCGCAACTCGGCCTGTGCCAGCGTCTGCAATGCAACAGGCTGCGTGCTACGCACGATCCCGGCCGGCGGCGTGACGCGTACCGGCTGGTTCGTATTGTCGGCCGACGACAGCACATTACTGGTCGCATCCCCGGCGGCATTCCAGACCGGATCGGCAATGCCCTCGAACACAGCCTTCAACTGTTTGCCCCAGGTGCTCCGTATCATTTCGAAATACTGGTTCTTTTCATCGATGGTCACAAAGCGGTTCACCGCCAGCGAGTCGGATGCATACACCAGCAGGTCCAGCGGGAAGCCTACCGAGATGTTTGATTTCAGTGTGGAGTCCATCGAGATCAGCGCGCACTTTGCACCTTCATCTAGTGGCGTCGACGGTGAGATCACGCGGTCGAT
>CAZCDW010000013.1:24360-26823 GCA_964497485.1 uncultured Bifidobacterium sp.
GTCGATGATGGGCTTGCCGTACTTGGCCTCGCCAATCTGGAAGTATGGATTTTCATCATGTGACTCGATGAAATTTCCGGCCGCATACATCTGGAACAAGCGGCAGCGCTCGCCGCGGATCTGGCCGCCGAAAATCAGGCTGACGTTGAAATCGATCCCCGATTGCTCAAGCGCCTTCGCCTCGCGCTTGTGTACTGCACGTATCGAGTCCCCAACGATCTGTGCTGCCTCGTACATCGTCGATGCGGTCCAGATACTGCTACCCTCGGGCGTCAGATATTCGGCCACGGTCTGCCGTATGCTTTGCGAGATCGACAGATTCCCCGCTGTCATCAGCACCATCATGCGGTCGCCCGGATTCTCGAAGACGGACATCTTGCGGAAGGTGCCGATATGGTCCACACCGGCATTGGTGCGGGAGTCAGACAGGAAGACCAGGCCTGCATCCAGGCGCATCGCCACGCAATAAGTCATGTTCGGTTGACCGGTTTGAAAGACGGGTTTTTCATCATCATCACGCTCATACGTATCTCATGCGGCCTGTTTGAGCGGCGGCAGTACCGGCGCCGGTGCCGGCGAAGGCGAGAGCGGCACCAGGAAATCGCGGCTGACCAAATTGCCCAGTTCATAGACCTGTTCCAGAAAATCAGTCAGATAATCGTGCAGACCGCGGCGCATGATGTCATCGATACTGTTGAAGCGCAGATTGGCGTGCAGGCGCCCGGCAAAGCGTTCGGTCTCGCCTGAAACATCATTGCGCACCTGCTCAAGGTTGTTGACGACCTCGGTCAGGCAGGCCATCAATGAACGTGGCATGTCGCCGCGCAGGATCAGCAGTTCGGCCACTCTTTCTGGTGTGATCACGTCCCGATAAACCTTGCGATAGGTCTCGAAGGCGGATACTGATCGCAGCACGGCCGCCCAGTGGTAATAATCCATCTCGATCGCAGTCAGCAGTTCGCGATCGGTGCCGTGGAATTTCACATCCAGCAGGCGTGCAGTATTGTCGGCACGTTCGAGGAAGGTGCCGAGGCGGATGAAGTAGAACGCTTCGTCCTTCAGCATGGTGCCAATGGTGACGCCGCGCGACAGGTGCGAGCGATGCTTGACCCATTCGAAGAACTCGCTCGGGTCGCGCTCCAGCACACCACCCTTCAGCAAGTTGTTCATGTCCAGCCAGGTCGTGTTCTGGGTCTCCCAGACCTCAGTAGTCAGCGTGCCGCGCACGGCGCGAGCATTCTCGCGCGCGCTGGTCAGGCAGGAAGCGATCGACGATGGATTGTCCGGATCGCGCACCATGAAGTCGAGCACATCCTTGCGCGTCAGCAGTCCGTACTTTGCATCGAAATCTGGCTGCAGCTCGGAGATGCCCAGCACCGCGCGCCAGCCCTGTTCGGCAGCTTCGGCCGATTGCGGCAGCAGCTGGGTCTGGATATTCACGTCCAGCATGCGCGCGGTGTTTTCTGCGCGCTCGGTGTAGCGAGCCATCCAGTACAAATGATCGGCAGTGCGACTTAACATGGTCAAACCTCCGTTGACACAAGCGCGCAGCAAACACCGCATGCCGTGTTTTGGTTTCGGCCGGGGCTGCGCCCCTTAACGTTCGCTTCTCTCACGTTAGCCTTCACCGAAATCGCGCAAGCGCGATTTTCCGCTCGTTCCGTATAACGTGCCATCCAATACAAATGATCAGCAGTGCGACTCAACATAGAAGCTCCGTAAAAACTTACTTCTCCAGTACCCAGGTGTCCTTGGTGCCGCCGCCTTGCGACGAGTTGACCACCAATGAACCTTCCTTCAGCGCGACGCGCGTCAGGCCACCCGGCACCATGCTGACCGTCTTGCCCGACAAGACGAAAGGACGCAGGTCGATATGGCGCGGAGCGACGCCCGCTTCCACATAAGTCGGGCAGGCCGACAGCGCCAGCGTCGGCTGCGCGATGTAACCCTCGGGTTTGGCCATCACACGCTGGCGGAAGTCCTCGATCTCGGCCTTCGTCGATGCGGGGCCGACCAGCATCCCGTAGCCGCCGGCGCCGTGCACTTCCTTCACCACCAGTTTCTCGAGGTTGGCGAGGGTGTAGGCCAGGTCTTCCTTCTTCCTGCACTGATAAGTCGGCACATTGTTCAGCACCGGCTCTTCGGACAGGTAGAAGCGGATCATGTCCGGCACGTACGGATAGATGGACTTGTCATCGGCGACGCCGGTACCGACCGCATTGGCCAGTGTCACACGGCCGCCGTGATAGGCCGACAGCAGACCCGGTACACCCAGCGAGGAATCGGCGCGGAATACCAGTGGATCGAGGAAGTCATCGTCGATGCGGCGGTAGATCACATCGATACGTTGCGGGCCATGCGTGGTGCGCATGTACACATAGCCTTGGTCGACGAGCAAATCCTTGCCCTCGACCAGTTCCACACCCATTTGCTGTGCGAGGAAGGCATGCTCGAAATACGCCG
>CAZCDW010000014.1:0-26752 GCA_964497485.1 uncultured Bifidobacterium sp.
CTTCAGGTGCGGGTCGATCACGGTCAGCGGTTCGTCGAACAAGACCGCGGCCACGTCCGGGCGTACCAGCCCGCGGCCGAGCGAGATCTTTTGCTTCGCATCCGGAGTCAAGCCGGAGGCGCGGTGCTTCAGCTCGCCGGAGAGTTCGAGGATCTCGGCGATTTGCGCGACACGGCGGTCTATGTCGACCCGCTTCCAGCCGCGGTTCTTCAACGGGAACGCCAGGTTCTCGCCAACGGTCATCGTGTCGTAGATCACGGGGAACTGGAACACCTGCGCGATATTGCGCGCTTCGGTCGGCAGGTCGGTCACATCCTTGCCGTCGAATAGCACGCGGCCATGCGATGGCTTCACCAGTCCGGAAATGATGTTCAGCAGCGTGGTCTTGCCACAGCCCGAAGGGCCCAGCAGCGCATACGCGCCGCCGTCGTCCCAGCTCATGTCCATCGGCCGCAGCGCATAGTCGGCGGGCTGCGAAGGATTCGGTTTGTAGCTGTGCGCAAGGCCAGCGAGTTCGATGCGCGCCATCTCAGGCTCCCACGCCGGGCGCGTACAGCAGCGCGCCATCGGTACTGAAAATGAACAAATCCTCCGGCCGGAAATGCATGGTCGCTTGCGCGCCCAGTTCCAGCTCATGCACGCCCGGCAGTTGCGCGACCAGCGCCAGGCTGCCGCGATGCAGGTGCACGAAGGTTTCCGAGCCGCTGATCTCGGCCAGGTCCACGTTGCCGCTGAAAGCGAAGTCGTCCGCGCGCGGCTGCGCATGCAGGCTGTGCGCGCGCAAGCCGAGCTGCGCGCGTGCGTGGCCAGCCAGCTTGGCTTGTTGTGACGATGACAGCGGCAGCGCGATGCCTTCGGCCAGTTGCGCAGTGCCGTTGCTGATGGTCGCGTCGAACAGGTTGATCGGCGGATCGCTGAAGGTGCGGGCGGCGGTCACGGAGACCGGTGCATTGAATACCGACAGCGTCGGTCCGTGCTGCAGCACGCGTCCTTCATGCATCAGTAGCGTGTGGCCACCGAGCTGCAGCGCTTCCAGCGGCTCGGTGGTCGCATAGACGACGGTGGTCCCGCCAGCCGAGAACAGGTCGGTCAGTTCGCGCCGCAGCTCTTCGCGCAGTTTGTAGTCGAGGTTGACCAGTGGCTCATCGAGCAGCAGCAGGCTCGCATCCTTTACCAGCGCGCGCGCCAGTGCGCAGCGCTGCTGCTGGCCGCCGGAAAGGGCTGACGGAGAACGATCAAGATATTTGGAAATATGCAGACGCTCCGCCATCGCGTTGACCTTGCTGCGTATCGCATCGTCAGACAGCTTGCCGGCGATGCGCAACGGCGAAGCGATGTTCTCGAACACGGACAGCGACGGATAATTGATGAACTGCTGGTACACCATCGCGAGCTGGCGCTCGCGCACCGGCAGGCCGGTCACGTCGATGCCGTCGGCGATCACCTTGCCTTCGCTCGGGCGATCGAGGCCGGCCATCATGCGCATCAGCGTGGTCTTGCCGGCCAACGTGGCGCCGAGCAGCACATTGATCGCGCCTGACATCAAGGTGACGGATGTCGGGTACAGATGAGTGTCGGCGGCGACCTTGCGGGTCACGCCTTGCAGTTCCAGACGCACGTAGTCTCCTCATCTGCGGCGGCCTCGTACAGGCTGCCGCAAGCTAGCTGCTAGTTGTTTTTATATGTGCGGCCTATCCACTGGTCGATCAGCTGCTCGCTGCCTGCCGGCAGGTGCAGCCCCAGTTTGGAGCGACGCCACAGTATATCGGCGCCTGACGACGCCCACTCGTTCCTGAACAAATAATCTATTTCAGCCGCGAACAGATCTTTCACGACTTCCTCGCCCATGTCGTCCAGGCGCTGTCTGCCCTGCAGCAGCACATGGATGCGCGTGCCATATGCGCGCACAAAACGCGCGACCAGCTTTGGCGGCAGCCATGCGAATTGCCGCTGCATACGGTTCACATAGGCGTCGTACTCGAGTACGCCGCGATTTTGCGGTGCGCCATACAGATCGCCGCCCGGCAGGCATTCATGTTCGGTCCAGGTCGGGCGCTGGTTGCCGAGCTTGGGCGCGAGGATGTCCACCGCTTCCTCCGCCAGTTTGCGGAACGTGGTGATCTTGCCGCCAAAGACGGACAGCAGCGGTGCGGCTTCATCGTCGATCGCGAGTTTGTAATCGCGGGTGATTTCGGAGGCATTGGCCGAATCATCTTCCAGCAGCGGGCGCACGCCCGAATACGACCAGACCACATCCGCCGGCACGATAGGCTTGCGGAAATAACGCTGGGTCAGTTCGCACAGGTATTCGATTTCGCTGCGATGGATCTCGACCTTGTTGGTGTCGCCGTGATACTCGAGGTCGGTGGTGCCGACCAGCGTGAAATCATGCTCGTAGTCGATCGCAAACACGATGCGGCCATCGGGGTTCTGGAAGATGTACGCATACGGATGGTCGAACAGCTTCCTGACCACGATGTGGCTGCCCTTGACCAGTCGCAGCGCCTTGCCGGTCGGCTGGTGCAGCGCGCCTTCGAGGAAGGATGCCGCCCACGGACCGGCCGCATTCACCAGGGCGCGCGCCTGGACTTCGATGCTGCTGCCGTCTGCGCGCCGCAGGCTTGCGTGCCAGCGGTCGCCGCTGCGCCGGGCTGATTCGCAGGCGGTATGCGTGAAGACGTGCGCGCCTTTTTCCGCGGCATCCAGCGCGTTGAGCACGACCAGGCGTGCGTCGTCGACCCAGCCATCTGAATAAATGAAACCCTTCGTGAATTCGGCCTTCAGCGGCTTGCCGGCCGGGTGCGTGCGCAAGTCGATGCCGCCGGATCCGGGCAGGATTTCGCGCTTCGCGAGGAAATCGTAGAGAAGCATGCCGGCGCGGATCATCCATGCGGGGCGCTGGCCTTTGTCGTGCGGCATCACGAAACGCATCGGCCACATGATGTGGGGCGCAGCCCTCAGCAGCACTTCACGCTCGATCAGCGCCTTGCGCACCAGCCCGAATTCATAATGCTCGAGGTAGCGCAGTCCGCCGTGGATCAGCTTGGTCGATGCCGATGAGGTGTGCGATGCCAGGTCATCTTTCTCGCACAGTACGACCGACAGCCCTCGGCCGGCCGCATCGCGCGCGATGCCCGCGCCATTGATGCCGCCGCCGACAACCAGCACGTCAGTCGAAAGAAGCTGCGGTGAACTCATGAAGACCAGTCCAGAGATTGGTGAGCGAGTACAAACTTCCGGGGATCGCGCGGTGAGCGATGGATCATGCAGGCAAGGGCGGAACAGAGCCGGTAGGCTTTGCTGCCTGAATTGCCAAATCAGGGTGACCTGAACATAATGCGCGATCAAAGATAGACGGGAAACGAACAAAAAGCAACAATTCGAACATTAAATCGGTTCGTTTCTGTTCTTTCCTTCACTTTTACGACCCCTCCCCGGAGACTTGCGATGACCCTCAATCCCCGCCAGCGCCGCATTCTCGAGGCCGTGCGTAGCCAGGTCACCGTGTCGGTCGAGGCGCTTGCGCAGCAACTGGCGGTGACGCCGCAGACCGTGCGGCGCGACGTCAAGCTGCTCGAGGAGGCCAAGCTGCTGGCGCGCTACCACGGCGGCGTCGGCCTGCCTTCGTCGGTCGAAAACATTGATTACAGCCAGCGCCAGGTCATGAACATCGACGCCAAGCGGCGCATCGCGGCGGCGGTCGCGCAACGGGTACGCCCGGGCAGCTCGCTGCTGATCAATATCGGCACCACCACCGAGGAGGTGGCACGGGCGCTGGTTCACCATACCGGCCTGCATGTCGTGACCAATAACCTGAACGTGGCTGCGATCCTCTCGGGGCAGCCGGGATGCGAAGTGATCGTCGCCGGCGGCGTGGTGCGGGGCCGCGACCGGGGCATCGTTGGCGAGGCGACGGTGGATTTCATCCGCCAGTTCAAGGTCGACATCGGCATCATCGGCATTTCCAGCATCGAGCCCGACGGCACGCTGCGCGATTTCGATCCGCGCGAGGTGAAGGTGGCCCAGGCCATTATCGAGCAGTCGCGCGAGGTCTGGCTGGTGGCCGATGAAGACAAGTTCGGCCGTCAGGCGCTGGTGCGGCTCGCACACCTGTCTCAGATCGACAAGCTGTTCTGCGATGCCGACCCGCCGTCGGCGATGCGCGCGCTGTTGCGCGAAGCGCGGGTCGAACTGATCGTCGCGCCTTGACCTTGCCCATTGCCGGGGCGCCTTGCCGGGTTGACACTGCGAGGTGTAAAAAATCAGGTGCACTCCAGTGTTTCGGCGATAATACGGCCTCCAGAAAACGCCACCTCAGGATCAGGATGACGAGCCGATTTGCCCCGCTGAAGAACGATACCTTCCTGCGCGCGCTGCTGCGCCAGCCTACGGACTACACGCCGCTGTGGCTGATGCGTCAGGCCGGACGTTACCTGCCCGAGTATCGCGCCACGCGCAGCAAGGCCGGCTCCTTCATGGGCCTGGCCACCAATCCTGGCTACGCCACCGAAGTCACGCTGCAACCGCTGGACCGTTATGCGCTGGATGCGGCCATCCTGTTCTCTGACATCCTGACCGTGCCGGATGCGATGGGCCTGGGCCTGTCATTTGCCGAGGGCGAAGGCCCCCGCTTTGCGCATCCGCTGCGCGACGAGCAGGCGGTGCGCGCGCTGCAGGCGCCTGACCTGTCGAAACTGCAGTACGTATTCGATGCCGTTACCCAGATCCGCACCGAGTTGCAAGGCCGAGTGCCGTTGATTGGCTTCTCCGGCAGCCCGTGGACGCTGGCCTGCTATATGGTCGAGGGCAAGGGCTCGGACGATTTCCGCACCGTCAAGAGCATGCTGTATGACCGTCCGGATCTGATGCATCACATCCTGCAGGTGAATGCACAAGCCGTGTCCGCCCACCTGAATGCGCAAATCGATGCCGCCGCGCAGGCAGTGATGCTCTTCGACCCCTGGGGCGGCGCGCTCGCCGATGGCATTTATCAAACCTTCTCGCTGAATTACATGCGCGAAGTCGTCAAGGGCCTGAAGCGCGAGCATGATGGCGTGAAAATCCCCTGCATCGTCTTCACCAAAGGCGGCGGGCTGTGGCTGGAAGAAATTGCAGACATCGGCGCCGATGCCGTCGGCCTCGACTGGACCGTCAATCTCGGCAAGGCGCGCGCGCTGGTCGGCCACAAGGTCGCATTGCAGGGCAACCTCGACCCCAACGTACTGTTCGCCAAGCCGGAACAGATCCGCGCCGAGGTCGACAAGACCCTGAAATCCTTCGGCAAGCCGGGCGCCGGCAGCGGCCACGTGTTCAACCTCGGCCACGGCATCTCGCAGTTCACGCCGCCCGATTCCGTGACCGCTCTGGTCCAGGCCGTGCACCAGATTAGCCGTGAGATGCGTGCCTGATTCGTCATCGGGCCGCGTCAGAATAAATTCCACTGCGAGGACACAGGCGTCGCGACCCGTCAAGCTTTTGCAGGACTTATGCACAAGCTTGACGGGTCGGTCACGAATCAAGGACTTGCGCGGTTTTGTGAAAGCTGGCGAGAACAAAGTCGCCCAAGTCATTGAAAAACAACGAAGATAAATCCGTCGATCTGATCGGCGGCCGACCCGGCCACTCCCGCCATATCCAAAAATTATTCCTGCAGGAAAGCATTGTTCACAAAGATATCCACAGACTTGCGCATTTCTGTGGCGTCTACCCATCAAGCCGGAAATGTTTTCAGTTCGAGAGCATGGAATTTACGATCGCGCAAGTTTTTCCTGGTAGGACGCTGCCACTTATTCACAAAAATAATCGCTGTCAAGTCTGCTAGAAGACAAAACAATATTTTTTTGCCTGAAGATTGCCCGTAGGCTAAGTCATTGATTTTATTAGAGGTGACTTGCTGCGTTCCCATTGAGCAATTTGTTTGAGGCCGCATAAAATCTGGGTTTTCGCGTGTCAAGCCCCCGTTACCCACAAAGTTATCCACAGAATTTGTGGATAGCTAAAAAAGGCCTTGCAGGACTTGGGTTTAGCCCAGCTTTTAAGGAATCACATTAAGTGCCTGACTCGCTTGATCGCTGGCTACCTTGCATCGCTTTGCCTTACCGACGCAAAGCTTGGGTCGAGGTGCAATGCCAGCGACGGAATGAGACAGGCGCCCCATCATGACTGGTCGCATTGTCACAATCGCGCTGGACTCCCCATTAGACATGGAGTTCGACTACCGTTGGCAACCGGCGGGCGTATCCGACCCGGAACCGCAGGTGGGTCAGCTCGCGCTCGTGCCTTTCGGCCGCCGCGAAATCGTCGGCGTGGTGACAGCTGTTGGTGATGCGAGCGATTACGATGCCGACAAGCTACGCAACGTGATCGCTCTGCGGACGCAGTTGCCGCCACTGTCGCCAGAATGGCTGGCTTTGTGCCGCTTTGCCGCCGATTACTATCAGCGGCCGCTGGGCGAGGTGATGCTCCCTTGCTTGCCGAAGGGCTTGCGCACCGAGTCCACAGTAGCGCTCGACCGGGCGTTGAAAAAGCGAACGGCAGCCGCAGTCCATCCCAAGGCAACCAAACGATCCCTCGCTGCAAAAACCACGAATCAGGCGGCAGTCGACGCCACAGCATCGGATCAGCGCGCAACAGCG
This sequence comes from uncultured Bifidobacterium sp., assembly GCA_964497485.1. Taxonomy (GTDB): domain Bacteria; phylum Pseudomonadota; class Gammaproteobacteria; order Burkholderiales; family Burkholderiaceae_D; genus Pernthalerella. The sequence continues at coordinate 6,636 of CAZCDW010000014.1, forward strand.
GAAGCAGCCATCGACGACGAGGTCCCGGTACCGCGCGCAGCACCGGCGCTGAACCCCGGCCAGCAAGCGGCCGTCGATGCGATTACCGCTGCCGAAGGCTTTGCGGCCAACCTGTTGTTCGGCGTGACCGGCAGTGGCAAGACCGAGGTGTATCTGCATGCGGCGCAGGCCGTGATCGCACGCGCAAGCGAGAAGGGCGTGGCCGCGCAAGTACTGATCCTGGTCCCGGAGATCAACCTGACGCCGCAGCTGGAGGCCAGCGTAAGCGCGCGCTTTCCGCAGCTGCAGGTCGTTACGCTACACAGTCAGTTGTCCGAAGGCGAGCGCCTGCGCCATTGGGTCGCTGCGCATCATGGGGATGCCGCGATTGTGCTCGGCACCCGCTTGTCGGTGCTTGCCGCGATGCCGGCGCTGAAGCTGATCATCGTCGACGAAGAGCATGATCCGTCGTACAAGCAACAAGAAGGCTTGCGCTATTCGGCGCGCGACCTGGCAGTGTGGCGCGCACGCCAGCTGGACATACCGGTGGTGCTGGGTTCTGCCACGCCATCCATCGAGAGTTGGCAGCATGCAGCGAATGGCCGCTATCGGCGGTTTGACCTCACGCAGCGCGCGGCCGCCCACGCGCAGTTGCCGCGCGTCGGCCTGATTGACATGGAAGTCAACAAAGCACCCGATGGCTTGTCACCGCCGCTGGTCGCTGCGCTGCGCGAGCGGCTCGAGCGTGGCGAGCAATCACTGTTATTTCTTAACCGTCGCGGCTATGCACCGGTGATGCATTGCGATGCCTGCGGCTGGATCAGTAATTGCCACCGCTGCACCGCTTTCATGGTGCTGCACAAGCCCGAGCGCAGGCTGCGCTGCCATCACTGCAGTCTAGAGCTGCGCATACCGCCGTCTTGCCCGACCTGTGGCAACGTCGATCTGCAAGCGCTGGGTCGTGGCACGCAGCGCGTCGAAGAGCATTTACAGCTGCTGTTTCCGCAAGCGCGCGTACTGCGTATCGACGCTGATTCCACGCGCCGCAAGGGAAGCGCACAAGCAGCGTTCGACGCCGTGCATCGGGGCGAGGTCGATATTCTGCTCGGCACACAGATGGTCGCGAAGGGCCATGACTTCCAGCGGCTGACGCTGGTCGGCGTGATCAACCCGGACACGGCATTGTTCTCGCCGGACTATCGCGCCGGCGAGCGCTTGTTTGCGCAGTTGATGCAGGTGGCCGGCCGAGCCGGTCGGGCCGCCGTGGACAAGGGCGGTGACGGTCAAGAGCGCCGTGCAGAAGTGCTGGTGCAGACCCGCTATCCGCAGCATCCGCTGTACCGGGCGCTACTGGCCCATGATTACCCGGGCTTTGCGGCGTCGACGCTGGCCGAGCGTCGCAGCGCTGGCTTGCCACCCTTCGTATTCCAGGCCTTGTTACGTGCGGAGGCAAAGCAATTGCAGGCAGCGCTCGATTTTCTTCAGGCCGCGCGCGAACTGATGCCTGTCGAGGGCATCATCATCAACGATCCCGTACCAATGACGGTCACACGCGTGGCGGGTGTCGAACGTGCGCAATTGCTCATCGAATGCGCATCGCGCGCACAGCTGCAGGCTTTTCTGAAACCCTGGCTTGCGGCTTTGCGCAAACAGAAGTCACGGCTGCGCTGGTCGCTGGAAGTCGACCCCGTCGATATCTGACCCGGTTCACCCGGCTGGCATGGTCGGTGGGCGTTGCACGTCAATGCGGTGTGGCGGCTCGGCCGGATCGAAATCCCGCCAGTCTCCCTGTTCGATATGACCGGTACCTGACTCCAGTTCAATCGCACCCTGCTGCATCAGTACGGCGATCGCCTTCTCCTCACAGCCCGGATTGGGCGTACTGACCGCGACCATGAAACCCGAATGCCTGACCGATGGCACTTCGGACCCTTCGGCATTGCCATCCTTCATCATGCCAAGCGCACCCACCAGGTTACCGATATGAGCGCCCACCAGCCCGCCCGTGATCGGGCCCAGCGGGCCTGTCACTGGCGACGTTGCCGCGCCGATTGCGGCACCCACCAAACCACCGGTCGCGGCGCCGGCCAAGGTGCCGCGCGCGCTGTCTTCGGCCCCGGGTGACATGTCATGGTCGCCACCGAGCCGGTAGCGCGAATGCTGGCCGGCCGGTCCCACATAGAAGCAACTGATCTGTGCTGCCGGAAAGCTGGACGAGCGCAGCACGGCCACCGCCTGGTCCGCGGCATCGCGTGTATCGAAACGTCCGGCGATGATGGTAGCCATGCAAATCTCCCCGAAGTTAATCAAGAGCGTAGTGCTGAGAGAAGTCTGCGACTCCGAAGTTCTGCCATTTGCAGCGCGGCGGGGAACCGACGCATTGCGAAGAATTCAAAACCTCATGGTCACGCAAGCAGAAGACAAGGGCATGTTCAGCATGCCGCTCGTGCAGGAAGAATTGTCGGTCGGGCGTCGCCACGTCGAGACCGGGCAAGGCGTTCGTGTGCACAAGACCGTATCCGAGGAAACCTGGCGTATCGATGACACTGTGCTGCGTCAGCAACTCGACATCGAGCATGTGCCGGTCAACGCCTGGGTCGATGGTGAACTGCCGGTGCAGCGACAAGAAGGTGCAACGCTGGTGATCCCGGTGCTGGAAGAAGTGCTGGTCGTGGAAAAGCGCGTACGGCTCAAGGAAGAGATACGCATCACCGCGCATTCCCAAGGTGAACCGGTGTCATCGACCGTGGTCTTGCGCAGCGAGCATGCCCAGGTCGAGCGCTTTGGCGAGCGGGCCGGCCAGCGTCACGAGCAGCCCCATGATCAGTCCCATGAGCCGCCGCACTGAGCCGCAGCCCATCCATCAACCGCATGGCGATGGCCGTGCACACTGCAGGAGACAGACATGAAAAATACCGTTGCCGCCATTTTTGACAGCTATGGCGACGCCCAGAGCGCAATGAATGCCTTGTTCAATGAGGGCTTCACGCGCGCTGACGTCAAGCTCAGTCCGGCCGAAGAAACTTCCGACGCACGCCAGCAAGCGCTGCGCGAGCAACCCACCGCACCGCGCGAGAGTTGGGGCATCGGTGATTTCTTCCGCTCCCTGTTCGGCTCGGACCAGCACAGCGATGACGCCGGCATGTATTCGGAGGCCGTGCGCCGCGGCAGCTATCTGCTCAGTGTCGATGCTGCCACTGAAGACCAGGCCGATCGTGCAGCCGACATTCTTGGCCGCTTTCATCCGGTCGATCTCGATGAGCGTGCGGGTCAGTGGCGCAGCGCTGGCTGGGCGGGTTACCAGAGTGGTTCACCGATCTACACCGCTGAAGAGTCCCGCAACGAAATGGCAGGTTATACGAGCAAGACAACAGTCAGCGGTGCTGCCAGTACTGCTGCGAAAGCAGCGCCCGTCGAGGCGCAGGGCACGACGGGTCTGCAGGCAAGCGAAGCCATTCCTGTGGTTGAAGAGCAGCTGCAGGTGGGCAAGCGCGCCGTCGTGCGCGGCGGCGTGCGTATCTATCGGCATGTGACGGAAACGCCCGTGCAGGAATCCGTGCAGCTGCGTGAAGAACATGTATCAGTCCAGCGCACACCGGTTGACCAGCCGGCCAGCGCTGCCGATATCGATGCTTTCAAGGAGGGCACAGTCGAAGTGCGCGAGACCGCTGAAGAACCGGTGGTCGCCAAGACCGCGCGCGTGGTCGAAGAAGTCCGGGTGGGCAAGGAAGTCAGCGAGCGCACCGAAATCGTCAGCGATACCTTGCGTCGCACCGATGTCGAAGTCGAGCAACTGGGCGCGCAGGCGAGCGCACTCTCCGCGACCGGCACTGGCAACGATGAGCTCTTCCGCCAACATTGGCAAAGCGCGTACGGCAGCAGCGGCGGCAAGTATGAAGACTATGCGTCGGCCTATCGCTATGGCGCGAACCTCGCCGGGCAGAAGCAGTACCATGGCTATCGCTGGGATGAGCTGGAGCCGCAGGTGCGAAGCGATTGGGAAGCCTCACACAAGGAAAGCCCGTGGGAGCGTACCAAGCAGGCCGTGCGCTACGGCTGGGAGAAAACGACGGGCCGCTGAGTCCGCATGAAGCGGTAGCGTGATGCGGCATCGGTCCACCGGACCGATGCCGCGTTTGATTGCTACTGCAACGGTGAATCCAGCTGGCCATCCTGCGCCAGCTGTCGGATCATGCGTATCGTGTCGATGTCCGCCTCCTTGTAGGCTTCACGGCGAAAATCGTTGTAGAAGGAATCTTCGGCCGATTCATCCGCATCATTGTGGTCGTCGTACTCGAAACGGACGAACAAAACGCCCGGCTCCGGTTCTTCTATGGTCATTCGCAAGTCGGAGACCGGTATCTCTGCCTGTTGCGGCACATGGTAGTGCACCTGTTCCTGCGGGCTGAAGTGTACGGTGTCGTGCACCACCAGTTTCCCGAAATGCAGCGTGCGCGACAAGTTTGCTTCCGAACGCATGGTGATGTCGCAGCTGTCCAGCCCGAGCTGAAACAGCGTCGGTCGCTCGGCACGCAGCACCAGGCCACGCCACAATTGGGCCCGGCTCAATCGCGCCACCAGCGGATTGTCGGGCATGTTGATTTCTATAAGGTGAGTGAATTTCATCGATGGGCGCCGTGTTGATCGGGCGTAAGCGGGCACTTTAGCATGCGGCCGGCTCCCGGCCAGTGTCCGTGGATCGCCAGCACAGTCGATTGCAGATGCAGTTTCCGGTTCCCCGCAGGGGTTTTCGATACAATGACGCGCTCATTCCGCATTCCCGAATTCCCGGTCATTTTCCCGCATGTCGCACGGACTCAATGCGCCGCAACGCGCCGCAGTCAATTACATCGATGGTCCCTGCCTCGTGCTCGCCGGCGCCGGCTCGGGCAAGACGCGCGTCATCACGCAAAAGATTGCGCACCTGATCGAAACTTGCGGTTATGAAGCTCGCAATATCGCCGCGCTGACCTTCACCAACAAGGCCGCGCTCGAAATGCGCGAGCGCGTTGCCAAACTGCTCAAAGAGCCAGCGCACGCGAAGCAGCTGACCGTGTCCACCTTTCATTCGCTGGGCGTGCAGATCCTGCGCCGCGAGGCGAATGCGATCGGCCTGAAAGACCGCTTCTCCATCATGGACAGCGACGATTGCTTCGCGATCGTGCAAGACCTTGCCGTCACCACCGACAAGGCAGTGATCCGCCGCATCCAGAATGCGATGTCGCTGTGGAAGAACGCGTTGCTGAGCCCGGACGCGGCGCTGGCGCAGGCAAAAGATGAAGATGAGGCGCAGGCCGCGCGCATCTATCGCAATTACCTGGCGACGCTGTCGAGCTACCAGGCGGTCGACTTCGATGACCTGATCCGCCTGCCGGTCGAGCTGTTCCGCAATGACGAGGCGGCGCGCGACCGCTGGCAGCGCAAATTGCGCTACCTGCTGCTCGACGAATATCAGGACACCAATACCTGCCAGTACGAGATGGTGAAGCTGCTCGTCACCGGCCCCGGCAAGAAGCCGATGTTCACCGCCGTCGGCGACGACGACCAGGCGATTTATGCCTGGCGTGGCGCGACCATGGAAAACCTGCGCATCCTGCAAGATGATTTCCCCGACCTGAAGCTGATCAAGCTCGAGCAGAACTACCGCTCGTCTACCCGAATCCTGCAGGCGGCGAATGCCGTCATCGCCAACAACCCGAAGCTGTTCGAGAAGTCGCTGTGGTCAGAGCACGGCATGGGCGACCCGATCCGGGTCATGGCGATGGACGATGACGAGGCCGAGGCTGACCAGGTCGCGATCATGCTGTCGGCGCACAAGTTCGAGCGTCGCGCGAAGTTCTCCGATTACGCGATCCTGTATCGCGGCAATCATCAGGCGCGCATTCTCGAGAAAGCACTGCGCCGCGAGCGCATACCGTATGTGATGTCCGGCGGCCAGAGCTTCTTCGACAAGGCCGAGATCAAGGACATCATCAGCTACCTGCGGCTGATCGCGAATGAAGACGATGATCCGGCCTTCATCCGCGCGGTCACCACACCGCGTCGTGGCATCGGACAGGCGACATTGGAAGTGCTCGGTGAATTTTCCGGTCAGTGGCAATGCTCGCTGTTCGAAGCCGTGTTCAAGGGCGGTATCGAAGCCAGGCTCAATGAACGCCAACTCGCGCCGCTCAGGGAATTCTGCGACTTCATCAACCAGCTCGAAGCGCGTGCGTCACGCGTCGGTCCTGCCGGCAGTGGCGAGAATGCCGGCGAGGTGCTGGATGACATGATGAAGGCCATCGACTACGAAGCCTATTTGTATGGCCACTTCGACGAAAAGCAGGCACAGGACAAATGGCAGAACGTGCTCGACTTCACCACCTGGCTGAAAGAGAAGGGCAATGGCGGCCGCGACGGCACCGATGAACCGAAGTCACTTCTGGAGCTGGTGCAGATGGTGGCGCTGATGAGCATGCTCGATGGTCGCGATGAAGAACCCGATGCGGTGCGCATGTCGACGCTGCATGCGTCCAAGGGACTGGAGTTCGGCCATGTGTTCATGGTCGGGGTCGAAGAGGGCATCCTGCCGCACAAGGGTGACCCCGATGCACCCCCCGACGCCTATGCGCAGCGTATCGAAGAAGAGCGCCGGCTGATGTATGTCGGCATCACGCGTGCGCAACGCAGCCTGACCATTACCTGGTGCAAGAAGCGCAAGCGCGCGCGTGACAGCGTGCCTTGCGAAGTGTCGCGCTTCATCAAGGAGATGCGGCTCGACGAAGGTGACGCCGTACCCGAGGAAGACGAGCAGCTGACGCCGCAGAACCGGCTGGCCAACCTGAAGGCGCTGCTGCAAAAGCCGAAAGCGGCGTGAGTACAGGCAACGAATAGCCATGGGCGAGCGCAAGAAAAACAGCGGTGGATTCCGCAATCCGCACGATCTGCCAGTAAAGACCTGCGCCACTTGCGGCCGGCCTTTCACCTGGCGCAAGAAATGGGCCGCGAACTGGGAACAGGTTCTCTACTGTTCCGATGCTTGCCGTAGCCAGCGCAAGCCGGCCTGAACCACAGAACAAAGGCAATGATGGATATCGACGAACGTCTGGTGAACCTGGAGAGCAAGCTCGGGCAGCAGGATTACCTGCTCGACGTGCTCAACAAGACCGTCTACGAGCAGCAGAAAAAGCTCGACGAACTCGAACAGCTGACAGTTGCGCTGGCCAAACGCATGAGCGACTTGCAGGGGCGGCTGCCCGATGGACTGCCAGCCAATGAAAAGCCGCCGCACTATTGAACGAGCCGCGCCATGATCAATGAAAAAATCCTCGCGTCACTGCGCCGCGAGCTCAATGAGCAGACCGCGCAGATGCGTTGGAGCGAGCTGGAGCGTTTCTTCGCCAGTGGCAGCGTGATCTCGGTCGCACCAGTGTTGGACCTGATCGATGTCGGCGCGCGCATCGCAGCCGACGACAAGGCCAGCGTGCTCGACTGGATGCAGGCCGGCCTGCTGCAGAAAGTGAATGACGAGCAGGCCGGCAGCTGGCAAGCCACGGATGTCTTGCTGTGGACCGTGGTCGTCAAGCCGTGGATACTGGTGCAGCATGAGCGGCAGCAACCGGCAGCCATCCAACAATAAATTTTTTCTTCACTGGCATCAGCATGTGGTTCAAGAACCTTCAACTCTTCCGTTTACCCAAACACTGGCCGATGACGGCCGATGCGCTGGAAACAGCGATCGAGTCGCAGCAATTCGTGCCTTGCACCAGCATTCAGCTGCTCAGCCAGGGCTGGATTGCGCCGGCCAATGACGGGCGCCTTGTCTATGCGAGCAACCGGCAATTCCTGCTCAAGCTGCGTACCGAGAAAAAACTGCTGCCGTCCAGCGTGATCAATCAGGTCGCCAAAGAGAAGGCAGCTGAGCTCGCTGAACAGCAGGGCTTCCGTTGCGGCCGCAAGCAGATGAAGGAAATCAAGGAGCAAGTCGCTGATGAATTGCTGCCGCGCGCCTTCTCGCTGCAGTCGGACACCGGCGTGTGGATAGACACCGTCAATGGCTGGCTCGCCATTGACGCCAGCAGTGCCGCACGTGCTGAAGATGCCATCAAGCTGCTGGTGAAGGCGGTCGACAAATTCCCGCTCGCTTCGCTGCGCACGGCGATGTCCCCGGTGGGCGCGATGACCAACTGGCTATTGTCCGACGAGCCGCCACATGGTTTCACGATCGACCAGGAGCTCGAATTGCGCTCCAGCGCGCATGGCAATGCGACGGTGCGCTATGTACGTCATTCGGTGGAGCCCGACGAAGTACGCCGCCACATCACCGCCGGCAAGCAATGCACCCGCGTCGCGCTGACCTGGCGCGACAAGGTATCGCTGGTGCTGACCGAGGCGCTCGCAATCAAGCGCATAGCGGCGCTGGACGTGCTCAAGGAGGGGAATGAGACTGCGTCGGCCGGCGAAGAAGAGCGCTTTGAATCGGACTTCCAGCTGATGACGGGTGAGCTCGCGCAGATGCTCGACGATCTCGTCGATGCATTGGGCGGCGAGCAGATCGAGCAAGCGGCCTGAAGCCTGAAGCAACCCAAGGTCCCAATGAAAAACGCCTGCTTGCGCAGGCGTTTGGTATTGGCGGAGCGGACGGGGCTCGCCCACATTCCGCGGGCCGCGGATTCGCTTGCAAGCGAATCCCTTCTCGCCACGCCTCGGCTCACAGGCCGAGGCGCTTCGGCAGGCGCAGCGCATGCGCCGCGAAACCCCTGCCTCACCCCCGCCGAGAGCCACGCAGGTGGCTCTCTCCGCTCCTGAAAGCACAAATGAAAAACGCCTGCTTACGCAGGCGTTTGGTATTGGCGGAGCGGACGGGGCTCGAACCCGCGACCCCCGGCGTGACAGGCCGGTATTCTAACCAACTGAACTACCACTCCAGACCGGTTGCCGAGGCAACCAGAAGCGGCGCATTCTACCGAAGTCATTCCTTAATGTCGAGCACGACTTGACGCGATTACAATCCGTGCTCAACGACACTCTCTGATGACGGATGACACATGAGCCTCAGCTGGCTGATCACGAATGCGCTTGCATCCTTTTTGCTGCCGCCGATGTCGTTGGTCCTGCTGGCGCTGCTCGGCTACCTGCTGCAGCGGCGCCATCGAAAAACCGGTACGGCGCTCGTGCTGCTGTCGGTACTTCTGCTGATTGGCATGTCAACGCCTGCCGGTTCGCGCTTGCTGATCAAGCCGCTGCAAGAGCGATATGTACCGGTAGCCGATCCCAAGGGTAGTGGCGCACAGGCGATCATCGTCCTTGGCGGTGGGCGCGACATCTTGTCGCCCGAAGATGCAAACCGCGGCCGCCCATCTAGTGAGACTTTGATGCGCCTGAGGCATGGTGCCCGCTTGCACAGGCAAACCGGATTGCCGCTGCTGGTCAGCGGCGGCAATCCCGATGGCCAGGGCGAGAGCGAAGCCGTCGTGATGGCGCGCTCGCTGGATGAGGATTTCCGCGTCAAGACAACATGGATCGAAGACACGTCTGATAACACCGCGCAGAACGCCCGTCATTCCGCAGCGATGCTGAAGGAGGCCGGCATCCAGCGCATCTTGCTCGTCACCGATGCGATCCACATGCGGCGCGCAGAACAGATCTTCCAGCGTGCGGGCTTCGAGGTCGTGCCGGCGCCGACGGCGTTCAAAAAGCGCGGGCCGCTGACCCCGGCCAGCTACATTCCCAAGGCTGAACATCTGAAAGACAGCCACTACGCACTCCACGAATGGATAGGCGTGGTCTGGTACCGCCTCCGTTACGGTTTGCTTGACTAGCCGACACGGTCTTTCCTGCAGCGTGGCCAGTGCTGCGTTATGCTTTTTGTCACGTCTGCCACGCAGCATATGTTGCTGTAGGGCAGCTTCCTCGAAGCCAACGAAGGAGAGCCATGATGCATGAATCCCATATCGAAACAGTTCGCAATGACCTGAAGTCCCTGGTGCGTGATGCCCAGGCCTTGTTCGACGAGGCTGCCAGCGCTGGCGGCGCGCGCGCCGATGAACTGCGATCCAAAGCCTCGAGGATGCTTGACGATGCGCTGCACCGCGCGCATGAACTGCAGGATGTCGCGCTCAAGCACGGTCGCCAGATCGCACATGACACCGATGCCTATGTGCACGAGCATCCGTGGCGCGCGATCGGTATTGCTGGCGCCGTTGGCGTACTGGTCGGCATGCTGATTGCACGTCGCTGATCGATGGACGACAAACAGTCGGCAAGCCCAGGCCTGAAGGACAATGCGCGTTTGCTGCTGAGCAGCCTGTCCGGGCTGGTGCGCGCGCGCGCTTCGCTCGCGGTGCTCGAACTGGCCGATGCGCGCGATGCGTTGCTGCACGTATTGTTCATGGGCGCGGCCGCACTGCTGCTGTCCGGTTTTGCGCTCGCCTGTCTGTCGGCGCTGGTCGTCGCGCTCTGCTGGAACGCCATGGGGTGGGGCATCTTGCTGTTGCTGTTCATCGTCTATGCGGGTGTGGCACTGATGCTGCTGAAGCGCGCGCGCGCCATCGTCGCCAGCGGCCGTATCGGCTTGCCGTCGACGCTGGAAGAATTGCGCAAGGACCGCGATGCGTTGTCCCAAGGCGATGCCGAATGAATGACCGGATGACGCGCGAACAACAAAAGAAGCTGCTGCTGGCGCAGGGCGCGCTGCATCGTTTTGAATGCATGCAGGCGCGGCGTGCCATTGCTGATGAACTGGGCAGCATTGCGCATGCCGGCCCGGTGGGCATGCTGCGCGCCGTCAGCGGTCGCAGTGTGATGAGCTTGCTGCTGACAGCCTTGCCGCTAGTGTTGGGCGCAGGGCGGGTTGCGCGCTTGCTGAAACGCGGAATGCTGGTGGCGGGAGGCGTCGCCGCCACGTGGTCAGCCTTCAGCCGCTGGCGCGAATCTTCCACGGCCAATGACGCTGCACCCGCAGACAAGGCATCAGAGGAAAGGGCAGAGCGCTAACCCTCATCAACGGCTGCAGCCTCAGGTTCGCGCCCCTGAGTCTCTTGCCCGGTAAAGTTAAAAAAAATCCCGGCTTGGCCGGGATTTTTCACTCAGGCGTGCGCAGACGCTGCGCTGCATGGTGGATGCTTACTTCTTTTCAGCCATGTCCTTCGGCGCCGGTGCTGCAGGCTCCTTGAAGCTGGCGCCAGCGGCATTGGCCATGTGCGCCACGGCGCGCGCGACTTCGATATCGTCGAGGTCCGGGTTGCCGCCTTTGGCCGGCATCGCGCGGATGCCCTTGATGGCGTGCGACACCAGCGTGTCATAGCCTTGCTTGATGCGAGCGCCCCAGGCGCCGGCATCGCCGAACTTCGGTGCACCTGCGGCGCCGGCTGCATGGCAGGCAGCACATGCGGCAGTGTAGACCTCCGCACCGGCCTTCAGTTGGCGCGGGGCGCTGGCGTCGACCAGCGTGAAGCCTTCATCAGCCACTGGCTTCAGGCGTGCGGCAATGGCTTCCGGGGACTGCGCATTCGAACCTGCACCGGTCTTCGGGTTATTGCCGACATAACCGACCAGCATCACGATGATGACGATGGGAATGGCAAAGCCGGCCACCACGGCGGCGATCAGCTGCTTCGGGGTCTTGATGACGGATTCGTGCTCGTTATGGGCGTCGCTCATGGTGTCCTCGGATGGGTTCGGCGCAAAAAGCCGGAATTGCTTGCAAAGCCAAGGATTATAGACGAAACGCCCGGGTTTTCTGCGAGGACACGGGCGCTCGCGTGGACTGGCCCGGGGAAACCCGGTATCCTTGCGCCTCCTCCGGACTCCGGACCGCGCGGCTGTAGCTCAGTGGATAGAGTATTGGCCTCCGAAGCCAAGGGTCGTGGGTTCGATCCCCGCCAGCCGCGCCACCAGCCTGTTCAGGCAGGTGTTTCTCTCATTTCCCCTGGATTTGGCGGGCGCGCAAGCCCCCACGCTTGCAAGCACGGATTGGCCGATCTACTTCAGGATGGAGATCTGGCCCTGAATATTGCCGCCCTTCGCTATCTCCAGGTTGGCATAAGCGATGTTGCCGGCAGCTGTTCCGCTGGTTTCAATGACCAGGGTGTTTTTGGCGACGGTGGTCTGGGTCACTTTGCCGGCAATCCTCACATGCTCGGCCGTGGTCACGCCATTGATCTGGCCGTTTTCCGTCACATGGACGGCACTTGCCGTGAGCATGCCGTCGACGGCGCCGTCGATCACGGCCTCGCCCGGAACGGTCATCGTGCCGTTCATTGTCACTCCAGCGCCAACTGTCAGGTTGCCGTACCCGTTTGCTGCCATGATCTTGTCCCCGTATATGCGTTGTCATCCCTGACCTGCATCTGCAGCTCAGGAGCGCCAATCTATAGGCTGTCGCGCTTCTTGTCCAAGCAAATATGCGAGTTTCTGCGCGCGGGTATGTCACGCGAAAGGAGCTTTCACACGCAAAAGCATTCATTGGCCGGAAAGCCCCAGCAATCGCAAGGCAAAAGGCTGCTCAGTGCGCTCGTCGTCGACCGTGACCATCACGGCATCCGGCCTGTGCTCCCCCGGCACCACCACGCGCGTCAACAGTGGCAAGGACTTGCCCTGCGCATTCCTCAGCGGCTGATCGATCTTGTAGACATGGGTATCGCCCTGCACCAGCAGTACCGGCTTGCCCCAGCGCTCCACTTCTTCGGCCAGTGCTGCTGTCCAGCGGGTGAAGCCGGAATCCGACCGCGGCTCCCCGTAGAAGGTGTCTGCCTGCATCGCCAGTACGATGGCCACGTCCTTGCGCGCCTTCGCCGATGCAAAGCTGTCGCGCAGCCACGCGATGTTGGCTTCATCGCGCGCTGCATACTCACTGACCGATGGCAGTTCCGGCTGCCAGTTGTTATTCGAACCCACCAGATGCAAGGTCACGAAGCTGACCTTGCCGACCGACCAGCGGCGATTCTCGACAAACTTGCCGAAGCCCGGTTGCGATGCCTGTGACTGCAGGGTCAGCTTGCGCTTGCCCAGACTTTGCTCGGTCGGGAAAAACATCGTGCGCAGCCGGGCCAGCCGTTCGAGCGGATCGTACTGGCCGCAGCTGCGTCGATGGCAGTCCGTCCATTCATTGTCACCGGGCGTGTAGACCAGCGGCTGCTCGAACGCATCGAACACCTTGCGTACCGCCGCAAAGGCTTCGTCGCTGCACAGCGAGCCGCCCGACTTGATGTCGCCGACATGGATGGTGAAGGCCGGTGCCGCGCGATTGATGCGCTGTGCAAGCTCACCCAGTTCCTCCACCGGGCCATAGGGCACATCGCCGATCGCCGCAAACGTGAAGCTGGCCGCGAGCGACGTCTTCGGTAAAGAACAGGCGCCGATGGCGCCAATCGCAAAGAGCAGTGCAGCAATGGAGGTTCGCATGGGTCGCCTGGCAGAGTCATTCGGTGGCTGGCGATTGTACCTGCCGCCTGTCGCTGTTCAGCGTCTGGCCTGGAAGGGATTGGCCAGCGTCGCCTTGCCCTGCATCAGCCGCGACAGTCGTTCCAGGTAAAGCCGGCACAGCGAAAAGTCGCCGGGGAACCAGGCCTGACAATCGAGCCGCACGCGCGCGAAGTCGACATCACCGGCAATCGCTACATTGGGTGGAATGTACTGGTTCAGCAGTGCGTCGATGGCGGGCCAATCGGCCAGCTCGACGCGCAGCGCGATTTCATCCAGTGCCAGCAGGCGCTCCAGCGGAGCCGGGTCACGGTACGGGATTTGCGCAAGCGTGCGCAAGACCGTGGGAGGCTGGTTGCGGTTGGCATCGACGATGCCGACGATGTCTTGCAAGTGATTGCGGCAGGCGACTTCGGTATGCATTGCTGCGCAGGTCGTGCGCAGGCTGCCAAATACCTTGGACACCGGATGCAGCTCAGTACTGTCCGGCAGGAAGCGCGTGATCACCTGCCTGAACCATGGCCAGTGACTGGTCAGCGCCGATTGCAGCTGCATTGCATCCAGCGCCAGCAATGCGCGCGGCAGCGCCGTATCTTTCCATGGCAATTGCGCGGGACGCATCAGTACGGGCAGCGGTGCCGTTTGCGTCGCTGGTACTTGTGGCCAGCGTAACCTCATTTCAAATGCCAGCATATCCATCAGCAGACGGCATGCGCCCGCTTCATGCGCGCGCATGCAGCGGGCATAGCTCGTATCTGCGAACAGCGATGTACCGCCGAGGCTGGCGCCCGCAGGCAGGTAAGCGCTGATCGTTCGATCGACCGTACTCCATTGCGAGCTGAGCGTCGCCGCGAAACGCGCATCGTCCAGCGCCAGCAAGGCATCGAGTGGTGCGGGGTTGCGATAGGGGAGCTGCTGCAGCGTGACGGTAGATGCGGCATTCGCCGCGAGCGAGGCCGCAAAATGCCATGCGAAAAAGCCCGCCAGATTCGCGGCCACGACGGCGGATACAAGGCCGGCCACAAGGGCGGCCACCCGGCGCCGCATGCCAGAACGGCCAGCAAGCCAACGGCACATCCACATCGTGGGCTCCGCAAACGAAGAAGCCCATGATGTTCCGCTCACCCGGGATCCAGCCTTTGTGCACGCACAAGGGCGGCGCCGGACGGGTCCGGTGTGCTCAGGCTTTCAGTTCATCTTCGATGTACGCGCGCACCACATCGTCAAAGCTGGCATCGCGCACGAAGCCCAGCTTGTCGGCGCGCGGCGTCATGAAGCTGCCCGGCCAGCTGCCGACCAGTCGTGTGATGGCCTCGTCCTTTTCCCAGCGCACGCGTGCTGCCACCTCGTTCCCGGCGACACGCGCCAGTGCAGCGACGATTTCACCGGCGGTCGTCGCCAGCCCCGGCAAGTTGATCGCGCCGCCAGTGCCGACATCGCTGCGGCTGATTTCATGCGCGTGTACCAGGTTGGCGATCGCGCTGCGTGGCGACATCGCCCACACCTTGGTTTCCGGGGGCACCGGGCAGATCGCCTCCACGCCGTTCAATGGTTCGCGCACGATGCCACTGGCAAAACTGGACGCGGCCTTGTTTGCCTTGCCCGGGCGCACCGTGATCGTCGGCAGGCGAATCGAGCGCCCATCGATGAAGCCGCGTCGGCTGTAATCGCTCACCAGCAGTTCACCGATCACTTTTTGCATGCCGTACGAGCCTTGCGGCGTCGGTGCGGTCGAGTCCAGTACTTGCTCGGGCAACTCGCCGCCAAACGCCGCAACCGAGCTGGCGAACACCATGCGCGGACGATTGCCATTTCGGCGGGCCTGTTCGAGCACGATGCGTGTCGCATCGAGATTGATGCGCATCCCGATGTCGAAGTCGGCTTCCGCTTCGCCGCTGACGACGGCCGCGAGATGGAACACGGAATCCGTCGCAGGTGTGAGCACACGTGCGATCAAGGCCGAGTCAGCAACATCGCCTTCGACGACATGCACGCGCGGATCATCGAAGCCTTGTGCGGCATGGCGGTCCATCAGCACGATGCGCGTGATCGCTTGCTGCTTGCCATTCGCATCGGCGAGCGTGCCGCGAGCCAGCAGCGCGCGCGCCAGCTTCATTCCCAGGAAACCTGCGCCACCGGTAATCAGTACTTCCATCGTCGTCCCCGTTGTTATTGATTTTCGACACCTGTCGTCGGGCGAGGATAGCGGCTGCGCGAGTATGATGGCAAGCATGATCGCAAGCTCCTATAGCCTGACGCGTGAGGCCGCTGGCGGCGTTGCGCCTCCTTGCCGTACAGGTCGTACTGTCTGCGTCGGCGCGTCTTGCCATCGACCTAACGCGACAGGCTCTTGTGGCTCTGCGATCTTGATTAAAAGGATGACTTTGCGATGCCCAAATTTGCCGCCAACCTGACGATGATGTTCAACGAAGTCCCGTTCCTGCAGCGCTTCGACGCAGCAGCGAAAGCGGGCTTCAGGGGATGCGAGTTTCTGTTTCCGTATGAGCACTCGCCGCAAGAGGTCGCGGCGGCGCTCAAGGACAGCGGCATGCAGAACGTGCTCTTCAACCTGTCGCCGGGCGACTGGGGCAAGGGCGAACGCGGACTGGCCGGCCTGCCGGGCCGCGAAGCGGAATTCCGCGACAGCGTCGCCACCGCAATCATGTATGCACAGGCGCTGGGCACATCGCGCCTGCATGCGATGAGCGGCATACGCGCGCAGGGCATGACGCATGATGACTATGTCGCGACCATCGTGCCCAACCTGCGGTACGCGTGCGATCAGCTCGCACCGCTCGGCATCACGCTGCTGATCGAGCCGATCAACACGCGTGACATGCCGGGCTACCAACTGTCATTGCAGGCCGACGCGCACGACCTGCTGGCGCGCGTCGCCCGCCCCAACCTGAAGGTGCAGATGGACTTCTACCATGTGCAGATCATGGAAGGCGATATCGCCACCAGATTCCGTCGCTGGCAGCAGGACATCGGCCATGTGCAGATCGCCGGCGTGCCGGCGCGCCATGAGCCCGATGAGGGAGAGGTGAACTATCCGTGGCTGTTCAAATTGCTGGATGAACTCGGCTATGACGGCTGGGTGGGTTGCGAGTACCGACCGCGTGCGGCGACAGTGGAGGGTTTGCGCTGGATGCGCGCCTGATGTCCATTCGCCTCGGCCGCTTCGAGTAGCGGCGGGCTGCCCATGATGTTGGATGCACCGCGCGGGTTCAGCACTCAGAACGGCATACCCTGGCCCACGGTGCGTTCGCGTTGCACCAGTTGCCGATCGGGCACCGGGTCTTCATGCATCTGCAGTGCGGGCCGGCTGTCCGGCGCCCGCTGCAGCATCCGCAACTCGTCACCGACGATCTCGGTCGTGTGACGCTCGACGCCATCCTTGCCGGTCCATTTGCGTGTCTGCAGATGGCCTTCGATGTAGACCAGCGCACCTTTCTTCAGGTGCTGTTGCGCCAGTTCGGCCAGCCGCTTGTACAGCACCACGCGGTGCCATTCGGTCGCATCCCGGCGCGCGCCGGTGGACTTGTTCTTCCATGCCTCGCTGGTCGCCACTGACAGGTGGGCCACCGGCTCGCCGCTGTTCATGGTGCGCACGTCCGGGTCATGGCCGAGGTGCCCGATCAGCAAAGCCTTGTTCAATGTTCCAGTCATCGTGATGTCCTTGGTTTTTCATTCTGTGCTGCGTGTCTCGAATACCCCCGGCTTCCCGCGCGGGGACGCTGATGCCATCACGCGGGCAGCGCTTGCTCGCCTTCCTGTCGGTGCTCCAGCAGGGCCTTGCGCCTGTCCTTGGCCTGCGTGAATTCGTCGAGTGCGGCCAGGTCTTGCAAGGCATTCGCCGCGCGGTAGCCATGCGCGAAAGCGCGGTACAGGTCATCCAGCGTGTCCGAGCTGTCGATGGCCTCCAGCAGTGCCTGACGCTGCGCGTCATGCAGTCCGATGCGTACCGGCTCCTGTGCGCCACTGTCCAGCCAGGCCAGCAGCTCACGTCCCATCTGTTCATCGGGGCGCAGGATCATGCCGTCGAACAGCCGCGTCCTGTCCTTGCCCACATGCGCGAGGTGCTGGCTGTCGAGCTCCATGAAGATGGTGAATTCATACTCGATGCCGTCTCGCATCACGGGCGCAAGGCCGATCTTGCGCACCACCTGCCGCCCGGTGCGTTCGTCCTTCTCTTGTACATAGTCGGTTTTGGCGCGCATGGTCGCAATCACATGGCAGGGGCTTTGCAGCATCGCCTCGACCAGCGCATTGTGCTCTGGCGTGACTTGCCGCCAGGCTTGCCAGCTGTTGCCCGAGCGATCGGCGATCTTGCCGTGCCTGTCCAGCGAACCGCCCTCACCAGTCCATGCATGCGACAGGCTGTCAACGATGATCGTTTGCACGCCTGCATCTTCCAGCGCATGAATGGCCTCGATATAACGCGCCGGCGTGTAGGGCGGGGTCAGCGACAGCACGTCATAGCCTTCGGGCAGCAGGTCCGCGTACAAGTCGCCGCTGCCATGCTCGGTGTCGATCAGGCCGATAGCGCCGCTCTGGCCGCTGAGACCATGGGCGATCAGTAATGCCGAGTAAGTCTTGCCGCTGCCCGCCGGGCCGGACATGCCAAGCCGCAGCTTCGCGCGGCATTTGGTTGCGCGATGAATTTCGAATGCTTTCATTGTCGGTTTCCGTCAATATCGTCTTGTTAAAACGCCTGAACGGAGTTTGACCGGCGAGTTGGCAAAACGATCTCGGGATGGCCGAATTTTGTACATGACCAGGCCGGGCGGCGCTGATGCGCCGCCCGTTTCAATCAGCCAGTCTTGCGTTGCGCAGATACCGAGGGCGGTCTCAGACTTTCCTCAGCAAGAAGCCGCCAATGGCGACCGGCCCGTTGTTGGCTGCCACCAGCCGGAATGCGCCGGCAAGTTCCGCCGGAGCCTGTCCGCTACCGCCCGTCGCCACCGGCCCAAAGAAGCGCCCGGACAAAGCACCCGACAAGTTGGCGTTGGATGCATCGCCGTTGAAGTAATTCGCGAATTGCGCGCTGCTGATGTTCACCGTTGTCGTCAGCGCGACGGGCACCGGATCTTGTGTGCCCTCGTCGATGCGGGTCGACATGATCGTCAGCTTCACAGTGCGTGCGGCGAAATCGACGACGGCTTCGATATCGCCGGCGATCGGATACGAATCCAGCGTGGGGTCAAAGCTCCACCAGCCTTTCAGGTAGCCAATGTAACGCGCCGTTCCCGTGGTCGGCACCGATGCCGGCGGCGTCACCTGACCGAATGCGGTGAAGCCACGCCGGCCCTTGTTGTGCTCATATGCGCCGCCCCATTCCGAGATTTCCACCGTGTCCTGTGTGATCCACGACGCCAGGTTGGCGTACTGGTAGCTCCAGTCATGGAAATTGCGGAAGCCCTTGAAGCCCGGGAAGGGTACGCCGCGACCGTTCGGCGGCGCTACTGGGTTGCCATTGGCGTCGGCATTGTCGCCGGCATCGGTGGCGCCGTCTTCATGTAATCGAGTCGCGAATGCGTTGTCAGGCAAGGTGCCGCCATTGCGCCAGTCGCCGGCAAAGTTCTGCACGCCGTCGGTCTCCTTTTGCGGACAGGCCATCGCATCCGACGGACAGCGGATGTCCTCGCTACGCGGGAAGTAAGCATTGTTGGCGTAATGCGCTTGTGTGCCGGCCTTGCCCTTGCGCGCATAGTCATAGAAGCCGAGGTCGCTCGACGGCGGCAGCGCCGTGGTCGTAATCTTGCCATCGGCATCCATTTGCACGCGGCCCGGTTGTGCGAGGAAAGTTTCGATGATGGTCGGGCGTTCGTTCTGTCCATCCCACGACAAGCCGAGCTTGCTCAGTACCAGTGCCACGCTGTTCACCAGTCCGTTGACGTCGCGCCTGACGCGGATGTCGGCCAGTCCGCCGCTCGCGGGCTGCAGTCCGAAGGCGACCGCCGGCATCGTGTTCGGCACCTCGAGGTCATTGGTCGATGTCCCATAGACCTGCACCCCGGATGCCGTCAGCGCAATGCCACCGTCGGTGCGCAAGATGGTACTGCCCGAGCACTGAGTGCCGGCTTCGGGGCAGCTCATGGTCGTGGTGCCCCCCGATTCCGGCTTGATGACGGCGCCGCTGCCGCTCGTGCTTCCGCCACCGCCGCTGCCACAGCCCGCCAGCAGCAACAGCAAGGCCAGGGCGGCCCCGCTCACGGCCCCGCACTTGGTCCCGATACTGTCAACGCAAACTCTCATGATCGCTCCCCGTTCCCTGGTCAGTGAATACGCCACCGGTATCTGCCGGCATGGCCATTCGAGAACTTAGGGAAGGGAGGAAGTGCCTCATTGAGCACTGACAAGCGACGCTGCCGGCATGGCATTCAGCGCGAACGGTCTTTACGCCGTCACAAGCTTTTTCAGGCGGGCATCACGCGCATCGATGATTCGCGCGCTGTGTGCCAGTCGCTCAGCTGTTCAGGCCGCATCGGCCGTCCGATCAGGTAGCCTTGCGCCAGGCCGCAGCCGAGGTCGCGCAGCATGCTGAACGCGCCCGGGTTCTCGATGCCCTCGGCGACGGTCTCGACGCCAAGCTTCTGCCCCAGTGCGAGCACGGTCTCGGCGATCGCCAGCGAGCGCTGGTCCGAATCAATGTGGGTGACGAAGGCCTTGTCGACCTTCAGCTTGTCGATCGGCAGCTGGGCGAGGTGGCTGAGGCTGGAATAGCCGGTACCGAA
>CAZCDW010000015.1:0-5908 GCA_964497485.1 uncultured Bifidobacterium sp.
CGGCCATCTTGTCCGAGTCGTACTCGTTCATCTGGCAGCCGAAGGTCTTGATGAATAGCTTTTTTTGCATCTGGGGTGGAGCGCGGCGGCCGGTTTCCCGCAGGATGAGCAGGGGAAAACGACGGCAAATGGCAGCGATCGGGGTGGAATGCTGAAAAGTATAACAGCCGGGGGCAGGCTTTTCAGCGCCGCGTTGGCAGGAATCCCCATGCCTGCACTGGTAAAGTGATGCAATACAGAAAGAATTGGGTTTAACAGCCGTCTTTATCCCCTAGCCTTACTTTATGTCGACCGAACTTCTCGGCTTTGTTCTGGCCTTCCTCTACCTCGGGCTGTTGCTGGAGTTCGTGCCGCGTTCGCGCGATCGCCTGCTCAAGCACATCAGCATTTACTGGCCGATCGCGATCGCCTGCCTGACGGTCAATTTCCTGCTCGCCGGCCTGGTGCCGAATGCGCCCGGTTTCGTGGTGACGGCGATGAATGTATTTGGCTGGTGCGCCAGCGTGATGATGTGCGCTGCATTGCGATCGTTCCGCGCACCGCTGACGCGGCGCCTGAAGCTGTGGCTGGTCGTGGCCCTGATCGTAGCTGCCATCATCTTCGATATCATCCGCCAGCTGGGCAGCGGCTATTACGTGCTCCGTGCGACTTACTCAACTTGCATCTTTGCGGCCGCATCCCTGTGGCTGATCATTGAGACCAGCCATATCCAGCGCATCCAAAAATCCAGCCAGCTGCGCATCACGCTGGCGATCGCCACGCTCATTTTCCTGATGCTGGTCGGGCGGGCAATCCTGCTGTCCATGTCGGATATCCATAGCCTCGAGCACGTGCATCAGGAAAACCTGCTGCTGACCCTGTCGCGCTTGCTGCCTACCCTGGCCACTTTCCTGCTGGTTTTTTCGATCAACAATTTCTTCTTCGAGCGCGTACTGCAGCTGGAAGACGCGGCCAACCGCACGCTGGAATCGACCATGGCCAGCCTGAACCAGGCCGAAGGCGAGAATCAGGTGATCCGGCAGCTGAACCAGTCACTGCAACAGAGCATCGACGAGAAGCAGCGATTGCTGCAGGCGCTGATGGTTGCCAACAAGACGCGTAATCTGAACATGTTCTCTGCGGCGCTTGCGCATGAGGTGAGCCAGCCACTGGCGGCCATCCAGCTGAATGCACAAATTCTGATGCGCGACGACCTCGACAAACTGCAGGACGACCAGCGGCAGCAGCGGCTGCTCAATATCGTCGAGGGCAGCCGCCGCGCATCTTCGATCGTGCAGCGCCTGAAGCGCTTCATCAACAATCGTGAGAAGAGCCCGGTCAGCCTGCGGCTGCAAGAGGCGGTCGACGAAGTGCTGGATCTGGTACAGCCGAGGCTGGAGAACGGCAGCATTAGCATCGAGATCACGATCCAGCCCGACGTCCATGTGTTCGCCGACGAATCGCAATTGCAGATGGTGCTGCTGAACTTGCTCAATAATGCGATTGACGCAGTGCTGGATAACCGAACGGAAGATCGCCGTATCTGGGTCTCAGGTGCCGACGCCGGCACGCAAACGGAACTCGTGGTCGAGGACAATGGCCCGGGCATCGACCCCATGCAATGGGAGTCCGTGTTTGAGGTATTCCAAACCACCAAGAGCGACGGTATCGGTCTCGGGCTGTGGCTGTGCCGGGAAGTACTGGCCCTGCATGGCGGCTTTATCCGAGCCGGACTGCGGCCCGGCGGCGGAGCGCGCTTCATTGTCGGCTTGCCGCCGCCGCTCGTTCAGGGCAGCGCTTGAAATGGTGACAGGCTTTTTCGCGGCCGAAATTTGTTTTCAATAAGCTAGCCTATTCGGCAAAAAATTTCAGCTTGCCTACAAAATTCTTGCACCGAATCAACAGTTTATGGCTATTATCGCCGCACGTTCAGCAGAACCGATGCGTCGATGATTGGCAAGAAGCTCAGTGATCGCAGGATGGCCCTCGGGCTCGAAATCGCGGATGTCTCCCGTCTTTCCGGGATGACGCCTCGACAGATCACGGCCATCGAACGCTCGGAATTCCAGCACTTCAACAGCGAGCAAGAGCTGGCGCGCTTGCTGAAGCTGTATGCGAAGAAGCTCGACATGGAATTGTCCGACAAGGATTTCGGCGGGATGGTGCCCAAGGCCGAGCCGACCACCGTGTCGCAGCAGCGGGATGCCGAAGTTCAGATTCCGGCATTTCTGCTTAAGCGCTCGACACGCAAGTAACGCAAGTGCATGTCACCGTTATTTGCGGGTGATCGACAGGGTGACGATGCCCTCACCTGCAACGAAATTGTCGATCCCTGCCTTGCAAAATTTGTTTTCGGCATCCAGAAGTACTTTGCCGTCGGGATCATTTTTGCGAGCCCAGTCGCCATCCTTGAAGCCGCAGAGGATGTTTCCGGCGTTTCTGACTTCCTTGATTGTGCTGATTGTGTTTACCAATACAGAGGTGGACTCGTCTTTTACATCGAACCGCATGTTGAAAGCGACGAGGGTAAGCCCCCACCACGAATTGTGCCGATTGATTCCGCCATCATCCATGAAATCCTGGAGCACGGATTTCTTTTGGCCGAATGGATTGATCGCAATTTCTGCCGGAGTGTATTTCCTTTGATTCTGCGAGTAGGCCGTTTGTGAAACTAGCAGCAACGCAATCATTATGAGTTTCAAGGATTTTTTCATTGATGTTTGAGTTTCAAATAAGTAGTCAACATGGCTACGATCGGATGGATCAAATTGCTCGGTTCGATTTTAGTTTGATTTATAAATTTCAGTACTTTTGTATGTTCCTGCAGGTACGGGCACGTAATCTTGTGTTTATTGAAAAAACCGTCTCTCTCCAGTTAATCCGACCGTGATGGGGGAATTTGTCTGTTGAGAACTGGTCGCACAGCAGTTTCGGAATTGATCGCTACAGAATCCCCCGACAGTCATGCAAGTCATGCCAAACATAAAACGGCAAAATCGCTGCAAAAACCAAAGGCGGTAATGCGGGGAAAAGGGCGTTACAAGATTGAAAGGTAGTCTAGTGAAAATTAGACTATTTTGGGGCGTAAAAAAAGCACTTGGATCGCTCCAAGTGCTTGATTTACTGTTGAATTCTGGTGGTGATAGGTGGACTTGAACCACCGACCCCAGCATTATGAGTGCTGTGCTCTAACCAGCTGAGCTATATCACCACGAAGCCCGAAATTATGACGGCCGCGGTGCGCCCTGTCAACTGACGGGCGTTGACCGCTTTTCTTGCAGTTTTGCCAGTACATGCGTCGCGGCGTCTGGGGCAAGGCAATCGATCACGATCCGGTCGTCCATGCTGCGCAACCAGGTCAGCTGACGTTTGGCCAGCTGGCGAGTGGCGGCGATACCCTTGTCGCGCATCGTCGCGAGGTCGTATTGGCCATCCAGAGACTCCCACGCTTGCCGGTAGCCGACGCATCGCATGGATGGCAGGCCAAGGTGCAAATCGCCGCGTGCGCGCAAGCCCTGCACTTCATCCAGCAGGCCGGGTCGAGCAGCCAGCATCGCATCGAAACGCTGCTCGATGCGCTGGTGCAGGACGCTGCGGTCCGAGGGTTCAAGTGCGATCGGCATCAGTTCGAACGGTAACGCGGGCGGTGGCGCCTTGGCCAGCAATGAGGACATCGGCTGCCCGGTCAGCAGGTAGATCTCCATCGCGCGCTGTATGCGTTGCGTATCGGTGGGCTTGAGGCGTGCAGCGGTCGGTGCATCGACTTCGGCGAGGCGCCGGTGCAATGCCGGCACGCCGTGGCGTGCGATCTCCATGTCGATCTGCGCGCGCAGCGCCGGGTCTGCCTGCGGCAGGTCATCGAGGCCATCGCGCAGCCCTTTGAAATACAGCATGGTGCCGCCCACCAGCAGCGGCAGCTTGTTACGCGCGATGATGTCGCTGGTCATGCGTATGGCATCATCGCGGAACTGCCTCACCGAATAGGATTCGGTTGGATCGAGCGTGTCGATCAGATGGTGCGGTACGGCTGCGCGCTCTGCTGGGGTTGGCTTCGCAGTACCGATGTCCATGCCGCGATACACGAGCGCGGAATCCACAGAGATGATCTCGCAGGGAAGGTGCCGCGCGATCTCGAGCGCGGCCGCCGTCTTGCCTGACGCGGTCGGGCCCATGATGGCCACGGCCAGTGGTTTGGTGTTGCTTGTCACGGCACAACGCTCAGGCGAACTCGGCACGCTTGGCAATCAGCCGCACCGACAGGAAGTTCAGACTGCCAAGTACCGCCGAGAAGATCGCCAGCGGATACAGCGTGCCATTGTGCGTGGCGCCGACGATGCTGCCGATGACGAACGCGAAGGCCATGAAGATCGCGCCCATGAGCCCGGCAGCCGTACCGGCCTGCTTCGGGAACGGCGAGACGGCTCCCGATTGCGTGACCGGGAAGTTGATGCCGTGCGCGACCATGGCGAAGAACATCGCGAATACCACCATCGACCAGTGCCACAGACCCAGCAGCGTCGCGATCAGGAAGTAGATTCCTGCCGCCATTGACACGCTGGTGCCTATGCGCAGCGCCTGTTCGCCGCTGATGCTCTTCAGTAGTCGGCGGCAGACGAGGGTACCGGTCATGTAGCCGGACACACCGGCGCCGAAGCAGAAGCCGAACCATTGCGTGGGCACGCCCAGCACCTTGATCAATACGAAGCTCGATCCCGAGATGAACAGGAAGATGCCGCCATACGACAGCGCCCCCGGCATCACGTACAGCCAGAACTCGCGCGAGCCGAGCACCAGCCTGTAGTTGTCGATCAGCCCGCGCAGGTTGGTGGCCTGCGGGTTCTTGTGTTCGTTAGTTTCCGGCAGGTGCAGTATGCAGGCTGCCATCACGCACGCTGAGAAAGTGCCGAGCGCGACGAACGCCGAGCGCCAGCCAAACGTGACCTGCAAATACGAACCGAGGATAGGCCCGATGATGGGCGCCAGCGAGATCCAGGTACTTGCGCGGGCGATCACACGCGCGCTGTGCTCGGGCGCATACGCATCACGGACAATGGCGCGCGCCACCATCACGGCGGCGCAGCAACCCAGCGCCTGCAGAAAGCGCGCCGCGATCAGCAAGTTGATCGACTGCGCGAGGCCGCACAATACACTGGCCGCCACATAGAGGCCGAGTCCCGTCAGCACGACAGGTCTGCGGCCGAAACGATCCGACAAAGGCCCGACCACCAGTTGCGCACTGCCGAAGCCGATCACGAACAGCGTCAGCGTCAGCTGAACGGTCGCCACAGGGACGTCGAATACGCTGGCCAGGCTGGGCAGCGAGGCGAGGTACAGGTCGGTCGACAGCGGCTGCATCATCAGCATGGCCGTGACCAGCACGAGGATAGGCGCGTGCCCGAATTGCGGATGGGGTGTGTGATTCATGAGGTCAGTGGCCTGAGATCGGATCGCGCCGGCTTACTGGCCGCGCAGGAACAGCTTGTCGAGGTCGGACAGCGCCAGCTGTACCCAGGTCGGCCGACCGTGATTGCACTGGTCGGAGCGCTCGGTGGCTTCCATCTGGCGCAGCAGTGCATTCATTTCAGGCACGGTCAGCAGACGGTTCGCGCGCACGGCCGTATGGCAGGCCAGCGTACCCAGCAGCTCGTTGCGACGCTCGACCAGCACGTGCGAGCCGCCGAATTCGCGCACGTCGCGCAGCACGTCACGTGCCAGGGCCTGTGCATCACTGTTGCGCAGCAGTGCTGGAATCGCGCGCACCGCCAGCGTGGTCGGCGACATCGCCGCGATATCAAAGCCGAGTGCGGTGAGTACCGACGCGTTTTCTTCCACGGTACCGACTTCGACCGGGTCGGCATGGAAAGTGACCGGTATCAGCAGCGGCTGCAACTGCACGGCATCGGTGTCGAGCGCTTGCTTGAACTGCTCG
>CAZCDW010000015.1:5918-22399 GCA_964497485.1 uncultured Bifidobacterium sp.
ACAGGATGCGCTCGTGCGCCGCATGCATGTCGACCAGTACCAGCCCGGCATGGTTTTGCGCCAATACGTAGATGCCATGCAGCTGCGCGAGCGCGAAGCCAAGTGGGAATTCTTCATTGGCGTCCATCGTGCTGCCAGCATTCACAGCACCCGCGCTGCCAAAGCGCGGCGCGGCTGCGCCGTTACGCGCGTCATTGCGCGCGTCGTTGCCGAACAAGGCGGACAACTCGCTGCTCGTCTGGCTGGCATTTCCTGATGGACGGTGCAAGGCATCCGCGAACATCGTGCCGTACAACACCGGATCTTGCGCCACCATCAGCGACGCCTGGCGCTGCGGCATCGCCACCCATGGCAGTGTGCCGCCGGATGAGGATACCGAGCTCGGCGGCTGCGCCGGCGAACTGCCTTGTTCACCGGCCGTGGTCCTGGCCAGTGCGCGGCTGACCGCATGGAACACGAACTGGTGCACCGCGCGGCTGTCGCGGAATCGCACTTCGATTTTCGATGGATGCACGTTCACGTCGACCAATGCCGGATCGAGATCGAGCTGCAGCACATAGGACGGGAAGCGGTCGCCATGCAGCACGTCCTGATAAGCCGCGCGCACCGCATGCGTCAGCAGCTTGTCGCGCACGAAGCGGCCATTGACATAGAAATACTGCGAATCGGCGCGGCCGCGCGCAGCGGTCGGCAGGCCAACGAAGCCTTGCAGCGTCAGCGGGCCGGCCGCTTCCTGCAGCGGTAGCCGCGCCTGTGCGAACTCATCGCCCAGAATCTGTGCGCTTCGCTGTTCGAGACCGGCTTCCTGCCAGTGCTCAGTCGTCTTGCCATTGTGTGTAACGGTGAAGCGCACATCGGGGCACGCCAGCGCGAGACGTCGCACGACTTCCACGCAGTGACCATACTCGGTCTGTTCGGATTTCAGGAACTTGCGACGCGCCGGCGTGTTGAAGTAAAGGTCCTGAACGTCGACCATCGTGCCTTGCCCGCCCGAAGCCGGGCTGGCCGCGTCCGGCTGCTGGCCATCGACCTGCCAGGCATGCGGTTCATCGGCAGTGCGCGACGTCAGCGTCAGTTGCGCAACCGATGCGATCGATGCGAGCGCTTCGCCGCGGAAGCCGAGCGTGGTGACGTTTTCCAGGTCGTGCAGGTTGGCGATCTTGGAAGTCGCGTGGCGTGCCAGTGCCAGCGGCATTTGTGCCGGCGGTATGCCGCAGCCGTTATCGCTGATCGCGATACGCTTGACGCCGCCGGCTTCCAGCCGGATCGTCAGCTGCGTCGCGCCCGCATCCAGCGCATTCTCGAGCAGTTCCTTGACGACGGCGGACGGCCGTTCAATCACTTCACCAGCCGCGATCTGCGAGATCAACTGGTCGGGAAGCTGGCGGATGATGCGCTCGGCGCGGATCGCGGTGTTCATCACGCGATTATACCGAGCGGAACCTCTGTCTTTTCCGCAGGAGATCGCTGCAGGCTGCGTGTATCATCCGGGCTTTTGCGCCTGACGCGTCCGGTGCCCTGTGGTTCAGGGGCGCGAGCTCGGCCAGGTGCGTCCACTTCCACCACACCAGCCATGGACTTCTCGCAACTGCTCGACCTCATTCTTCACGTCGATAAATCGCTCGACAGCCTGCTGGCGCTGCATGGCTCACTGGTCTATGCGGTGCTTTTTGCGATCGTGTTTGCCGAGACTGGCCTGGTCGTCTTCCCTTTCCTGCCCGGCGACACGCTGTTGTTCATGGCCGGCGCTGTCTGTGCCAAAGGCGGCATGAGCGCGCCACTTCTGACCACGGTGCTGGTGCTGGCGGCCGTCACCGGCAACACGGTCAACTATCTGGTGGGGCGCGCGATCGGTGCGCGCGCATTCACGCACAACTACCGCTGGCTGGACCGTGCGGCGCTGGAGAAGACGCATGCTTTCTTCGAAAAGCATGGTGGCAAGACCGTGGTGCTGGCGCGCTGGCTGCCGGTGATCCGTACCTTCGCGCCTTTCGTCGCCGGTGTGTCCGACATGGGTATGGCGCGCTTCCAGCTGTACAACATCACCGGTGCGCTTGGTTGGGTGGTGGGCTTGGTGATGGCCGGCTACTTCTTCGGCAACATGCCTTTTATTCGCGACCACCTGAACACCATCGTGCTGGTCGGTTTTGCGGCAGCCGCCGGCCCGGTCGCGGCAGCTGCAGCCTGGCGCTTCGCAAAAAAGCTGGTCGCACGCGTACGCGCAGGGAAAGGCGCCGCCTGAGGCGTCAGGTCATGCGCCCGCGATTGAGCGTCGGGTGCTTGAGTACATATTTGCGGATGCCGCGCATCAGCGCCTCTGCCATCTGGTCCTGGTAGCGCTCGTCGGTCAGCTTGGCTTCTTCTTCCGGATTCGAGATGAACGCGGTCTCGACCAGGATGCTCGGGATATCGGGCGCCTTCAGCACCGCAAAGCCCGCCTGTTCCACCTGAGCTTTGTGCAGCTTGTTGATCGATCCGATTTCGCCGAGCACGGATTTGGCGAGCTTCAGGCTGTCATTGATCTGTGCCGTGGTCGACAGGTCGAGCAGCACGCTGGCCAGTTGCTGGTTCTTGCTGCGGATGTTGATGCCGCCGATCAGGTCGGCCGCGTTTTCCTTGTTCGCCAGCCAGCGTGCAGCCGTCGAACTGGCCCCTTTTTCCGACAACGCGAACACGGACGAGCCGCGCGCGGTCGGCTCGATGAAGGCATCCGCATGGATGGACACGAACAGGTCAGCCTGGACCTTGCGCGCTTTCTGCACACGAACGTTCAGCGGCACGAAATAGTCGCCGTCACGCGTGAGCATCACGCGTATGTTCGGTTGCTGCTCCAGTTTGGCTTTCAGCCGGTGTGCAATCGCCAGTACGACATTCTTTTCGTAATTGCCGCCGCGCCCGACGGCGCCCGGGTCTTCACCACCATGGCCGGGGTCGAGCGCAATGGTGACCATGCGCGTCATTTCCGGCAGCTTGTCGTCATCCGCTTGCTTCGCTGTCGGCTCGGATGGGCGTGCTGCCAGCGGTGGCGTCCCCGTGGTTGCCGGGCTTTTCTTCAGCAGCTCGGCGATCGGGTCCGCTTCCTTCACCGGATACAAGTCGAACACCAGCCGGTGCCGGTACTCGCCGACCGGATCGAGCGTGAAGACTTGCGGCTGGATGTCTTCTTTCAGGTCGAACACCAGGCGCACCACGCCGGGTCGGTTCTGTCCGACGCGCACTTGCGCAATGTAGGGGTCGTTCGATTGCACCTTCGCGACCAGGCTCTTCAGCTTGGGATCGAGGTCCACGCCGTCGATGTCGATCACGACGCGGTTCGGGTTCTGCACGAGGAAATGCGTGGCCTTGAGCTTGCTGTCGCTCTCCAGCGTGACACGCGTGTAGTCGGCAGCCGGCCAAACGCGGACGGCGACGATTTGCGCAGCATGGGCGATGCGGGTAGAGACGAGGGACAGCAGCAGGGTCGCGCCAGCCTTCAGTGCGGTGCGGCGCGTGCGGGATGCTACAGGTTGGGGCTCAGGTGCAGGTTTTCCAGACATGTGGCGCCCAGATCAGTGTTCGCGCGCAATT
The DNA here is from genome assembly GCA_964497485.1 of uncultured Bifidobacterium sp. Lineage (GTDB taxonomy): Bacteria > Pseudomonadota > Gammaproteobacteria > Burkholderiales > Burkholderiaceae_D > Pernthalerella. The sequence continues at coordinate 9,486 of CAZCDW010000015.1, forward strand.
CTACCGTACGCCCTTCACCTTTGGGTGCAAGAAACAGATCGATATCTGCAGCGGGTATCAGTCCCGTCGCGCGCTCCGGCCATTCGACCACGCACACCTTGTCAGCCCCGAAATGCTCGCGGAATCCGGCATCGATGAACTCTTCGGCGCTGCCCATGCGGTACAGGTCGAAATGCATCAATTCGACGGGCCTGCCGGCCAGCGTAATCGCATAGGGCTCGACCAGGGTGTAGGTCGGGCTCTTCACGCGCCCGTCATGGCCGGCCGCATGCAGCAGCGCGCGGGTGATGAAGGTCTTGCCGGCACCGAGGTCGCCATGCAGGTGCAGCGACAGGCCGGGGACCAGCACACGCGCCAGCGCATGGCCAAGGGCGGCGCTGCCGGCTTCGTCCTTCAGAAATTCCTTCCAGGTGCGCATTGCTTACAATGTCCGTGCTGTTCACATTTTGCGGTCGCCAGCGTTCACTGACGGTGCGGCCAACCCTGCCATTTTTCATCCTGACTTTGCCCGTGCCTGCGACATCTGAACAACTTGCCACGCTGTCACGATCGCTGCGCGACTGGGGGCGCGAGCTCGGCTTTGCCGAAGTTCGCGTGGTCGATGTCGACCTTGGCGATGCGGAGAACCAGTTGCAAGCCTGGCTCGGCGCTGGTTTCCACGGGCAGATGGATTATATGGCGGCCCACGGCAGCAAGCGTGCACGGCCTGCAGAACTGGTGCCGGGCACCTTGCGCGTGATCTGCGCGCGGATGGATTACCTGCCGCGTGCAGAAACCTCCGATACAGAGGCATCCGACTGGCGTAGTGACGAACAGCGCCGGCATGCCGACCCGGCTGCCGCCGTGGTCTCGGTCTATGCACGCGGCCGCGACTATCACAAGGTGTTGCGCGCGCGGCTGCAGCAACTGGCCGAGCGCATCGCGCTGGAAGTCGGACCCTTTGGGTATCGGGTGTTCACTGACTCCGCTCCGGTGATGGAAGTCGAGCTCGCACAGCGTGCCGGCCTCGGCTGGCGTGGCAAGCATACCCTGCTGCTCAATCGCGATGCGGGCTCGATGTTCTTCCTGGGCGAGATCTACACCGACCTGCCACTGCCGGTGGATGAAGCCACCACGGCCCACTGCGGCGAATGCCGCGCCTGCATCGATGCCTGTCCGACGCAGGCCATCGTCGGACCCTACCGGCTTGACGCGCGGCGCTGTATTTCTTACCTGACCATCGAGCTGAAGGACAGCATTCCTGAAGACTTGCGTCCCCTGATCGGCAACCGCGTGTATGGCTGCGATGATTGCCAGCTTGTCTGCCCGTGGAACAAATTCGCGCAGCGCAGTGCGTTGTCGGACTTCGATGTGCGTAACGGACTGGATGCGGCGTCGCTGGTGGCGCTGTTTGCATGGACAGAAGAGGACTTCAATACCCGTCTCGAGGGCAGCGCCATCCGCCGCATTGGCCATGAGCGCTGGCTGCGCAATATCGCAGTCGGGCTCGGCAATGCCGCATCGACGGAAGCGGGCTTGCGCGGCGATCCTGCGCTGGTCGCCGCGTTGCGCTCGCGGCTTGCGCATCCGTCGGCCCTGGTGCGCGAGCATGTGCAATGGGCGCTGGCCCGACATGGACTGCCGAATGGATAAAGAAGCACCTTTCTGACAAGAGGTTGTCAGCCTGTCAGTGAGCAGACACAATACGCGACGAGACAAAAATAACAAGACCCCCATTCTCCCGGAGACCCTATGAAGCCCCGATTCCCGTTTGCCGCGGCGCTGCTCGCCTGCGCGCTCACCGCCTTCCAGCTGCCGGCGCAAGCCGACGCTCCTATCATCATCAAGTTCAGCCATGTGGTGGCGCGGGACACGCCCAAGGGCAAGGCCGCCGACAAATTTCGTGAGTTGGCCGAGGCCGCGACCAAGGGTCGCGTGAAGGTCGAGGTCTATCCGAACAGTACGCTCTACAAGGACAAGGAAGAAATGGAAGCGCTGCAGTTGGGCGCAGTGCAGATGCTGGCGCCGTCGCTGGCCAAGTTCGGCCCGCTGGGCGTGAAGGAATTCGAGTTGTTCGATCTGCCTTACATCTTCCCCGACCAGGCTGCGCTTGATCGTGTCACGGATGGTCCCATCGGCCGCGACCTGCTGAAGAAGCTGGAGTCCAAGAGCATCCTCGGCCTTGCCTACTGGGACAATGGCTTCAAGGTGATGTCGTCCAACCGGCCCATGCATGTGCCGGCCGACATGAAGGGCCTGAAGATGCGCATACAGGCCTCCAAGGTGCTGGACGAAGAAATGCGCGCACTGGGCGCCAACCCGCAGGTGATGGCTTTCTCCGAGGTGTACCAGGCGCTGCAGACCGGCGTGGTCGACGGCACCGAGAATCCGCCGTCCAATCTGTATACGCAGAAGATGCATGAGGTGCAGAAGCACCTGACCGTCACCAACCACGGTTACATCGGGTATGCGGTCATCGTGAACAAGAAGTTCTGGGACAAACTGCCGGCAGATATCCGCACCCAGCTCGAAGGCGCGATGAAAGAGGCGACGATCTATGCCGACAAGATCGCGCAGGAAGAAAACGACAAGGCGCTGGATGCGGTGAAGAAGTCGGGCAAGACGACGATCCACGTGCCGACCGAGGCCGAGAAAGCGGCGTGGCGCAAGGCGCTGCTGCCGGTGCAGAAGACGATGGAAGCTCGCATCGGGAAGGACCTGATCGATGCGGTGAACAAGACCGTGGCCGCGAAGTGATCGCATGACGAGGATCCTGGACCATCTGGAGGAATGGCTGATCGCGACGCTGATGGGCGTCGCGACGCTCATTATTTTTGTCGCTGTGCTGCATCGTTATGCGTCCAGCCTGCCGATACCGATGCTGCAGGATTGGCTGCTGCGACTCAATACCAGCTGGGCACAGGAACTGACGATTTACCTGTTCGTCTGGATGGCCAAGTTCGGCGCGGCTTATGGCGTACGTACCGGCATCCACGTCGGCGTCGATGTTGTGGTGAACCGGCTGCCGGAGGGCCAGCGGCGAGCGATGGTCTTGTTCGGGCTGATAGCCGGCGCGCTGTTCACCGGTCTGATTGCCGCGTTTGGCGCGGACTTCGTATTCGAGCTGTCGTCGACATCCAGCACCTCCGAGGTGCTGGAAGTGCCGATCTGGATCGTCTACCTCGCGATTCCGCTGGGCTCCTCGCTGATGTGCTTCCGCTTCCTGCAGGTGGCGTTGCGCTTCGCACGCGGCGGCGAATTGCCGGTGCATGACCATGCGCATGTCGAAGGCCTGGTCACCGATGCCGCGGAGGGACGCCAATGAACAGCCTGTTCATCTTCGGCCTGCTGGTCGTATTGATGCTGACCGGGATGCCGATCTCGATTGCCCTCGGCCTCACGGTACTGAGCTTCCTGTTCACGATGACGGACGTGCCGGTACAAGCCGTCGCGCTGAAGCTGTTCACCGGTATCGAGAAGTTCGAGATCATGGCCATCCCGTTCTTCATCCTGGCCGGTAATTTCCTCACGCACGGCGGCGTCGCGCGCCGGATGATCGATTTCGCGACATCGATGGTCGGGCACTGGCATGGCGGCCTGGCGCTGTCCGGCGTCGTCGCCTGCGCATTGTTTGCGGCCGTGTCGGGTTCGTCGCCGGCGACGGTGGTCGCGATTGGATCCATCCTGCTGCCGGCGATGGTGAAGCAGGGCTATCCAAAGCGCTTCGGTGCCGGCGTGATCACGACCTCGGGTGCGCTCGGCATCCTGATTCCGCCATCCATCGTGATGGTGATGTACTCGGTATCGACCAACACGTCGGTCGGCAAGCGGTTCATGGCCGGCGGGGTGCCGGGCCTGCTGCTGGCCTTCCTGTTGGGGGTGACGACCTGGGTGCTGGCGAAAAAGCATGACTATCCGCGCATGCCGCGTGCCGATGTCGCGGCCCGCTGGAAGACCTTCCGCGACAGCGGCTGGGGCTTGTTGCTGATCGTAGTCGTCATTGGCGGTATCTACAGCGGCGCATTCACACCGACCGAAGCGGCAGCGATGGCTGCAGTCTACGCGTTCGTGATCGCCGTGTTTGTATACAAAGACCTGACGCTGAAACAGGTGCCCAAGGTCTTGCTCGACTCGGCGTCAATGTCGGCGATGCTGCTCTATATCATTACCAATGCTGTGCTGTTCTCCTTCCTGATGACCAGTGAAGGCATACCGCAGGCGATGGCGGGCTGGATCATGGACAAGGGCCTGGGTCAGGTCAGCTTCTTGCTGGTGGTGAACCTGTTGCTGCTGTTGGCAGGAAATGTGATGGAGCCGTCATCGATCGTGCTGATCATGGCGCCGATCCTGTTTCCGGTGGCGACGGCGCTGGGCGTGGACCCGGTGCATTTCGGCATCATCATGGTGGTCAACATGGAGATCGGCATGTGCCATCCGCCCGTGGGGCTGAACCTGTATGTGGCTTCCGGCATTGCGCGCATGGGCATCAGCGAACTGACCATCGCGGTCTTGCCCTGGTTGTTGACGATGATCGCCTTCCTGCTGATGATTACTTATCTGCCGCAGATTTCGCTCTGGCTGCCGCGGCTGGTGTTTGGTTGAAGAATGACGCAGCAGTGCGAGCAGGAGCAAGCATGAACATGGATGCCGATCCGCAGTTTTCCGCCATTGTCAGCGCACCCTTCGGTGGCATCGGCATACGCGTCGATGACGGGCAGTTGAAGGAGCTGACTTATCTGCCCCGCAGTTATGACGCCAAGCCTGCGCGCGACCCTTTGTCGAAAGAGGTGGCGTCGCAGGTCCGCGCCTATCTGAAAGATCCCGATTTCAAGTTCACGCTGGCTTTGCCGGAGGTGGGTACCGAGCACCAGCGCAAGGTATGGAAAGTGATCAGCGCCATTCCGCGCGGTGAAGTGCTGACCTATGGTCAGGTGGCCAAGCTGATCCGCTCGGCGCCGCGCGCCGTGGGTCAGGCCTGTGGCGCAAACTGGTTTCCGGTCGCGATTCCCTGTCACCGCGTGACGGCCTCAGGCGGCATCGGCGGCTTTGGTGGTTATGCGCTGCATGACGGTGGCTTCCATCATGAAGTCAAACGTTGGCTGCTGCATCACGAGCAGGTGCCGGGCTATTGATGGCGACGCGCAGCAAGGCAGCGACAATCGCGGGCGGTAGTGTCGAAGACCTGCGTCCGGGGCAGGCCATCATCGATGAATTCTGCGACATGCTGTGGCTGGAGGACGGACTGTCCCAGAACACCCGCGATGCTTACCGGCGCGACTTGTTGCTGCTCGCCGAATGGCTGCACAAGGAGCGGCGCAAGACCCTCCATGATGCGACCGAGATCGATCTCAACGGCTATTTCGCGTACAAGCATGCGAGCAGCAAGGCGAGTTCATCGAATCGACGCCTCGCGGTGCTCAAGCGCTTTTATCAATATGCGCTGCGCATGCACCGGATTGCAGTCGACCCCTGCCTGAAGTTGAAGTCGGCCAAACAACCGCCGCGCTTCCCGAAAACCTTGTCCGAGCAGCATGTCGAAGCACTGCTGGCAGCGCCCGACGTGAACACTGCGCTCGGCCTGCGCGATCGCACAATGCTGGAACTGATGTATGCGAGCGGTCTGCGCGTGTCCGAGCTGGTGCTCATCAAAACTATTGAGGTCGGCATGAACGAGGGCGTGCTGCGCGTTACCGGCAAGGGCAGCAAGACGCGGCTTGTACCTTTCGGTGAGGAGGCAAGGCGCTGGATGGAGCGTTATCTGGCGGAGTCGCGCGCCGCCATCCTCGATGGCAAATCCTCAGACGCGCTGTTCGTTACCGCGCTCGGTGGTCCGATGACCCGGCAGATGTTCTGGACCCTGATCAAGAAGTATGCAGTGAGGGCTGGCATCAACGCGCCACTGTCGCCGCACACGCTACGCCACGCGTTCGCAACGCATTTGCTGAATCATGGTGCTGATTTGCGTGTAGTGCAGCTGCTGCTGGGTCATGCAGACATTTCAACGACGCAGATTTATACCCACGTTGCGCGCGAGCGCCTGAAGCTGATACATGCGCAGCATCATCCGCGTGCCTGAACGTCCGCATTACATGCCCGGACGCGAGTGCTTTCTGCTCATGCATAATGTCGGCCACATCAACAGGGGAAATCCATGAATCCGGTAATGAACACAGCTGCCGCCGCCGTCGTTGCCTACCTGCTCGGCTCGATCTCGTTCGCGATCGTTGTCAGCAAGCTGTTCCGTCTGGAAGACCCGCGCACCTTCGGTTCCGGCAATCCGGGCGCAACCAATGTGCTCCGCACAGGTAACAAGCTGGCAGCAGTGCTGACGCTGATCGGTGATTGTGTAAAGGGCTGGATTCCGGTCGGGCTTGCCGTGCAGTTCGATGAGAAGCTCGCACTGAGTGATGCTGGTATCGCATTGATCGCGGTGGCGGTATTCGCCGGTCACCTGTGGCCGTTGTTCTTCCGCTTCAAGGGAGGCAAGGGCGTGGCGACGGCGCTGGGCGTACTGCTCGGTCTGAACCCGATACTCGGATTGGCGACGCTGGTGACCTGGATCGTGGTGGCGTATGCGTTCCGCTATTCATCGCTGGCGGCGCTGATTGCATCAGTATTCGCGCCGTTCTATTACACATTGCTGTTCGGCCCGGATGTGAAGCTGGCCGCCGTGGCGCTGATGAGCGTGCTGCTGATCTACCGTCACCGCAAGAACATCGCGAATCTGTTGAGCGGCAAGGAAAGCCGGATCGGCAAGAAGGCGACCTAAACGATCGCATCCAGTGGCCAGCGCGGCTTCACATTGAAACCGTAATCGCGCTTCGCTGCCGCCGGGTTGGCCTGCATCCGCAAGGCGCCGGCAAAGGCAATCATCGCGCCATTGTCGGTGCACAGTTCCAGCTCAGGATAGAACACCTCGAAACGCTTGCGCGATGCGGCCTCATCCAGCGCCGCGCGCAATTGCTTGTTCGCGCCGACACCACCGGCAATCACCAGCCGCTTCATGCCGCTGTCCTTCAGCGCCTTCAGACACTTCGCGACCAGCACTTCCACGATCGCATCGACGAAGGCGCGCGCAATGTTGGCCTTGTCCTGCTCGCACAAATTCGTCGTGTGCTGCTTCACCAGCGTCAGCACCGCGGTTTTCAATCCCGAGAAACTGAACTCCAGATTCCCCGAGTGCAGCATTGGGCGCGGCAGCTTGTACGCGTTCGGGTCACCGAACTCGGCCAGTCGCGAGATCGCCGGACCGCCCGGATAGCCGAGCCCGAGCAGCTTGGCCGATTTGTCGAATGCTTCACCAGCAGCGTCATCCAGGGTTTCGCCCAGCAGCTCGTACTGACCGACCCCGTCGACACGCATCAATTGCGTGTGGCCGCCGGATACCAGCAACGCAATGAATGGGAAGGCCGGCGGCCTGGCCGACAGCAGCGGTGACAGCAAATGTCCTTCGAGGTGATGCACGCCCAGCACCGGTTTGTCGAGCGCCATCGCCAGACCATTGGCCACGGACGCGCCCACCAGCAGGGCACCCGCCAGTCCCGGCCCCTGCGTGTAGGCGATGGCATCAATGTCGGTCAGTGCCGCGCCGCTGTCGGCCATGACCTGTTCCAGCAGCGGCAGCGCGCGTCGCACATGGTCGCGCGACGCCAGTTCCGGCACCACGCCGCCATATTCTTCATGCATCGCGATTTGCGAGTGCAGGGCATGTGCGCGCAGGCCGTGCTCGGTGTCATACAAAGCGAGGCCGGTTTCGTCGCACGAGGATTCGACACCAAGGACTAACATGCGGTAGGGAGATGGCAAGGTTTTTGCAAATGCGTATTGTAGAGTACGCCCCGCCTGGCCAATGCCGGCCTGATATTGCTTATCAAATCATGAACGATTCAAGAAGACTGAAGATTGTCGTGGTCAATTCGCTGGTGGCACCCGATGGCGCCGACGAAGCCGCGATCGAGCAGGCAGACCGTGCGCGTGCCCTGCGCATCGGGCTATTGGAGAACGGGTACAACATCCTCGCCGCCTTGCCGCCGTCGGAGGACCTCGAGGCGCAGATTGCGAAGCTGCAGCCCGACCTCATCATCGTCGATGAGCAATCCGATGCGGCCCTGCAGCGCGTCGTGGCCGCCACCGCCAATGCTCGTCGTCCTATTGTCTGCTTTACCGAGGATGATGACCGTACCAAGATGCACGAGGCCATCAAGGCCGGTGTATCCGCCTATGTGGTGGCAGGACTGTCAGCCGACCGGGTGAAGGCAGTGCTGGACGTGGCAGTAACCCGTTTCAAGATCGAGGAAGCGCTGCGCTCCGAGCTCGAGGAAACCCGCAACAAGCTCGCCGAGCGCAAGATCATTGAGCGTGCGAAGGGCTTGCTGATGGAGCGCCAGCAATGCACGGAGGATGAGGCGTATTCCAAGCTGCGCCGGCTGGCCATGGACAAGAACCTGAAGCTGGTCGACCTCGCGCAGCGAATGCTGGACGTGGCCGAGCTGATGGCCTGAATGGCACTTGCTCCGAAACGGTGCGGCGGATGCGGAAGCGTACCGCCATGGTGCGATTCGCGGGGGCGAGCCCCGCTTCGGGGCAAACACTGCCCACCATGTCAGCCCACCATCAGTAGATACAGCAGCCACAGGTTCACCACCAGCGAGATCGCGCCGACGATCTTCCATGGCAAGAAAGGATCGCGATTTGCTATCGGCTTCGCCCCTCGCAATGGCTGCGAGTCGGGCGACGCATCAAGCGGAGCTTCTTCGGGTAGCTGTGCAATGCGAACGACGAGTGCACTTGCATTGTCTCTCGAGCCAGCGGCCAGCGCCGCATCGACGAGCAACTTCGCTGTCGCTTCGGGTGATTCCGGCCTGTCGGCCAGCATACCGAGGTGCCAGCTGAGCTCATGTTCGGGGAGTGCGCCCCAGACTCCGTCGGAAGCCAGCAGGAAGATGTCGCCTGCCTGAAGCTCGCCCATGCCCCTGTCGATCGTCAGTGGCGAACCGAGACCGATCGCGCGTGTCAGTACATGGCGCTTTTCTGGCGAATCCCACACATGATCAGTTGTCAGACTTTTCAGCAGGCCGTTGCGCAGCAAATAAAGGCGACTGTCACCGACATGCGCGAAATAGTAGGAACGGCTGCGTATCACCAAGGCGGTCAGCGTGGTGGCCATTCTGCCGGCTTTCGCAGGTAACGATTCCTGTCCTTGCACCCTACGGTTGATCGCTGTAACGACGTGGTCCAGTGCCTGAGTCACGGGCCAGTCATCAGGCGTTGTGTAGTAGTTTGTCAGCAGCTCACCTACAGCGTATTCAGCGGCTTCGCGTCCACCGGTGCTGCCAGACACGCCGTCGGCGACTGCTGCAATCATTCCCTTGGTCGATATTATGGGCTCGGGCGGCGTGACCATGCCGACGACGTCTTCGTTGTGGTCGCGCAGTCCTTCTTGCGAATGGTGGGCAGCGGTGAGGATGAGGGGCATGGCAGGAAGCTCAAGGATCTGTCTGCCATGTTAGCAAGTCGTGACCCCGCTGCGTGCGGCGCGGATGCGCTTCGTAGTACCCTTGTGCGATGAATGCAGAAAACCGCCAGGAAGCAGATCGATTTATCGCCGCGCCCTTCATCCGTGAAGTTGGGCGGGGAAAGAAAGGCGCGCGCGACATGTCGCGCGATGATGCGCGCGCCATTTATGCAGCGATGCTCGATGGCCGTGTGTCGGACATGGAGCTCGGCGCCTTCCTGATCGGCATGCGCATCAAGGGCGAGTCGGTCAGTGAGATCGCCGGTTTCCTGGACGCGGCCGAGGCCAGTTTCGAGCGCATCACGGCATCTGACCGCGATCATGCCCCTGTCGTCATCCCTAGTTACAACGGGTCACGGCAGATGCCGAACCTGACGCCTTTGCTCGCGTTGTTGCTGGCGCGCGAAGGGGTGCCGGTATTCATTCACGGCGTTACCACTGATCCGGGGCGTGTGACCACGGCTGAGATCCTGCAGGCCATGGGCCATCAAACTGCGTGTGGCCGCGATGATGTTGCGGCCGCCTTCGCGCGCCGCGTACCGGCCTTCATGCCCATCGATGCACTTGCGCCGAAATTGCACGCGCTGCTACAAGTGCGGCGTGTGCTGGGCCTGCGCAACTCCACGCATACGCTGGTGAAGATCATGCAGCCTTTCGCGCAGCCTGCATTGCGGCTGGTGTCGTACACGCACCCGGAGTACCTGACGATGCTGACCGAATACTTCCGCACGCAGGCGCCTGCCAAACGCGGCGATGTGTTCCTGATGCGCGGCACCGAAGGCGAGACCGTCGCCAATGCAAAACGTGCGCAAGCGGTGACCTGGTTCCACAACAATCAGCCGACCGAACTGATCGAGCGCCAGCAACCCGTCGACGAACTGCCACCGCTGCCCGCAGCCAGCGATGCGGGTACGACTGCCGCATGGATTGCCGAAGCACTCGACGGCAAACAGCCGATACCGGCTCCGATCGCCGATCAGGTCGCGCAATGCCTGCGTATTGCGAAAGCGATGAAGTCGGGTGCTGCATGAGCCGTTATTTTGATGTCGCCGTCATCGGCGCTGGCGCAGCCGGCATGATGTGCGCTTCGGTGGCCGGGCAGCGTGGCCGCAGCGTGGTGTTGATCGATCATGCGGAGAAGCTGGCCGAGAAGATACGTATCTCCGGTGGCGGACGCTGCAACTTCACCAATGTTGATGCCGGCCCGGCCAATTATCTGTCGCAAAACCCGCATTTCTGCCGCAGCGCGCTGTCGCGTTATACCGCGCAGGATTTCATCGCCCTCGTAAAGCGCTACCGGATTCCCTTTCACGAGAAGCACAAGGGACAGCTGTTTTGCGACCGCTCGGCCGAAGACATCATCGCGATGCTGAAGGCCGAATGCGATGCCGGCGGTGTGCAATGGCTGATGCCGGCCCGGGTCGCCAGCGTCGCGAAGGAGGGCGACGCGTTCCGCATTATCACCAGTGAAGGCCAGGTGCTCGCGCAGCAACTGGTGGTCGCGACCGGTGGACTGTCGATCCCGAAGATCGGCGCCACCGATTTCGCGTTCCGACTCGCGAAGCAATTCGATCTGCCGCTGGTCGAGCCGCGTCCGGGGCTGGTACCGCTGACTTTCGACATGCAGGCCTGGCAGCCTTTCGTCGCGATGGCTGGCATTTCGCTGGAGGTCGATATCGAGACCGGCGATAAAAAAGACAAGAAGGCCCGCGGTCACTTCCGCGAAGACCTGCTGTTCACGCACCGCGGCCTGTCCGGCCCGGCGGTGCTGCAGATCTCGAGCTTCTGGCGCGACGGCGCGGCGCTGGCGCTGAACCTGCTGCCGGAGGTGGACATCGGGCGGGCGCTTACCGAGGGCAAGAACCAGATCCGGAAGACGCTGGGCAACTGGCTGTCGCAGTACTTGCCCGCGCGGCTGGCCGAGGGTCTGTTGCAGGCGAATGGTTTTGCAGCGGATGCGCGCGTGCCGGATCTGCCGGACAAGTCACTGCGCAAGCTCGGCGATGCGGTGAACCGCTGGAGCATCATCCCCGATGGCTCCGAGGGCTACCGCAAGGCCGAGGTGACGCTGGGCGGGGTGGATACGAGGGCGCTGTCGCAGCAGAGCATGATGGTGCAGAAGGTGCCGGGGCTGTATTTCATCGGCGAGGCGGTCGATGTGACCGGCTGGCTGGGTGGCTACAACTTCCAATGGGCCTGGGCCTCAGGATTCGCGGCGGGGCAGGCGGTCTGAACCCGGAATCCGGGCTGTGCCGGGCCTGAACGGGCGTGTGTCCCCCAAATCTCCGGCCGGATAAAGCCATTTTGATGTCTGTTTGGCATCAAAACAAGGCGAGCTGCGGCGTTCCTGCTAGTTCATCAAGCTGCTTCCTTAAATGGCTCCAGGCTGGTACAATCGCGGGCTCTGCATTTTAAACAGACACTATTTATCCATGACCCCCGTTCGCGTAAAAGAAAACGAGCCGTTCGAAGTCGCCATGCGTCGCTTCAAGCGCAGCATTGAAAAAACCGGTCTGCTGACCGAGCTGCGCGCCCGTGAGTTCTACGAGAAGCCGACCGCTGAGCGCAAGCGCAAGCTCGCCGCTGCCGTGAAGCGCCACTACAAGCGCATCCGCAGCCAACAACTGCCGAAGAAGCTGTACTGATTCCCCGGCCTCGCCGATGTGCGAGGCGACTGGTCGAGAACCCGCTCCGGATAGGTCCGCAGCGGGTTTTGCCGTTTCTTGAGCCTGCTTCAAAACGCCGCTGGCAGCGTTGTTCCGCCTTGCCGTACTAGAGTACTGTCTGCGGCGGAACGCCTTGCCAGCGACCGCGCTGCTGCGCAGCGCTCGTTTTGAAGCAGGCTCCGCTATCAACAATTGAGGAAAAACCATGAGCCTGAAAACAAAAATCAGCGATGACATGAAAGCCGCGATGCGCGCCAAGGAAAGCGAGCGCCTCGCGACGATCCGCCTGCTGCAGGCGGCGATGAAGCAAAAGGAAGTCGACGAGCGCATCGAACTGACCGACGACCAGGTGCTGGCCGTGATCGACAAGATGGTCAAGCAGCGCAAGGATTCGATCACCCAGTACTGACTGACGATCAGGTACTGGCCGTGATCGACAAGATGGTCAAGCAGCGCAAGGATTCGATCACCCAGTTCGAGGCCGGCGGCCGCCAGGATCTGGCCGACATCGAAAAGGCAGAACTCGTCGTGTTGTCGGCCTATATGCCGGCGGCGCTGTCGGATGCCGAAGTGCAGGCCGAAGTCGCTGCGGCCGTGGCTGCAGTCGGCGCGTCCGGTCCGCAGGCCAGCCGCGCGACCTCCCACGTCGTGCCGTCGTCGAGTTCAAAGGCCGGAGACCCGAGCACGATCACCGCAACGAGTTCGCCGGCGACCGAACCACCCAGCGCGATCCGCTCCCCGATCGTGCTGCGCCG
>CAZCDW010000015.1:22409-26118 GCA_964497485.1 uncultured Bifidobacterium sp.
GTCCGGTCCGCAGGACATGGGCAAGGTGATGGGTGTGCTCAAGCCCAAGCTCGCCGGTCGCGCGGATATGACGGCGGTATCGGCGATGGTGAAGGCGGCGTTGTCCAAATAAATCAGGTTCGTCTCGTTCGTGATCCCGCAAAGCTTCATACAGGACTTGTTGAACCGCGTCGATATTGTCGACGTGGTGGGTCGCTATGTGCAGCTGAAAAAAGGCGGCGCGAACTTCAGTGGGCTGTGTCCTTTCCATAACGAGAAATCGCCGAGCTTCAGCGTCAGCCCGACCAAGCAGTTCTATCACTGCTTCGGCTGCGGCGCGCACGGCACTGCTGTGGGTATCCTCATGGAGTTCTCGGGCATGGGCTTTGTCGAGGCCGTGAAAGACCTCGCGCAAAGTGTCGGCATGGTCGTGCCCGAGCAGGACGACCGGCTGCCGCCGGCACAGCGCGCGGAGCAACAGGCCAAGAGCCTGGCGCTGTCGGATGCGATGACGCAGGCCTGTAATTTCTACCGGCAGCAATTGCGCGGCGCACGCCATGCGGTGGATTACCTGAAGGGGCGCGGGCTGACCGGCGAAGTCGCTGGCCGTTTCTGGATCGGCTATGCGCCCGATGGATGGGACAGCCTGCGCCAGGTGTTTCCTGATTACGACAACGAGGCGCTGGTCGAGGCCGGCCTCGTGATCGACAAGAGCGATGACGAGGGCAGTTCGCGCAAGCGCTATGACCGCTTCCGCGATCGCATCATGTTCCCGATCCGGAATACCAAGGGACAAGTGATTGGTTTCGGCGGTCGCGTGATGGGCGCTGGCGAACCGAAGTACCTGAACTCGCCGGAGACACCGCTGTTCCAGAAGGGCAGCGAGCTGTATGGCTTGTTCGAGGCGCGGCAGGCGATACGCGACAAGGGCTATGTGCTGGTCACCGAAGGCTACATGGACGTGGTCGCGCTCGCTCAATTCGGTTTCGAGCAGGCCGTTGCGACGCTGGGCACGGCGTGTACGCCGGTCCATGTGCAAAAGCTGCTGCGCCAGACCGATCAGGTGATTTTCAGTTTCGATGGCGACGCCGCCGGACGACGCGCCGCGCGGCGCGCGCTCGAAGCCTGCCTGCAGCACGCATCGGACAATCGCACGATCAAGTTTCTGTTCCTGCCCACCGAGCATGACCCGGACAGCTATATCCGTGAATACGGCAATGACGCATTCGAGCGCGTGGTCCATGAAGCGACACCGCTGTCACAATTCCTGATCGCCGAAGTCACCGAGGGCAAGGATCTCGCCACGGCAGAAGGACGTGCACGTGCGCAGTTCGATGCGAAGGCCATGATTGCGCTAATGCCCCCCTCGGCATTGCGGCTGCAGGTGCTGCGCCAGCTTGCGCAGATCACTGACAGCACGGTGCAGGAACTGGAATCGTTGTTCGAGCTGACGAAACCGGCGTCCCCGCGTGGCAAGCCTGCGCCGCCAACCGTGCGCCGCAGGCCGCCGGTGGAGCTGGAGCGCCAGGTCTTGCGTATCCTGCTCGCGCACCCGACGCTGGCGCAGGAACTCAACGATGCCGCGCTCGACCTGATCGCCGGCACTGCGCCAGACCAAGGGCAGATGCTGCGCGCGGTAGCAAGCGCTGCGCGCACCGTCAGTGGCGAATCCGGTTTTGCCGGTCTGGCCGAAGCGCTGCGCGGGCAGGGCGAGGACCTCGATCGGCTGCTTGCTGAAGTCGCGGCCGAAAATCCTTCCGAGCTCGATCTGGCGCGACGTGAACTTGCCGGTGCGGTGAGGCAGACTAGAATGAAAATCCTGAAGGCCGAACAAGACCAGCTCGCGGCCGCAGGACTGCCTGATGAAGCGGCGCGGCAGCGTTATCGCGATATTGCGGCGCAACTGGAGAAACTGCGCCTTGCTGCCGAAAAAGATACGGAGCGATGAGTTCGATGGCCTGTCATGGCCTCTGATGGGGATCTAGAAATCCCGACGTCTGCCCCCATCTGCCTGTCATGCAGTTCAGAATTGTCGTTTCGGTACGATTTTGCACGAGTGGAGGAAGCCTTCCCGGGAAGGAAGCAGTTTCCCTGTGATATAATTAAAGGCTTTTCATTCAATGTCTTACAGAGTTTCACCCCCAGTTTTACTGAGTTGACCCTGCCGGACAGGCGGCCACCCAAGCAAGGCAGATAAACCGGTCATGACACCGTCCTGCCGCTACGCTGAGATACAGCCCGGCCCGCCCCTCTGGTTCCCCTGTGCAGCATCCGCAAATACCCAATGGTGGATCGACCCATGGCGACAAAAAAACCAGTTAAAAAAACCGAAACCAAGGCCAAGACCGTCAAGGCAGCCCCGGCGCGCTCTGCAGCAGCAAGCGCGAAGACCGCGGCCAAGCCCGTGAAGACGGCTGCCAAGACGGCGAAGAAAACGACCGCAGCCGCGAAACCGGCCGCCAAGCCCAAAGTTGCTGCCGCCAACAAGGCAGCGAACAAAGGCACCAGCAAAGCTGTCTCAAAGGCCGGCACAGCTGCCAAGCCGGCGCAGAAGAAGCCTGTCAAGGCCGCTGCCGCCCCAAGCAAATCCGCGGCGAAGACCACAGGCAAAGCAGCCAAGCCTGTTGTCACGCCCAAAGCACCAGCAAAGAAATCCGTGACATCCAAGAAAGCCGAACCCAAAGTCGTCGTAGCGAAAAAAGCCACGGCTGCCAAGCCTGCGCCCGTGAAGGTCGCAGCCAAGGAAGCCGTGAAAGTAACCAAGGCGCCGACGAAGGTCGCCACCAAGGCGGTCAAGGCCGTCGAAACGAAAGCTGTCGAATCCAAGGCCGACCACAAGATCATGTCGGTCAAGCAGACCACCGATGCCGCCGCGCTGGCGGCCATCGATACCTCGGGCTATGTTCTGCCGGGCATCAAGGTGCCGGGCCGCCGCGGCCGCAAGCCGCGCGACTTCCAGCCTGAGAACGAAGAGATCGCGCAACTCAACGCCGTCGAGCGCGCCGAGCTGAAAGCCGCCGACAAGGCGCGCGCACGCGACCGCAAGAACAAGGAAAAGCAGTTCCTGAAGGATGCGTTCTCGTCCGACTCCGAGGCGAGCGAGGAAGAACTCGAGCGCCGTCGCCTAAAGCTGAAGACCCTGATCAAGCTGGGCAAGGATCGCGGCTTCCTGACGCATGCCGAGATCAACGATCACCTGCCGGAAAACATCGTCGATCCGGAAGCGATCGAAGGCATCATCAGCACCTTCAATGACATGGGCATCGCCGTGTACGAGCACGCGCCCGATGCCGAGGCGCTGCTGCTGTCGGATAACGTCGCCACCGTTGCCAACGATGATGACGCGGATGCCGCCGCTGAAGCTGCGCTGCAGACCGTCGATTCCGATTTCGGCCGCACCACCGACCCGGTCCGCATGTACATGCGCGAGATGGGTTCGGTCGAGCTGCTGACGCGCGAAGGCGAGATCGAGATCGCCAAGCGCATCGAAGGCGGCCTGAAGGACATGGTGCAGGCAATCTCTGCATGCCCGATGACGATTTCCGAGATCCTCGCACTGGCCGAGCGCATCGAGAAAGACGAGAGCAAGGTCGACGAAGTGGTCGATGGCCTGGTCGATCCGAATGCCCCGGACGACGCGCCGGTGACGCCAGGTCCTGTCAAGGCCGCGGCCGATGACGAGGACGACCCAGCGGCGCATCGGCTCGACGGACGGGACCGTGACCGGGCT
>CAZCDW010000015.1:26128-26740 GCA_964497485.1 uncultured Bifidobacterium sp.
GAAGACAATTCCACCGGCGGCGCCGCCGGCTTCCCCGCCGAGCAGCTGGAGCAGCTCAACCGCGATTCGCTGGCCAAGTTTGCGATCATTTCGTCGCAGTTCGACAAGATGCGCAAGGCCTATGAGAAGGAAGGCTATAACTCCAAGCCGTATGTGAAGGCCCAGGAAGCCATCACCAACGAACTGATGGGTATACGCTTCACCGCGAAGGTCGTCGAGAAGCTGTGCGACACGCTGCGCGGCCAGGTCGATGAAGTGCGCCAGATCGAGCGCCAGATCCTCGATGTCGTGGTCAACAAGTGCGGCATGCCGCGTACCCACTTCATCAAGGTTTTCCCGGGCAACGAGACCAACCTGAAATGGGTCGACGGCGAAGTCAGCGGCAACCATCCGTACAGCGTGATCCTGGCGCGTAATGTGCCGGCAGTGAAGGAGCTCCAGCAGAAGCTGATCGACCTGCAGTCGCGCGTCGTGCTGCCGCTGCCGGACCTGCGCGAGATCAACAAGAAGATGGCGGCTGGCGAGACCAAGGCCCGCAAGGCCAAGCGTGAAATGACCGAGGCCAACCTGCGTCTGGTGATCTCGATCGCGAAGAAGTACACCAACCGCGGC
>CAZCDW010000016.1:0-4754 GCA_964497485.1 uncultured Bifidobacterium sp.
TTCGCAAGGTCGAGCCGACCGGCAATGCGAAATTCGTTGAGTTCACCACGCTGGCTGATCGCGCGCAGATGCCCGGCGTCGCCAGCCGGGTGCTCGACTGGCCCTATGTCGAAGGCTTGCGCATCGACGAAGCCAACCATCCGCTGACCTTGCTGTGCGTCGGCATGTATGGCGATCTGCTGCCGAAACAGAATGGCGCGCCGGTGCGAATCGTCGTGCCGTGGAAATATGGTTTCAAATCCGCAAAGTCCATCGTGCGCATACGCTTTACCGAGACTCAGCCCAAGACTGCCTGGAACAAGGCCGCGCCTGACGAGTACGGTTTCTATTCGAACGTGAATCCCGAGGTCGACCATCCGCGCTGGTCGCAAGCCAGCGAGCGCCGCATCGGCGAGGATGGCTTTTTCACGAAGAAGCGCAAGACCATGATGTTCAACGGCTATCCCGAGGTTGCATCGCTGTATGCGGGGATGGACCTGAAGATGTTTTACTAAGCCGCATTTCAAACAGACCATCGCGCCATGCAGCCTGGCACCGGACAGCAGCAGTGGATCAAGCGCAGCCTGTTCATGCTCGCGCTGTTACCGCTGGCGCGCGTGGTCTGGATGGGCTTTCATGACAGGCTCGGCGCCAATCCGATTGAATACATCACCCGCGCCAGCGGCGACTGGACGCTGTACTTCCTGTGCCTGACGCTGGCGATCACGCCGCTGCGCAAGCTGACCGGCCAGGTGTGGCTGCTGAAGCTGCGCCGCATGCTGGGCTTGTATTGCTTCTTCTACGCCTGCCTGCACTTCACGACCTTCATCTGGTTCGATCATTTTTTCGACGTCGCCGAGATGTGGAAAGACGTGAAGAAGCGGCCCTTCATCACGGTGGGCTTCAGCGCTTTTGTCCTGCTATGGCCGCTGGCACTGACCAGCACCAATGCGATGATGCGCAAGCTGGGACGGCGCTGGCAAATGCTGCACCGGCTGGTCTATGTGATTGCCATGCTGGCGATCCTGCACTTCTGGTGGATGCGCGCCGGGAAGAACAACTTTGGCGAACCCCTCATCTTTGGCGGCATTCTCTTGCTGCTGTTGGGTGGGCGACTGGCATTGCGCTGGCAACAGGCGCGCGCTGCCGCGCGTAGCCTTGCTGTGGAAGCGGCAATGAAAGAACCAGGTTAATGGCCGGAATCGCCTGGATGGCCGGGTTCGGTGTGGCCAGGAGGCGGCCTGGGCGCGTGTACCGGACAGGCAACGCTTATTTCGGAATCGATTCCAGCGCGAACAGTTCGGCCGGCGTTTCGCGGCGGCGGATCAGCGCACAGCTGTCACCATCAACCAGCACTTCTGCGGCGCGACCGCGGGTGTTGTAGTTTGAAGCCATCGTCATGCCATACGCGCCGGCCGACATGATGGCCAGCAGGTCGCCGGCTTCCATCGCCAGCGTGCGCTCACGCGCCAGCCAGTCGCCGGATTCGCAGACCGGACCCACCACGTCATACACCTTCGCCCCCGACGCGCGCTGCCTGACCGGCTGCACGCCGTGCCAGGCTTCGTACATCGCCGGGCGCATCAGGTCATTCATTGCCGCATCCACGACGGCGAAGTTCTTGGTCGCGCCGTGCTTCAGATATTGCACCTCGGTGATCAGCACACCGGCATTGCCGACAATGGAGCGGCCCGGCTCGAACATCACGCTGATGGGCTGGCCGTCATGTTTCTCTTTGCGCCAGCGGTCGATGCGCGCGAACAGGCGGCCCAGATAGTCGCCGACCGCGACTGGCTTCTCATCATCGTAGGTGATGCCTATGCCGCCACCGATGTCGAGATGGTGCAAGTGAATACCTGCTGCATGCAGCTGATCGGCCAGTTCGATGACCTTGTCCAGCGCTTCCAGCAGCGGCGCGTCATCGAGCAATTGCGAACCGATATGGCAGTCGATGCCGGTCACTTCCAAATGCGGCAGGCTGGCGGCCACGCGGTACGTATCGAGCGCATCCTCGAAGGCGATGCCGAACTTGTTCTCTTTCAGGCCGGTCGAGATATACGGATGAGTCTTCGGGTCGACGTCCGGATTCACGCGCAGCGATACGCGCGCCCGCTTGCCTGTACTGCCAGCGACATCATTCAGGCGGTGCAGCTCGGGAATCGATTCGACGTTGAAGCACAAGATGTCATGCGTCAGCGCCAGCTTCATTTCCTCGCGCGATTTGCCGACGCCGGAGAAGATCACCTTGCGCGGGTCACCACCGGCCGCGATCACGCGCAGCAGCTCGCCGCCAGATACGATATCGAAGCCTGAGCCCAGTTTCGCGAGATGGTTCAGCACCGCGAGGTTGGAATTCGATTTTACCGAGTAGCACACCAACGCACCGCCAAGGACGTTACCTTCGCCGCGGCCATGGGCGCGACAGGCGTTTGCATAGGCAAGGTAGTTATCGGTCAGGCTGGCGCGAGAGTACACATAGGTGGGTGTGCCGAATCGGGCAGCGATGTCGGCAAGCGATACGCCTTCGGCGTGCAGCACGCCATCACGAAATTGGAAATGCGACATGGTCAGGGCTGGCGGGATTTGTCGAGCGCAGGTGGTTGCGCATTGAAGTCACTGTCTTGCATGTCATTTTGCGCATCATCGTTGGCCGCGCTTGGTGGCGTGCTTTGCGAGTTGCGTGATGCGCCGCCCTGAGAGGCATCGCGCGGCAACGGCTTCGAGGGCAAATACAGCGGGCCGTACTGGCCGCAGCCGGCAAGGCTCGCCAGTGCAATCGCGGCTACAATGAGACCGAATTTACGCAATGAAAACATCAGCGGAGTGTAGCATGACCGAAACCGAATTCCTGGACCTGGCCGAGGCTGTGCTCGACCGCATCGAGGCCGCCGTTGAAGAAGCTGGCGAGGCCAACGATGTCGACGTCGAATGCAGCCGCAGCGGCAATGTGCTGGAGATCGAATTCGTCGATAACGGCAGCAAGATCATCGTCAACACGCAGGCGCCGATGAAAGAGATCTGGGTCGCCGCGCGCGCCGGCGGCTTTCATTACCGGCTCGTCGATGGCCTGTGGCGTGATACGCGCGATGGCAGCGAACTGTATGAGGCGCTGTCCAAGCTGGCCAGCATGCAGGGCGGTGGCTCGCTGACGCTGACAGCCTGAACCGACGCCTTCATCATTGACCTGCGGGCCGGACCGGGGTCGCAAGCGGCGCCTGCCAGCGCGGTCAGAACAGCTCGCTCTTCGGTCCTTCCTCGCGCTTCTCCGCAGGCTTGCCTTCACCGCCTTTGGCATCTGCCGGCTTTTCCTCGGCAGCGCCATTGATGGCATTCACGCCGCCGCCTTCCGCATACTCGATATAGACCAGGTCGCCATTGTGCGTGGCGAGTCCGACCGGCGCCTCGCGCTCGATCACGGGCACGTTCTGCAAGGCCTTTTGCATGTAGCCTATCCAGATCGGCAGGGCCAGGCCGCCACCGGTTTCCTTGTTGCCGAGGTTCTTTGGCTTGTCGAATCCTATCCAGGCCACGCCGACCAGCTTCGGGTTGTAACCGGCGAACCAGGCATCGATCGAGTCATTGGTGGTGCCGGTTTTGCCGGCGATGTCAGGGCGCTTCAGTGACAGTGCGCGGGTTGCGGTACCGTACTTGACCACGTCCTTCAGCATGCTGTCGATCACGTACGCATTGCGCGCATCGATCGCGCGCAGACTTTCGTCGCCGGCGCGCTCCGGCGTCACCTGGAACAGGGTCTTGCCGTTGTTGTCGGTGATCTTCGAGATCAAGTAAGGATTGACCTTGTAACCGCCGTTCGAGAACACCGCATAGGCACCGGCCAGCTGCAGCGGCGTCACCGCGCCAGCACCAAGCGCCAGCGTCAGGTAAGGCGGGTTCTTCTCGGCCTCGAAACCGAAGCGGGTCACATATTCCTGCGCATACTGCGGACCGATCTTGTCGAGGATGCGGATCGAGATCATGTTCTTCGACTTGGCCAGACCCTTGCGCATCGTCATCAGGCCTTCGTACTTGCCATCATAGTTCTTCGGCTCCCAGGCCTGGCTGCCGGTCTGCGTGGCATCGAAGGTGATCGGCGCATCATTGACGATGGTGCCCGGGCTGAGGCCTTTTTCGAGCGATGCCGAATAGATGAAGGGCTTGAACGATGAGCCTGGCTGGCGCCACGCCTGCGTCACATGGTTGAACTTGTTGCGATTGAAATCGAAGCCGCCGATCAGTGCGCGTATGCCGCCGTCTTCCGAGTTCACGGACACGAAGGCCGATTCGACTTCCGGCAGCTGGATGATGGCCCAGCCCTTGTCTTCCTGCATCACACGGATGATGGCGCCACGCTTGATCCGCTTGTTGGCGGCGACCTTGTCGGTCAGTGCCGATGCAGCCGTACCCAGCCCCGTCTCCTGGATCGTGATTTCCTCGCCCGATGCCAGCAGCGCGCGCACGCTCTTCGGGCTGACCGTCAGCACGACAGCGGCGATCAGGCCATCACTGTCCGGATGTTCGGCGAGCTCGTTTTCGATCGCGGCCTCGGCCTCGGTCTTGCCCGACGGGATGTCCATGTAGCCTTCCGGGCCGCGATACGCCTGGCGCTTCTCGTAATCGAGCACGCCGCGGCGCAGCGCGAGATAGGCCGCATCCTGATCAGCCTTGGTGATCGTGGTGAACACGTTCAGGCCCCGCGTGTACGCATCATCCTTGAACTGGTCCTGGCACTACGAGCGGCGCCTCGACCCGAACGTGAAGGCTGCGCCGCTCCTGAC
>CAZCDW010000016.1:4764-26327 GCA_964497485.1 uncultured Bifidobacterium sp.
GGGAAAGCGTTCTGCCGCGATCTGGCGCGCCATTTCGGCAACGTATTCGGCATGCACGCCGAAGTCATTGCTGTCCATCTTGATTTTCAGCTGCTCATTGCGCGCTTGCTCGTATTGCGCGGTCGTGATGTAGCCAAGGTCATACATGCGCTGCAGGATGTACTGCTGGCGCGCCTTGGCGCGTTTCGGGTTCACGACCGGGTTATTGGCCGATGGTGCCTTGGGCAAGCCGGCCAGCATTGCGGCTTCGGCGACGGTAATTTCCTGCAGCTTCTTGCCGAAGTAGATCTGCGCCGCCGACGCAAAGCCGTAGGCGCGCTGGCCGAGGTAGATCTGGTTCATGTACAGCTCGAGGATCTGGTCTTTCGTCAGCGTCTTCTCGATCTTCCACGCCAGCAGTACCTCGTACAGCTTGCGCTTGATGGTCTGCTCACTGGACAGGAAAAAATTGCGCGCAACCTGCTGCGTGATGGTCGATGCCCCCTGACGGCTGCCGCCGAGCGCATTGTGGATCGCGGCACGCAGGATGCCCCAGTAATCGACGCCGTGGTGCTCGTAGAAGCGGTCATCTTCGATCGCCAGCACCGCCTGCTTCATCACCTTCGGGATGTCTTTGTAGCGCACCAGGCTGCGGCGCTCTTCGCCGAATTCGCCGATCAGCACATTGTCGGCAGAGAACACGCGCAAGGGCTGCTTGGGCTGGTAAGTCGCCAACGAGTCGATATCCGGCAGGTTCGGATAAGCCATCATCAGCATGAAGCTGATCAGCAGGAATCCGATGACCGCCAAGCCAGACAGCACACCAAACACGCTGAGCGCCAGTCGCGCGGGCGCCGGCAATTTATTCGGACGCTTGCCGGGGGAAGCATCCCCGTCGGGGCTGTTCGTATTCATTCAGGGGAGGGATTCAATGGGCTGGCTTGATGGCGGTCATTATACCGGCAGCGTTGGGGTGCGTTTTCGCAGAACTGCCCGCGCGCTGGCGGCAGCCACCCAGTCCTGCTCAATGCGTCGGCAATTGGCAACGAAGCGGGCATCGCGCATTTACTTTTCGAAAACCTCCTTGCTAGCATCCGCGACCTCTTTGGAAAAAGATAATGCGCGTTGCGAAGTGGTCTGGCTGGCTTTCGTGGTTGCAGTGGCGAGGTGCGGGCGCGACTCCCCTGGTTGGTGTCGACATCGCACCGGATGGCGTGCGCGTCGTTGAATTGCAATGGGCTGTACGCGTCCTGCCCGGGTCTCGCGACAGACGTGTCCCGCACATTGCGCATCACGCGCAGCTGCCGCTGGATGCAGGTGCATGGCAGTCAGCGCTCGAGGGTGACCCGCAGGTGCTGGTCGATACTCTGAAACGTGTGCTGAAAGCCAGTGGCACACGGCAGCGCCATGCCGCGCTGGCTTTGCCCGCTACTAGCGTGATCACACGTACGCTGTGCCTGCCCCGGCCTGCGCATGACGAGGAACTGGAAATGCTGGTCGAAGCCGATGCCGCGCAGTCGCTGCCTTATCCGCGCGATGAGATCAGTCTCGATTTCGCGCTGCTTGGTCACTCGGCCCACGAAGAGGGCATGGTTGATGTATTGCTGGTCGCGGCACGCCGCGAACGAATAGCGCAGCGCATAGCCTGGGCTGAGGCAGCCGGATTGAAGGCCGCTGTGGTCGGCGTCGAAACCCAGGCAGTGATCGCAGCGATCAATGGCATGTGCGGCGGCGACCGTCACACCGTAGGCATCCTGCATTTTTCCGGCGGCGATGCGCACTGCTTGTTCGTTTGCGGTGCACGTTTGCTGTTCGAGCGCGAACTGGGCATGTCATTGCCGGACATGACAAATCGCGGAGCCGGCTTGCCTGCTGCCGAGCTTGACAGCTGGATCGATGCAATCAGCCTTGAATGGCAGCGGCACGCGCAACTGTTCGCCGCTACCGCGATGTCGGGGGCGATTGACCGTATTCATCTCGCCGGTGCCGGTACCCTCGGCCCCCAGCTGGCGACTGGATTGCGTCAGCGGCTGCAGATGGACGTCAGCGTGCCCAGTCCTTTCTTGCTGTGGCCGGACCTGCAGCGCAAGCGAGCGAGCGATCAGCCTGCCGGCGCTGGTCAAGCCCACAATGATCCCCACGACGACGGTGCATCCTGCCTGTTGGCGTGCGGACTTGCTTTGTCCGGACTGCGCTGATGAACGCGGCGCCTCTGATGATCAATTTATTGCCCTGGCGCGAGGCGTCACGGCGCGAGCGCCGTCGGCAATTCCATGCCTTGCTGCTGCTGGCTGCACTGACGGGGCTGGCGCTGGTGTTGATAGCCAGCGCATTCCATGCGCGGCGGCTTGCGGTGCAGGAATCGCGCAACAGCTGGCTGCGCTCTGAAAATCTGAAGCTGGGCAGCCAGCTGGCAGAAATTCATTTGCTCGACCAGTCGCTGGCGATGCTCGAGGCGCGCCGTGCTGCTGTCGAGGGCTTGCAGCGCAGCCGTGGTCAGGCGGTGCAACTGCTTGATGCGCTGGCCAGTCGGGTACCGGATGGAATTGCGCTGCGCAGCATACGCCAGGCAGAGCGGGTCACGCTGGTTGGTTGGGCACAATCGAATGCGCGCGTATCCGGTTTGTTACGCGAGCTGCAGGACATGCCGGGTACGGCCGGAGCGCCGGAGCTGGTTGAAGTCAAGGCAATCACCACCGGCCAGGGGCGCGATGCGCGGCGACTGTTCGAATTCACGCTGGTCCTCCAACCGCAAGACCCGCACAACCCGTACGACCCGCTCGCACACAAGACCCGTGCCCATACGGCCGATCCGAAGTCCCGAACGCAAAGCCAGGCACTGGTGGCAGCGAGCAAGGGGGGGCGATGAATACCGTCGTTGCGAACCATGCTGGCAGCGAGCACAACTACTGGCAGGACTGGCGAGCGCAGTTCAGCGGCTTGCAAGGACGCCATCCTTCGCTCTGGCCAGTACTGCCGCGTTCACTCTGCGCGCTGCTGACATTGCTTGCCGTACTGCTGGCCGGCTGGCGCCTGGTCTGGTTGCCGCAGTGGGATGAACTCGATGCAGCCAGCCAGCAGGAGCAGCAGCTACGCGATGAGTTTGCGCGCAATGCCGGCCGGGCTCGAGACCTGGAGCGATTGCGCCGTCGGCGCTCGGAAGTGCAGGCGCAGGTCGAGAAGCTGCAACGCCAGCTTCCGGGGCGCGCAGAGATGGATGCGCTGCTATCCGAGATCAATCAGGCTGGGCTCGCACGCGGCCTGCAGTTCGAGCTGTTCAAGCCCGGCAAGGAACAGCTCGTCGATTTTTACGCCGAACTGCCCATCGACATCAAGCTGACCGGCGGCTTTCATGCGCTGGCCGGTTTTGCCAGCGATCTCGCCAACCTGTCTCGTATCGTCACCCTCGACCGGATCACCCTGTCGCAGGGACGTGACGGACCGCTGGTCTTCGAAGGCGTCGCACGTACCTTCCGTTACCTCGACAACGAAGAGCTGGCTGCGCGCGCCAGACAAGCCGCCGATGAAAAAAAGCGCCCCTCAAGATGAAGCTGCCATGCATGTGACAAGTCATTTCCCGTTAGGCGTCCTGTTGCTGGCCCTGGCGGCCTGCACGCCCGAGGTCGGCGACGACCTGCGTGACTGGGCTGCAAGGGTTCGCGCTGAAGCACCTGAGCCCGCAATTGACGCCTTGCCCGCCGCGGCACCGCCGGCGTTTGCATACGATAGCAGCGGCCGACGTGATCCCTTTGACGCATCGAAGCTGGCCACCGAGCTGTCCGATCCGGACCTGGCACTGCGACCTGATGCCGGACGCCCGCGCGATGTGCTCGAAGCCTTCCAGCTCGACAGCCTGCAAATGGTCGGTAGCCTGCGTCGCGCCGGCAAGAGCGTCGCTGTCGTGCAGGCCGAGCGCCAGCTGCATCAGGTCAGCGTAGGCGATCACCTCGGGCAAGACTATGGCCAGGTCACGGCCATCAGCGAGGACAGGATAGCCATTGCAGAGCGGGTGCAGGACAGCCAGGGCAAATGGCAAGTGCGCGAGTCGCAGCTGACCTTGCGCCTGGGTGGGGGGAAATGATGTGTTGCCTGCGCTGCGTTTGCCTGGCTATCGTGCTTGGCCTGCTACCTTTCCTCACGCATGCCGAGCAAAGCGGCAATGCCATTCAGGCGGTGGATGCTTTGCGTGAAGGCAGTCGTCAAGTGCTGCGTCTGCGCCTGAAGCAGGCGGCGCCCGTATCGCCGCCCAGCTTTGCCACCACCGCACCACCGCGGGTGGTGCTCGACCTGACGGACACCCTCAATGCCACCGGACAAACGCGCCGCCTGCTCGATGTCGGCGATTTGCGGAGCGTGGACCTGGTGCAGGCCAAGGGTCGCTTGCGCGTGGTGCTCAATCTCGCGCGACGACTTCCCTATGAGCTGCGCACCGAAGGCCGAGAACTGGTCGTGCTGCTGGGCGAAGACACATCCGTAGCCAAGGGCGGACAAGCAGCCGGCGCATCACCGCTGGGGACATCCGGGACGGCTACGCGGTCAGCCGATATGGCTTCCGCCCGCAATGCAGTGATCGACATTGATTTCAGGCGCGGCGACGACCAGGCGGGTCGGGTGATCGTCGACCTGTCGCAGCCGCAGGCGGCGATCGATGTGCGCCGTCAGGGACAGTCCATCGTCATCGACCTGATGAAGACGGAGTTGCCCGCCGCATTGCGGCGCAAGCTGGACGTGCGCGACTTTGGCACGCCGGTGCAATCGGTCAGTGCGGTAGCCAATGGCGACATGGTTCGGCTGAGCATCGAGCCGCAAGGACACTGGGACCATACCGCGTGGCAGACCGATCGCCGGCTGGTCGTCGAGGTCAGGCCGCTGAAGCCCGAGCAGCGTTCGCCGGGTCGGGGCTACCACGGTGACCGGCTGTCGCTGAACTTTCAGAACATCGAAGTGCGCGCGCTGTTGCAGGTGATTGCCGATTTCACCGGCCTCAATGTCGTCGCCAGTGACAGCGTCAGTGGCAACCTGACCCTGCGCCTGAAAGATGTCCCCTGGGACCAGGCGCTGGACATCGTGCTGCAGGCGCGCGGGCTCGACATGCGGCGCAATGGCAATGTATTGTGGGTCGCTCCCAAGGATGAATTGCTGACCAAGGAGCGGCTGGAGCTCGAACAGCGCGCGCAGATCGCCGAGCTTGAGCCTTTGGTGACCGAAAGCTTCCAGTTGAATTATCAGAAAGCCGATGCCTTCCAGAAGGTGTTCGGGCTCGATGGTTCCAGCAGCAAGGGCAGTCTGTTGTCGCGCCGTGGCACGGCCTCGGCCGAGCCACGCACCAACAAGCTGTTCGTCACCGATACACCGTCCAAGCTCGATGAAGTCCGGCGACTCGTACAGCTCACCGACGTACCGACGCGGCAGGTGATGATCGAGGCGCGCATCGTCGAGGCCGACGACAAGTTCAGCAAGAATCTCGGCGCGAAACTGGGCTTTCTCGATCTCGGCGGCGCGCGTGGCGGCACAGCCGGCATCAACCTGCCCGGCAGCACGAGACTCGGCGTCACTGGCGGCTATATGGGGGTAGGCGAGCAAACCTCGCAGGCAGTCCCTACGCAAGGCAGCTTTGTACCCAATACCCAGTTCGTGAACCTGCCAGCGGCGTCGATCAACAGCGCTGCGCCGGGCAGCATAGGCATCAGCATCTTCTCGCCGGGGGCCAACCGCTACCTGAACCTCGAGCTGTCAGCACTGGAAGCCGATGGTAATGGCAAGATCATTTCCAGTCCGCGCGTGGTCACGGCTGACCAGCAGCCGGCCATCATCGAGCAGGGCGAGGAGATTCCCTATCAGCAGGCCACCAGCAGCGGCGCGACGTCGATCACGTTCAAGAAAGCCAACCTGAAGCTGGAAGTGACCCCGCAGATCACGCCGGATGGCAATGTTATCCTCACCGTCGATGTCGCGAAGGACTCGCGCGGCACCGCAGTTGGTACCAGCTTTGCAATCAATACCAAGCATGTGAAGACCCAGGTGCAGGTCGACAATGGTGGCACTGTCGTGCTGGGTGGTATCTTCACGCAGGAAAAGCGCAGCGATGAACTGAAAGTGCCCTTTCTCGGCGATATTCCGGTGCTCGGGCGCCTGTTCCGTAACAGCAGCCAGCTGGACAACCGTACCGAGCTGCTGATTTTCATCACGCCGCGCATCGTGACCGACGTGCCGCTGGTGCGCTGAACCCGCACCAGTCGGGCGCCGTCCGCAGCCGGCCATCACCACGAAAGCTCACCAGCGCCCGTGCCACAGCGGAGGTGCCCGTGCCGCAGGGGAGGATGGGATAAACTGTCGCCTTTCCCGGGCAGAAAGCCCGATGGCTGCATGATGTTGACTCCGACCTCCAATATTTTTCTCGTCGGCCTGATGGGTTCCGGCAAGACCACGATAGGGCGCGCGCTGGCGAAGAAGCTGAACCTGCGCTTCGTCGATGCCGACCATGAGATCGAGGCGCGGACCGGCGCATCGATTCCGCTGATCTTCGAGATCGAAGGCGAAGCCAGCTTCCGTCAGCGTGAGGCCGATGTCATTCGCGACCTGAGCGCAGAGCAGGGCATTGTGCTGGCCACCGGTGGCGGCGCGGTGCTCAACGAGCAGAGCCGCCGTTACCTGCACGAGCGCGGCACCGTGGTCTACCTGCGCGCATCGGTCAACAGCATCCTGCAGCGCACCAGCCATGACCGCAACCGCCCGTTGCTGCAGACCGCCGACCCACGTTCGCGTATCGAAGCGTTGTCGAAGCAGCGCGCGCCACTTTACGAGGAAGTCGCGCACATCACCATCGAGACCGGTCGCCCGAACGTACAGTCGGTGGTGCAGAACATCCTCACCCAACTCGAGAGACGCGACGCGGCCGCGTCCGCCGTATCCACCGAACCCCAGACCTCGCAGCATCCATGAAGCCTTCCGCCAATGTCTTTGCCAACCTGACCGTCGACCTTGGTGAGCGCAGCTATCCGATCGTGATCGGCAGCCACGTGCTGGACGACGCGGAATTCGCGCGCCATGTACCGGGCAAGCGCGTCGCGATCGTCACCAACACCACGGTCGCGCCGCTCTACCTGGCGCGCCTGACAGCGATGCTGGAAGCGGCCGGCAAGCAGTGCCTGCCCGTGATCCTGCCCGATGGCGAAGAAGAAAAGAATGCCGACAACCTGATGCGGATCTTCACCGCGCTGCTCGAGCACAAGTGCGACCGCAAGATCACGCTAGTCGCGCTCGGTGGCGGCGTGATCGGTGACATGACCGGTTTTGCGGCAGCCACTTACATGCGCGGCGTCCCCTTCGTGCAAGTGCCGACCACGCTGCTGGCGCAGGTGGATTCTTCGGTCGGCGGCAAGACCGCGATCAACCATCCCCTGGGCAAGAACATGATCGGTGCGTTCTACCAGCCGCAGTCGGTACTGGCCGATACTGCCACGTTGTCCACGCTACCGGACCGCGAACTGTCGGCCGGTCTGGCCGAAGTGATCAAGCATGGCGCGATCATCGATGCCGATTTCTTCCGCTGGCAGGAAGCCCATATGGCGAAGCTGGTCGCACGTGACGATGAAGCGCTCGCGCATGCGATCCGCCGCTCCTGCGAGATCAAGGCCGATGTCGTGCGTCAGGACGAGCGCGAGGGCGGACTGCGCGCGATCCTGAACTTCGGCCATACCTTCGGCCATGCGATCGAGGCTGGCCTGGGTTACGGCGAATGGCTGCATGGCGAGGCGGTCGGCTGCGGCATGGTGATGGCGGCCGATCTGTCCGTGCGCCTCGGCTATCTCGCGCCGGAAGACAAGGCGCGCATCGTCGCGCTGGTGCAGGCCGCCGGTCTGCCGACGGTCGCGCCCGATCTTGGCGAAGACCGCTGGCTGGAGCTGATGGAAGTCGACAAGAAAAACGAGGACGGCCAGATCAAGTTCATCCTGCTGAAGCCGCTCGGTACGGCAGTGATCACCGGCGCGCCGAACGATGCGCTGCGCGCGACCCTGGCGGCCTGCATCAAGCCCTGAAACAAGCCCTGGATCGGAGACCTGCAGCGCAATGACTGACCATTACGAAGATCATCTTGCGCCCTATGCGGCGCGTTCCGCCACTGCGCGCGGCCGTGCCATCGCCGAAGCCGCACCCGAGACCCGCAGCGAATTCCAGCGCGATCGTGATCGCATCATCCATTCCACCGCGTTCCGCCGCCTCGAATACAAGACGCAGG
Source organism: uncultured Bifidobacterium sp. (assembly GCA_964497485.1). Classification (GTDB taxonomy): domain Bacteria; phylum Pseudomonadota; class Gammaproteobacteria; order Burkholderiales; family Burkholderiaceae_D; genus Pernthalerella. The sequence goes on from CAZCDW010000016.1 coordinate 12,983, forward strand.
TCTTCGTCAACCATGAAGGCGACCTGTTCCGCACCCGACTGACGCACAGTATCGAGGTCGCGCAGATCGCGCGCTCACTGGCGCGCAACCTTGGCCTGAATGAAGACCTGGTTGAGGCGATCTCGCTCGCGCATGATCTTGGCCACACGCCCTTCGGCCACGCGGGACAGGATGCGCTGAACGCCTGCATGAAGGATTACGGCGGCTTCGAGCACAATCTGCAGAGCCTGCGCGTGGTCGATACGCTGGAGCAGCGTTACGGCGCATTCGACGGCCTGAACCTGACCTACGAAACGCGTGAAGGCATCTTGAAGCACTGCTCGCTGCCGAATGCGCAGCAGCTGGGCGAAGTCGGCCGCCGTTTCATCGAGAAAAAGCAGCCCGGGCTCGAGGCGCAGCTGACCAACCTCGCCGACGAGATCGCGTACAACAACCATGACATCGACGATGGCCTGCGTTCGGGCTTGCTGACCGTCGAGCAATTGGGTGAAGTGGCGCTGTACGCGCGCCATCGCGCCGAAGTCGAACAGCTGTTCCCCGGTATCAGCGGCCGCCGCGCGATCAACGAGACCGTGCGACGCATGATCAATGCGCTGGTCATGGACCTGATCCGCACGTCACGGCACAACATTGCCCAGGCTGGCGTGCAATCGATCGATGACGTGCGCAACGCGCCGCCCCTGATCGCATTCTCGGACGCGATGAAGCAGGACGCGCAGGAGCTCAAGCGCTTCCTGCGCAAGAATCTCTACCAGCACTATCAGGTCAACCGGATGACCAGCAAGGCGCGCCGCATCATCACCGACTTGTTCGGCATCTTCATCAGCGGCCCGCAATTGCTGCCGCCGGACTATCAGGTTCATGGCGACGACAAACTTGAACAGGCACGCAAGGTTGCCGATTACATCGCCGGCATGACCGACCGCTACGCGATGCGCGAGTATCGTCGTCTGTTCGCGGTCGACGAGATCTGATTTGGCGTGATCTGCAATCCTTCCCTGCCGGGGGCGGCCCGGCAAGGACAGGTGGTATCGATGCTCAGCCTTCGTTGCCGAGGTGTCGCAGCGGATGCGCATACGCCGGCCATGCGCTGTCAAAGAAATGCTCGACCATCTCGCGCGTGACACCGGCCAGCGAAGGCGGATTCCACTTCGGCGCATGATCCTTGTCGATCGCCAGTGCGCGCACGCCTTCCAGTACTTCGCCGTTTTCGAAGCAGCGACGCACCAGCGTGCGCTCCATGCGCAGGCAGTCGGCGATGCCAAGCGTCCGGCCGCGACGCACCTGCTCGAGCGCGACGCTCATCATCAGCGGTGATCGCTTTTGCATCGTTGCCAGTGCAGTCGTCGCGAACTCGCCGCTGTCTGTCGCCAATGAATCCATGATTGCCTGCACCGATGCATGCCCGAAGTGGCGCTCGATCGCATCGCGTGCCCGCGCCAGTCGACTGGCAGACGGATCTGCGTGTGCGGCGAAGGGCTGCGCAAACGCGCGTGCTGCTGCGTGTGCATCGTTGCCGGAGACGATCGCCGCCTGCAGCGCGGGCAGTTCCGCACCCGGCACGAACACATCGGCCAGGTCTGCATAGATGGCATCGGCCGCACCGACCATCTCGCCGGTCACGGCCAGCCAGGTGCCGACCTCGCCCGGTGCACGCGACAGGAACCAGCTGCCGCCAACATCGGGGAACAGGCCGATACCAACCTCGGGCATGGCCATCTTCGTGCGCTCGGTCACCACGCGCAGTCGCGCCTGCGGGCCGGCCTGTGCAATCCCCATGCCGCCGCCCATCACCACGCCATCCATCAGGGCGACATAAGGCTTGGGATAGCAGTGCACCAGATGGTTCAGCGCATATTCTTCGTTGAAGAAATCCTCGACCAGCGCGGCGCCACCGGTGTGGGTCGCCGATCCTTTCTGGTGGAAGAAGCGGATGTCGCCGCCCGCGCAATAGGCGCGCTCGCTGCAGCCTTTCACCAGTACTGCTTTGACCGCAGGATCGTCGCGCCAGCGCATCAGGACTTCCGTCATCGCGCGCACCATGTCCAGTGACAGCGAATTCAGTGCGGAGGGGCGGTTCAGCGTGATCACGCCAACAGGGCCTTCGGTGGCGGTCAGTACGTGTTCGGTCATGAGATTTGGTATGGGGGGATTTGAAAAACCGGCTTAGTGTAGCGGCATGTCGCCGACCAGGCTTCGCCAGCGCAAAAGCCGGGCTTGCAGTTGGCAGTGCGTGGTGGCGGAAGCGGAGCGGCAATGCAGCCAGAAAAGCGGCAATAAAAAAGGGCGCTGCCGCGCCCTTGTCGTTCTAGCCGTTTGGCTCAGGCAGCTTCGGCTGCCCCGTCGTAGCGGCGAATCCCTTCATGCTGGTGGTCCTGGATCTTGTCCTTGTGTCGCAAGACCTGGCGATCCAGCTTGTCCATCAGCAGGTCGATGGCCGCATACATGTCCTGGGCTTCACTTTCCACATGCAGGTCCTTGCCACGCATGTGCAGGTTGATCTCGGCGCGCTGGCGCTTGTCCTTCTCGGTGTTGGCGTCGACGGCGAGGGTGACCGTGATGTCGATCACATTGTCGAAGTGGCGCCTGATACGTTCCAGCTTGTTCTGCACATACTCCCGGAGGGCGGGAGTCAGTTCCACATGATGACCGCTGATCTTGAGATTCATACACAGCACTCCTTGGCAAAGCGTCGCTGGAGGATCCGTCAGGTACCGCCGGCAGGCAGGCCGGGCAGAACGCAGCAACGGTGAAAAATCGCTTGAATCGTAAAAAATCGTAAAGCTGGGAACGACGGGTGCTTACAAGGACTTGCGCAGGTTAACCGGGGGGATCTTCAGGGCTTCGCGGTACTTGGCGACCGTGCGCCTCGCGACGACCATTCCCTGTTCTGCCAGCATGTCCGTGATTTTGCTGTCGGAAAATGGGTTCTTCGGGTCCTCGGCTCCTATCAGTTGTTTGATCAACGCGCGGATCGCGGTAGAGGAGGCTTCGCCGCCGGCTTCCGTGGCAACGTGGCTGCCAAAGAAATATTTCAACTCGAACATCCCATGCGGGGTCAGCATGTATTTCTGAGTCGTGACACGCGAAATTGTGCTCTCGTGCAGGCCCAGTGTATCAGCAATTTCGCGCAGGACAAGGGGGCGCATCGCGACTTCACCGTGCGAGAAGAAATTGCGTTGCCGCTCGACGATGGCCTGGGCCACACGCAAGATGGTGTCGAAGCGTTGCCGCATATTTTTGATAAGCCACTTGGCTTCCTGCAATTGTGACGACAGCGAGCCCTCGCCCTTGTTCTGCTTCAGGATATTCGCGTACATCGCATTGACCCGCAGTTTGGGCATCACGTCCCGGTTCAGGGTGACCTGCCAGCCACCTTTTGATCGTTTGACAATAACATCCGGCACCACGTAATCCGATGCATCGCCAGCATAGGCGGCGCCCGGATGCGGGTTGCAGCGCCTGATCACGGCCTGCGCCTCGCGCAAGTCTTCATCGTCGCAATCAAGCGCTTTTTTCAGCTTGTTGAACTCGCGCTGCGCAAAGAGTTCAAGATAGCCCTCGACCAGCGTCAGGGCCATCCGACGGGTCACGAAGGGCACTTTCTCCATCCGACGGATCTGGATCGCCAGGCATTCGGACGCATTGCGTGCGCCTACGCCGGCCGGCTCGAAGCTTTGCAACATCTTCAGCGCGACATTCAGGTCATCCATCTCGATCTCGAGCTCTTCCGGCAGCCGCGCGAGGATCTCGTCCAGCGACTCTTCGAGGTAGCCGTTGTCATCGAGCGCATCGATCAGCAGCTCCACCAGCGCGCGGTCGCGCTGGTTGTCGACGGTGACCGACAGCTGGCCGAGCAGGTGCTCGCGCAGCGTCGATTCATGCGCCTCCAGCTGTGGCCGCGCATTGTCGTCTTCCGGTGCCTTCGACGAGCGGGCGACATCATCAAAGCTCCAGTCAGCTTCGCCACCGCTGCTTTCGCCGCCTTCTCCGCTGCCCTCGCCGGCGGGGCTGTCGTAGCTTTCGCTATTGCCGCCTTCAGTACCCTCGCTGCCACCTTCACTGGCTGGCGCCGACGACGGCGCCTGGCTGATTGCACCATCGCCAAGCAGCCGTATCGAATGGTCGAGCGGATCGTCGAGACGCTCAAGCAGCGGATTGTCGGTCAGCATCTGCTCCAGTTCCTGGTGCAGTTCCAGCGGGGACAGCTGCAGCAGGCGGATCGATTGCTGCAGCTGCGGCGTCAGCGCCAGATGCTGGGATACGCGTAGCTGTAGGGTCTGCTTCATGGACGCTTACATCCTGAAGTGTTCACCGAGATAGACCCGGCGCACCGATTCATTGCCAATGATCTCTTCCGGGCTGCCCGAGGCCAGCACCGAACCCTGGTTGATGATGTACGCGCGGTCACAGATACCGAGTGTCTCTCGCACATTGTGGTCCGTGATCAGTACGCCGATACCTCGCTCCTTCAGGAAGCGCACGATGCGCTGGATCTCGATCACGGCGATCGGGTCGACGCCGGCAAACGGTTCGTCGAGCAGGATGAAGCGCGGGCTGGTCGCCAGTGCGCGCGCGATCTCGACCCGGCGTCGTTCTCCGCCCGACAATGACAGCGCCGGGTTGTCGCGCAGCTTCTCGATCTGCAGCTCGGCCAGCAATGTGTCGAGCCGCTGCTCGATCTCGGCACGCGACAGCGGCTTGCCACCGGACTTCTGCAATTCCAGCACCGCGCGAATATTGTCCTCGACCGACAGCTTGCGGAAGACCGACGCTTCCTGCGGCAGATAAGACAGGCCGCGCTCGGCGCGCTTGTGGATGGGCAGCGCGGAGATATTGGCGCCGTCGAGCATGATGTCGCCGGCTTCGGAGGGCACGAGGCCCACGATCATGTAGAACGACGTGGTCTTGCCGGCACCGTTCGGACCGAGCAGGCCGATCACCTCGCCGCTGCTGACATCGAGCGACACATCGCGCACCACCTGGCGCGCGCCATAGCTTTTTTGCAGGCTGCGCACGCGCAGCTGGCTGGACGGCAGGGCAGCGTTACTTGTCATCCCCGCCTTTCGTACGTGGCTGGATCACGGCCTTCACGCGGCCTCCGCCCGGCTTGCTTTCGCCGGTCGCGGTGTTGTTGACGGTGTAGAACTCGGCGCGGGCATCGTATTGGATGAATTCGCCCTCGACTTCGTCGGTCACGCGGCCGGTGTCGAGCATCTTGACCTTGGCCGACTTGAACAGCTTGGCGATCTCGGTCTTGCTGTCGTATTCGATACGGTCAGCGGCATACCCTTCGATCCACAAGTCCTTGCCGCCATCGCGCTTCTGGCGGAATTTGGTAATGCCGCCGGGTGCTGCATACATGGTCGCGAACTGATTGCCGGCCGCATCCTGCTTCACGATCAGCTTCTCGGCGTGCATGATCAGGGTGCCACGCGTGAGCACTACATTGCCGACGAAGGTGTTGATCATCTTCGCTTCGTCGTAGAACATCTGGTTGGCTTCGACATTGGTCGGCTTGTCGCGGTCAGCTTTCTCGGCCCTGACAGCGGCGGGGAGCAGGGCGATCGCGATGGCGGCAGTCAGCGCGGTGCTCAGCGAAATGTGGCGGACAGTCTCGTTCATGTTCTGCGCTCAGCGGTTGTTCGGTTGTACGTAGGTGCCGTTCACGCGCGACAGCAGACTGACCTGCTGCTGGCGATTGTCTGCCACCATGCCGACGCCATTCAGCGTCGACTGGCCCAGCGTGATGTGCACCGGGCGATCGGTCTTCACGATGTCCTTGTTGGTCAGTACCAGCATGTAATCGGAATCCACAGTCATGGTCTCGTTGCCGCGTGCCTGCGGCCGGTCGAGGTGTACCTTGCCATGCAAATGGACTTCGCTGTGGTCGCCATTGATGCGCGCCGTGTCCGAGCGCAGCGTCATGGGCGGCCTTTCTTTCGAATAGCTGTAGACGACCGGCTGATCGACATGGCTGATGTCATCGGCCGGCGTATGTACCAGTTTCCTGCCTTCGACCACATATTCAGCCTGCCCGTTAAGAGCGACCTTGGTATAACGGAAATCCTCAGCGAAGTAATCGGGCTCGGTGCGCTTCTGCTGTTGCGCATCGGTCGTGTCATTGCGTCGCGTAACTTCCAGCAGCCAGAAGCTGCCGGCAGCCAGCATCGTGCCGGTGATCAGCAGCAGCAGCGCGGGCAGGCGGCGGCGAATTTCGCTCATGTCGCTCATACCAGGTACGGCGCAAGCGCCGCCTCGTATTTGTCATGCGCGCGCAACAGCAGGTCGCAGACTTCACGCGCTGCGCCTCGGCCGCCGCCGAGTTCTGTCACGTAATGCGCTCGGTTGCGAACTTCCGGATGGCCGTTCGGCACGCTCGCAGCGAAGGCCACGCGCGTCATCACCGGCAGGTCGATCACGTCGTCACCCATGAAGCCGCAGTCTTCAGCGCCCAAGCCCGTTTGTGCGAGCAGCTTCTCGAAGCCTTCGCGCTTGTCATGGACGCCCTGCATCAGATGCGCAATGCCGAGGTCGCCGGCGCGGCGCGCGACGATGTCGGACGAGCGCGCGCTGATGATGGCGGCCTTGATACCGGCTTGCTGCAGCAGCTTGATGCCGTGGCCGTCCAGTACATTGAACGCCTTGATCTGTTCGCCGTCCGGCCCATAGCGCAGGCCGCCATCGGTGAGCACGCCATCCACGTCAAAGATCATCAGCTTCACGCGTCGTGCGCGCTGCATCAGCTCGGTGGACAGCGTCATCGTCATCAGATTACCTTGGCGCGTGTCAGGTCATGGATGTGCAAGGCACCGGCCAGCGTGCCATCGGCCTCGGTCACCAACACCTGATTGATGCGGTAAGTCTCCATCAGCTCGACCGCTTCGACAGCCAGTTGGTCCGGGCCGATGGTGCGCGGTCGGGCATTCATCACATCGCGCACCGGCGTTTTCGAATAATCCATGCCGCGCTCGATCAGGCGGCGCAGGTCACCGTCGGTGAAGATGCCGATCACGCGCTTTTCTTCATCGACGATCGCGGTCATCGCCATGCCCTTGCGCGTGACTTCGAGCAGCGCGGCCGGCAGCAGCTGGTCGGCTGTCACTGCCGGCACTTCGGTGCCGGTGCGCATCACATCGCGCACATGGGTCAGCAGCCGGCGGCCGAGCGAGCCGCCCGGGTGCGATCGCGCGAAATCTTCTTCGCGAAAACCGCGCGCATCGAGCAGCGCAACCGCCAGTGCATCGCCGAGCGCCAGCGTGGCTGTGGTGCTGGCCGTTGGCGCCAGGTTCAGCGGGCAGGCTTCCTTTTCGACGGCGACGTCGAGGTGAACATCGGCCAACTTGGCCAGCGAAGATTCGGGGCGGCCTGTCATCGAGATCAGTTTCGCGCCGAGGCGTTTGATTACGGGCACGATGGCCAGCAATTCTTCCGATTCGCCGGAGTTGGAGATCGCGATCATCACGTCGGCCTCGGTCACCATGCCGAGGTCGCCGTGCGCAGCCTCGGCCGGGTGCACGAACAGTGCCGGTGTGCCAGTGGAGGCAAGGGTCGCGGCGATCTTGCGCGCAATATGGCCGGACTTGCCCATGCCGGACACGACGACGCGCCCGTGGCAGTGGTACAGCAGTGCCGCGGCGCGCGCGAAAGGATGTTCGGGGGAGAGGGTCAGCCGGGCCAGCAAGCCCTGGATGGCTTCGGCCTCAATCTGGAGTGTTTGTTGCGCAAGTTGCAACGCACGCAATGCCGCCGCGTTGTCAAAATGCTGCGAGGAATTTTTCTCATGCGTTACACTCATGCGCAGAGTATAGCCCAATACGTAAAGCAAAAAACCTGCCAGACGCAATAATTCATGGGATTCCGCTGAGGGGATCCACGAGCGTCAGTGTCTGGCAAAAGTTTGCATAACCGGACCCCGCATCGTGTATTCCGCCCTCGAGATTACGCTGATCCTGCTCGTTGCCGCCGTCTTGGGCGTGGTCTTGTTTCGCCTGATGCAATTGCCACCGATGCTCGGTTATCTGACCGTGGGCATCCTGATTGGTCCGCATGCGCTCGGTCTGGCCACCAACAGCGAGGCCACACATACGCTGGCCGAGTTCGGCGTCGTATTCCTGATGTTCTCCATCGGCCTCGAGTTTTCGCTGCCCAAACTCAAGGCGATGCGGCGCAATGTGTTCGGACTCGGTCTCGCACAAGTCGTATTCACGATCCTGGCGACCATAGGCGGCATCGCGCTGCTTGCCAATGCGATGCCGAAGTATGTGAACATCAGCTGGAGCGCCGCATTCGCGCTGGGCGGCGCGGTCGCGATGTCGTCGACCGCGATCGTGCTGAAGCTACTGACCGAAAAGCTCGAGCTCGAAAGCGAGCATGGCCGTCGCATCACGGCCATCCTGCTGTTCCAGGACCTGGCCGTGGTGCCCTTGCTGATCCTGGTGCCGGCGCTGGCGCATCCGGGCCCAGACCTGTTCGAAGACCTCGGCATGGCGGGCCTGAAGGCTGCGTTCGTGTTGACACTGCTGCTGACCTTCGGTCAGGTCTTGCTGCGCCGCTGGTTCAAGATCGTCGTGCAGCGCCGCTCGCATGAACTGTTCATGCTGAACCTGCTGCTGATCACGCTGGGCGCGGCATGGATCACTGAGATTGCCGGCCTGTCGCTGGCGCTTGGTGCCTTCATTGCCGGCATGCTGATCTCTGAGACGGAATACCGACTGCAGGTGGAAGAGGACATCAAGCCCTTCCGCGATGTATTGCTGGGCCTGTTCTTCATCACCATCGGTATGCTGCTCGACATGAAGCTGGTGCTGGCCAACCTGCCGCTGGTGCTGGTGCTGTTGCTGGTGCCGATGGCGATCAAGTTCGGTTTGATCGCCGTGCTTGCCCGGATGTTCGGCGCATCGGCCGGTACCGCGATCCGCACTGGCCTCGGCCTGGCGCAGGGCGGTGAATTCGGCTTCGTTTTGTTGAATGAAGCCAGCGGCCAGGGCTTGCTCGACCCGGGCCTCGGTAACCTGATCCTGGCGGCGATGGTGCTGTCGGTGCTGGCCACGCCCTTCTTGCTCGCCAATGCAGACCGCATCGTGCTCAAGTTGTCGCGCAATGAATGGATGCAGCAATCGCTGGCGCTGACGCAACTTGCCTCGCGCACCATGGCCGAGGAAAAACACATCATTGTCGCCGGCTTCGGCCGCACCGGTCAGAGCCTTGCGAAAGTGTTCGACTCGGAAAACATTCCTTACCATGCGCTCGACCTTGATCCCGAGCGCGTGCACGAAGCACAGGCGGCGGGCTGGCAGGTCTCGTACGGCGACACTAGTCGGCGCGAAAGCCTGATCGCTGCCGGCATTCATCGCGCCGCCGCAATCGTCATTACCTATGCCGATACACAGGCCGCGCTGAAGACGCTGCATTTCGCGAATGAACTGGCGCCGGCCCTGCCGGCGATCGTGCGCAGCGTCGACGAAGAAGATCTCGATCTGCTGCGTGCCGGCGGTGCCGATGAAGTCGTGCCCGAGACTATCGAGGCCAGCTTGATGCTGGCCTCGCATGCGCTGCTGGTGATGGGCGTGCCGCTGCGACGTGTCGTGCACAGCATTCAGCTTGCGCGTAGCGATCGCTATGCATCTCTGCGTGGCTATTTCCACGGCATGGATGACGCGGCAGATGTTGATGATCGACTGCAAGTCAGGCTGCATTCCGTGTCCTTGTCCGACCGCTGCGCTGCAATCGGCAAGACCCTGGGCGAGCTTGCTTTGGCGGCGGTGGGCGCCGAAGTCACCGCGATCCGCCGTGGCAAGATCCGGCTGTCGTTCGCTGCGGATCTGAAACTGGAAGCGAATGATGTGGTCGTGCTGCGCGGCACGGCCGAAGCAATGGAGCTTGCCGAGAAGCGACTGCGCTGAATCCCTGCAACAATCGCGCCGGAACGCAGCATCAACTCGCTGCGACACCGCTCCCCTGAGAAAGCAATAATGGAAGTCGTACATCGCATTGCGGGCATCATCCTGCCCGTGTTCATGATCATCGCCGCAGGCTATCTGTACACCCGTGTCCGTGGTGACAAGGTCAAGGCCGAGATGGCGCAGGTCAATCGCATCAGCAGCGAGATGCTTTGCCCCTTGCTGCTGTTCTCTGCACTCGCGTCAAAGGATTTCGATGCAGTAGCCAACTTGCCGTTGTTGCTGGCAGGTGTGCTGATCGCGCTCGGCTCCGGCCTGATCGCATGGCCGATCGCGCGCCTGTTCGGTTTTGATTTGCGCACCTTCGTGCCGCCAATGATCTACAACAACTGCGGCAACATGGGCTTGCCGCTGGCGGTCCTGGCTTTCGGGCCCAAGGGCCTGTCGGAAGCGGTCGCGATGTTCATGGCCTGCAGCCTTGCTTATTTCACTGCCGGCATCGCGTTGATGGAAAGCGGCAAAGGCCACCACAGTGCGGCCGGCAGCCGTATGTTCATGAACCCGATGATGCTGGCGATGGCTGCCGGCATGGGCTTCGCAGTGCTGCACCTTGCTTTGCCCGACGTATTGATGACGGCATTGCGCATGCTCGGCGAGGCCAGTATTCCGCTGATGTTGCTTGCGCTGGGCGTGCGCATGACCGACGTAGAGTTCAAGAGCTGGCGCATCGGCGTGGTGGGCGCCGTAGTGTGCCCGCTGGCCGGGATCGCAGTGGCGATGCTGATCGACCCCCTGCTCGGTCTTAGCGCAGGCCAGCGTGGACAGATGTTCCTGTTCGCATCACTGCCGCCGTCGGTGTTCAGCTTCATGGTCGCCGAGACTTACCAGCAGGAGCCGGACAAGGTGGCGGCGATTGTGTTGCTCGGGAATCTGGCAGCACTCGGGTTTGTGCCGCTGGGACTGTGGCTCGGAATGTAATTCAGCACCATTGGATCCCGGCGGCTGCCGGGATCCAGCGTCTTTGAGCGTGTGCTCAAGCGCGCTTCTTTTCCTTCTTCGTCGCCAGCATGGCCGCCAGGTACTTGCCGGTGTGGCTGGCTGCATTCTTCGCCACTTGCTCCGGCGTGCCGGTCGCGATGATCTGACCGCCGCCGGCGCCGCCTTCGGGGCCGAGGTCGACGATCCAGTCCGCCGTCTTGATGACGTCCAGGTTGTGCTCGATGATCACGACCGTATTGCCCTGGTCGCGCAGCCGATGAATTACCTTCAGCAGCAGTGCGATGTCATGGAAGTGCAGGCCCGTGGTCGGCTCGTCGAGGATGTAGAGCGTGCGGCCTGTGTCGCGCTTCGATAATTCCAGTGACAGCTTCACGCGCTGCGCTTCGCCGCCGGACAGCGTGGTGGCGCTCTGGCCGAGGCGTATGTAGCCCAGGCCGACATCGAGCAGGGTCTGCAGCTTGCGCGCAATCAGCGGCACGGCCTTGAAGAAGTCATACGCATCCTCGACCGTCATGTCGAGCACGTCGGAGATATTCTTGCCCTTGTACTGCACTTCCAGCGTCTCGCGGTTGTAGCGCTTGCCATGGCAGACATCGCACGGTACATACACATCTGGCAGGAAGTGCATCTCGACCTTCAGTACGCCATCGCCCTGACAGGCTTCGCAGCGACCACCTTTGACGTTGAACGAGAAGCGACCGGCAGTGTAGCCGCGTTCCTTCGCCTGAGGCACCGTCGCGAACAGGTCACGGATAGGCGTGAACACACCGGTATATGTGGCCGGGTTCGAGCGCGGTGTGCGGCCGATCGGCGCCTGGTCGACCGCGATCACCTTGTCGAAATGTTCGAGTCCGGTGACCGTATCGTACTCAGCCGGCTCGGCTTGCGAGCCGTACAAGTGCCGTGCCAATACGTGGTAGAGCGTGTCATTTACCAGCGTTGACTTGCCCGAGCCGGACACACCGGTGACGCAGGTCAGCAAGCCGACCGGTAGTTCCAGTGACACATCCTTCAGGTTGTTGCCGCGCGCGCCCTTGATCTGCAGCTGCCTTTCCTTGTCGGCGGGCGTGCGCCTGGCTGGTACTTCGATGGCGAGCGTACCGTTCAAATACTGGGCCGTCAGCGACTGGCGGTTCTTCAGAATATCGTTCAGCGAGCCGTGCGCGATGACCTCGCCGCCATGCACGCCGGCACCGAGGCCCATGTCGACCACATGGTCGGCGCAGCGGATTGCGTCTTCATCATGCTCGACCACCAGCACGGTGTTGCCGATATCGCGCAGATGCTTCAGCGTGTCGATCAGGCGGTCGTTATCGCGCTGGTGCAAACCGATCGACGGCTCGTCCAGTACATACATGACGCCGGTCAGGCCTGAGCCGATCTGAGATGCGAGACGGATGCGTTGCGCCTCGCCGCCCGACAAGGTGTCGGCGCTGCGTTCCAGCGACAGGTAATCGAGGCCGACATTGTTCAGGAACTTCAGCCGCGAGATGATTTCCTTGATGATCCGGTCCGCAATGTCTTTCTTCGCGCCCTTCAGCTTCAGGTGCTCGAAGAAGTTCAGCGTCTCGCGCAGCGGCATGGCGGCGATCTGGAAGATCGCACGCTGCTGCAGACCGGTGCCGACCTTCACGTGTCGTGCCTCGACACGCAAGCGCGCCCCGTCGCAGGATGGGCATTGCTTTTCATTGATGAACTTCGCCAGCTCTTCCTTGACTGCCATCGAGTCGGTTTCGCGGTAGCGGCGCTGCAGGTTGTTCACCACGCCTTCGAAAGTGTGCTCCTTGATCACGGTGCGCCCACGCTCGTTCACGTACGCGAAAGGCACCTTCTCCTTGCCTGAGCCGTACAGCACGACTTGCTGCGCTTTCGCCGGCAGGCTGTCGAAGGGCATGTCGACGTCGAACTCGTAATACTTGGCCAGCGACGACAGCATCTGGAAGTAGAACTGATTGCGGCGGTCCCAGCCCTTGACGGCGCCCGAGGCGAGCGACAGGTTGGGGAAGGCGACGATGCGCTTCGGGTCGAAAAACTCGATGTGGCCGTCGCACTCAGGGCAGGCGCCCATGGGATTATTGAACGAGAACAGTCTCGGCTCGAGTTCCTGCAGCGAATAGCCGCAGGTCGGGCACGCAAACTTGTTCGAGAACACTTGCTCCTTGCCGCTATCCATTTCCAGCGCGATCGCGCGGCCGTCGGCCAGTCGCAGCGAGGTCTCGAAACTTTCGGCCAAGCGCTGCTTGATGTCGGCACGCACTTTGACGCGGTCGATCACGACATCGATGCTGTGCTTCTCGGTTTTCTTCAGCTTCGGCAGTTCATCGACTTCATAGATCTTCGCCGGGCCGGTGCCGCTCTGGATGCGGAAGCGCACTAAACCCTGTGCCTGCATCTGCTCGAACAGGTCGACATGTTCACCTTTGCGGTTCGCGATGACCGGCGCC
>CAZCDW010000017.1:0-25810 GCA_964497485.1 uncultured Bifidobacterium sp.
GTGGGCGACGGCGCGCAATCGGTAATTCTCAAAGTTACTGAACCCAAACGCACGACCCGACATCATTTCCATTTTGGTGTCGACGCTCTCGGTGATGCCGTTTGATATTGAGTAGTGCCACATCCCGACGATCGGCTCGAGCCACACTATCAACGTGTTGGCCAAAGCTTTGGCCGGATGCTGGCGCTGTGTGCCGTTCATGCGGAGCAGAAGACCCAGCGCTACAAGGATGGCGTGCTGGAGAATGTCATTCGTTTCGCGATGGTGCGTGGTCGCACGGCCGACGGGCGCATGAACTGGCGCTCGATACTTGTGCCCAAACCCAGAGTTGGTGGGCCGGTTTGCAGTTGCGGCAGTACGTCCCACTCAGGCCGCTGCCGACATCGCCAGATCGCCGAGCATCACGACGATCGAGGCGTACGCAAAGACTGGAAGCGCAGCCGGGCCCATCAGTGCCGTGCAATTGTGAAAACGCCGCGTAATTTTTCGTAATGAGTTGGTAATTCTCCTCGCGAAAATGCAGGCTGGTCAACAATTGCCCAGTCAAATGAATCGCCCTGATTGGAACGCCTGTCATGCCGCCGTATTTGCGGCATTGGCATCGACCTTGTGCTCGACGAGTTACGCTGCGGATTCCGCGGTTGATGCAGGTTCGTTGTTGCGTCAGAGCGAGCAGGAACTCAACCTCAAGAAATCAGCGCCACTGGTGCCGGTACCGGCGCCCTCAGCGCCCGCTGCCAAGCCGTCCGCGGATGAGGCTACGGTAAAGGTTTATGGCTTCCGTTTTGTTGGCAATACTTTGCTCGACACCGCTACGCTCAATCGGCTGCTGTCCCCTTTTCTGGATCGCTCGCTCACGCTGTCACAACTGAGGGAAGCTGCCGACAAGGTCATGAGCGCCTATCGTGCGGCTGGCTGGACTGTCCGTGCCTATCTGCCGCGCCAGGAAATCGACAATGGCATGGTCACGATCCATATCGTCGAAGCCCGTTTTGGTGGCGCCCAGATCCAGGGAACGCCACCGACCCGCATCGATGCGGAACGCTTGATCGCGATGGCCGAGGCCAATCTGGTCAAAGGCGATCCCTTGCATGCCGAGGCAGTCGATCGCACGCTGCTGTTGCTGAATGATTTACCCGGCATCAGTGTGGGCGGCAACCTCGTGCCCGGCACGCAGGAGGGCGAGACCAATCTGGCCCTCGATGCGGTCGATGGTGCCGGCTTCGCCGGGTCCATCGCCCTCGATAACCAAGGCTCGCGCGCGACCGGCGAGGAGCGCCTCAGCACCACGCTTGCGATCAACAGCCCGGCGCGCTTCGGCGATGCGCTGGTGCTCAATGGTTTCAAGTCGCACGGTATCGACTATCTGCGCGCAGGCTACACCGTTCCCGTGGGCTATCACGGCTGGCGTATGGGCGTGCATGCCTCCAACCTGACGTATCGCGTGGTGCTTGCGGCCTCCGACGGCTCGGTTGGCCCGCATGGATCAGCGAAGACGGCAGGGCTTGACCTGAGCTATCCCTTGTATCGCGGGCAGATGCAAAATCTGAATGTCGTGCTGGGGTACGACGACAAGCGATTCGAAAATACCGACGCCACGTCCAATGGCTCGTCAAGCGCCTATGCAATGAAGGTCTACACTGTCGCGCTGAATGGCAACCGCATTGACAGCTGGGGCGGTGGCGGTGGCACCAGCGCCGGCCTGATCCTGACCAACGGCTACAACGACAGGTTGAACAGTCGCTACGCCAAACTCAACCTCAATCTCAGCCGGCTTCAGAACCTGACGAGAGACCTGAGCCTGTACGCCGCGCTGAGTACGCAGACGGCAAACCGCAATCTTGATTCGTCGGAAAAGCTCTACCTCGGTGGGTTCAGCTCGGTACGTGCCTTTCCCTCCAGCGAAGGCGGCGGCAGTGACGGGGCCCTGGCGACGCTCGAGCTGCGACAAAGTCTTCTGCATGACTGGTCGCTCACGGGTTTCTATGACTACGGCAGGATCAAGGTCAATCACGACAATGCAATTGCGTCGCCCGCCAACCCCAACAGCTATCAGCTTGATGGCTATGGCGTCGCGATCGCCTGGCGTCCGCTGCCCGGCATGGAAATCAAGTGCACCGTGGCCCGGCGCTCGGGCAAGAATCCCGCGGCTCAGAGCGAGGGGACGGATGCCGACGGCACCAAAAAAATCAACCGTGTCTGGCTCAGCGTAAGCGCAGCGTTTTAAAGCGAGTGCCGATGAATCGCGCTTTCCGAACCCTCTGGTCCCATGCCCGCCAATGCTGGGTGGTCGTCTCCGAGCTGGCCCGGTCTTCCGGCAAAAAAGGCGTCAAATCGATCGTCAGTGCTGCGCTGGCCGAGATTGTCCTGGGCACGACGCTGGCAGGCAGCGTCGCCGCGCAGCCGCCACCGGAAGCGAATCAGCTGCCGACCGGTGGCAGTGTGGTTCGCGGGACGGCCACCATCAGTCAGACAGCGACCGCGGAAGCGGCTGCGATGATGATCAATCAGACCAGTCAGCGTGCCGTCGTCAACTGGGACAGCTTCAATCTTGGCAGTGCGGCCAGTATCACGTTCGTGCAACCGAATGCACAGTCCGTGACGCTCAATCGTGTCAATGACGGCAATCCCAGTCAGATCTTCGGGCGCATCACCTCCAACGGCCAGGTCTTCCTCACCAATGGCAACGGTGTCTATTTTTCGCCGTCATCAACGATTGATGTGGGCGCATTTGCGGCGACCACCCATGCCATCAGCAATGACAATTTCATGGCGGGGAAATACGTCTTCGAGCGCAATGGAGCAGTCGGGAAGATCGTCAACGAAGGTCGCATCAGCACCAGTCTGGGCGGCTACGTCGCGCTGCTGGCCCCCGAGGTACAGAACGCCGGCGTCGTGGTCGCTCGCGCCGGTACCGTGGCCATGGCGGCGGGCGAACAGATCACGCTGAAAATCGACAGCGTGGGCAGCCTGGCCGGTCTGACGACGACGCCGAGCACGATCGCCACGTTAATCGAGAACCGCCTGGCCGTGCAGGCGCCGGATGGACAAATCATTTTGTCGAACTCGGCGCTGAATACGCTACGGGCCGGTGTGATCAGGAACAGTGGCAGTCTGGAAGCCAACAGCATCGTCAGCAAGGGGGGCAGGATTTATCTCGAAGGCGATGAGATCACCCTGGCCGCCAACAGCAAGATCGAGGCCAAGGGGCCGACCGGCGGTGGCTCTGTGCTGGTGGGTGGTGACTGGCAGGGAAGCGGCAGCCTGCGCCATGCGACCAGGGTCGTCATGGCGTCTGGCGCGACCATCGATGCCAGCGCGACTGACAGCGGCGATGGCGGCAAAGTCGTGCTGTGGAGCGACACCGGCAATCCGGTCGGCTCAACGGTAGCGAGCGGCGCCATCTATGCACGAGGCGGTCCTCGGTCCGGCAACGGTGGCTCGATTGAAACCTCCGGCCACCATCTGGACATCGATGCATCGACGGGCGATGCGTCTGCGCCGCAGGGCAAGGCAGGCGAATGGCTGATGGATCCCTACAACGTCACGATCACCACGGCGACGGCAAATGGCGCCTTCAGCTCATCCGGCTCGACGGATACCTGGGCCGCGTCGGGCAGCGGGTCCACGATCCTGAACACGACGATTCAATCGCGGCTGGACAGCGGCACCAATGTCGTCATCTCCACGGACGGGGGCGGTGCCGATGCCGGCGATATCGCGGTCAACAGCAATATCGTGACAGGTGCAATGGCTGGCAACGCCAGCCTGACACTGAAGGCGGCACGCAACATCACACTGGCATCGAATGTCACCATCGATGCGACGCAAAACAGTAATACGAGAAAGCTCGGCGTCATCCTGCAAGCGAATACCGCTGATGCGGCCACAGGCAGCGTCACACTCGCCAGTGGCGCGTCAATCAAGACCAATGGTGGTGATATCACCATCGGTGGCGGCTCGCAGACGACGACCAATGTGGCAGGCAATGACATCCCGACTGGCAATGCACGTTCCGCCAGTGGCGCGGGCATCAGCATGACCGGGGCCACGCTCGATGCCGGTGGCGGCGATGTCTCATTGAAAGGCCAATCCGGCGATACCGTATCCGGCGTCGGCGTACTGCTTGCCAGTGGCACGGCTGTGAGCGGCGGCAATATCAATCTGATCGGTGTCGGCGGCAACCCGACCGGTGGCAGTACCAGTGCCGGCGCTGCTACCAATACCATCACGGCCACCACCGGCAATGTCGTAATCCAGGGTCGCTTGTTTGCGCCGGTCAGTGAAAACTTCACCGTCACCGCAACGCAGGGCAACCTCACCGTGTACTCGCCACAGACCTGGAAGAGTGGAACGCTGACTCTGTCGGCGGGCGGTAATCTGGCGATTGACCAGACTCTGGATGCATCGCTGGGCGGTAGCCTCACGGTGCGCTTCGGACAGTCGACAGCCAGCGGCAGTGGCTTTAGCTACACCGTCAATCCTGCGGCCAGCATACTGATACCCCTGCCAACGGTGCTGTCCGGGGCAACGACGACATCAAAATTCCGCTGGAAGCAGGGCACCACAGGAAGCGACAACGATCTGGTATTCAACAATGGCTATCTGTCGTTCGGCGCTGGCATCAGCGGCAAGGCCACCACCGCGCTTTCAGCCTACGCCAGCGGCCAAGCGGCCCTCAACAGTTCTGGTCAGCTGAACCAGCCCAACTTCTTTGACCAGTCGCCGGATAACACGGGTCGCAAGCTCTGGTACAAGCTGACTTACCAGGAATACTCACTGGATTTCCAGATCGGTGTCGGTGCCACGAGTACGACCTACTGGAACGGCAATACAAGCTTTATCACCGCAACGTCGAACGTTCCGGCAATCACCCCTTACCTGGATATTGCGCAGTACCTGCCAGGCGTAGGTAGCGGCCCAGGTGCCGGCGTGAAAGCGTCCGGCGTGATCAAGAGCGTGGTGGGTATCTCCATCGGTGGTTCAACGGCCCGATACATCAACCGCTACTCGCTGGGCTCAGGCGATGCCTATCTGCGTACTGACAGCTCGATCTCTGCCGCCACCGGCGGCCTGACCAACGTGGGTCTATGGGTCGGTACCAAGGACGACTTTGTGGGGCCGTCCGGTGACAGTTCGTTCAAGACCGTCGGCAACATTGGCGGACCGGGCTTCGTCGCAAATACGGCGACCGGACAGTATGCGAACGCGTTGCGCGTCGACGAGAACGTGACCAATGGCGCTTCAGTGCTGTTCTACTCGATTGATTCCACGGCGCGCGCCAGCTTTGCGAACTTCGGCACGCTGGATAACGCCGCCAAGGTCAAGCCGGCAGAGCAGATCGCGAAAACCACCTCGGCGACTGACGGCTCTTACGCGCTCTATACCGGCCTGGGGGATATCGCGAACGGATTGACCAAAGGCTTTACCTGGTTCTACGCCGCGGCACCAGCCTCGGTGGTCAATAGCGTCGCGCAGAAGGTCGCTGCCTCACTGCCGGCGTACAGCTTTTCCAGTCCGCAGAACATTACCGTCAATTACACCAGCCTTGCCTATACCCTCAGCGATTTGTGGTCGACCATGAGCCTGGATCAGGGCAATGGCAGTTATCTGACGTTGATGCCCAATCCGGCGAATACTGATTATTACAGCTTCACCTACAACGGCAATCCCGTCACTCAGTTGACGAATGCCGGTGTTTATCGGCTGGGGATTTCGCTGTCGCCCAGTTTGTCGGGCACTTATCTGCTCAGCAGTGCCTATGCGCCGACGCTGACGATCAATCCTGTACCGCTGACGATTAGCGGGTCGACTGCGGCGAACAAGGTCTATGACGCGACCACGACAGCGACAGTTACTGCCGGAACGCTGTTTGGTCTGATCGGAACGCAGACAGTCGTCGTGTCGTCGGCGACGGGAACCTTTGCCAGTCCGAACGTCGGGCTCGGTACCGTGACACCGACCTATACCCTGGGCAATGGTACCAATGGTGGGCTGGGCAGTAACTATTTCGTCAGCAATCCGCCGACATTATCGGCGTCCATTACGCCCGCCGAACTCATCCTGACCGGGACCAAAGTCTATGATGGTACGACGCAGGTCACCGGTGCGAATCTGACCGCCAAGGGCGTCGGCACACAGACGTTTACGGTGACGGGGTCGGGCAACCTGATTGCGTCGCCTTATCCGCAAACCAACTCACCCCTGACCTCGGTGTCTGGTCTGGTGCTGGGCACCAGCAGCAACGGTGGTCTGGCGTCAAACTACAATGCGCTGCGCATCGATGGGTCGACCTTCAGCGTGACGAAAAAGCCTCTGACGGTGTCAGGCACGACGGTCGCCAGCAAGATTTATGATGGCAGTACGTCAGCCTCGGTGAGTGGTGGCACGCTGGTCGGCCTGATCGCCGGCGACATCGTGAGCCTGAATGAGTCCGGCACGTTCGCCTCTGCGACTGCAGGCACGAACAAGTCCGTGACGATTTCGGATAGCCTCAGCGGCGCGTCGGCAAGCTATTACACGCTGACCCAGCCCACCGGCGTCACCGGCACGATCACGCCCAAGCCATTGACGGTGACCGGAACCACTGTGGCGTCGCGCGTGTATGACGGTACGACGACCGCGAGCCTGAGCGGCGGCACCCTGGTCGGCGTCCTCGGCAGCGATGTCGTCACGCTGACCCAGGCGGGTAGTTTTGTTAGCGCGAGTGCCGGTACCAACAAAGCAGTGACCGCAGCGAACACGCTGGGCGGCGCGTCGGCCGCCAATTACTCGCTGGTCCAGCCGACCGGTCTGACAGCGACGATCACGCCCAAGGGCCTGACGGTCAGCGGCACCACGGTGGTCACGCGGGCCTACGATGGCACAACGGTGGCGAGCCTGACCGGTGGCACGCTGGTCGGTGTCGTGGGCAGTGACAACGTGACGCTGAGTCAATCCGGGGTGTTTTCAACCGCGAACGCCGGGGTGGGCCTGACGGTGACGGCATCCGGTAGCCTGGGGGGTACGGCGGCAGGCAACTACACGCTGACACCGCCGACTGGCTTGACGGGCACGATCACACCGAAATCGCTGACGGTCACTGGCTTGGTCGCGAACAGTAAGACGTATGACGGACAGACAAGTGCGACGGTCAGCAACTGGGGCAGTGTCAGCACCGGCGTCGGCACCGAAACCCTGGACTTGACGCACGGTCTTGCCACGTTCAGTAATGCCAACGCAGGCAATGCGAAGCTCGTGACTGCCTCGGGCTATGCGCTGCTTGATGGCAGCAATGGCGGGCTGGCAAGCAACTATGTGTTGTCCAGCACGTCAGCAACGGCCACCGCAAACATCACCAAGGCAGTACTGACGGTCACGGCCAACAATGACGCGAAGTTCATCACGCAGTCCGATACGGCGAATTTCGCGGGTGTCAGTGTCAGTGGTTTCGTGAATGGGGAGACTTCGGCTGTGCTGGGCGGCGCGGCCACGGTCACGCGCTCCAATAGCACTGAGAACAATGCCGGCACGTATACCAGCGTTCTGGTGCCGAATGTATCGGGACTGACTGCTGCCAATTACAGCTTTGTGACGGCCAACGGGAATTACACGATTGTTCCTGCCAACCAGCTGCTGATACGGTTCAATAACCAGAGTACGACGTATGGTTCGACCACGCCCTACAGCATCGCGTCGGCTCAGTACCTGAGCGCGAACACGATCGTCGACCTGACCAATAACGTCACGCGCACGGGCAATGCCCATTTCGTGGTTCAGGATGGCGCCGGCGGATCGGCGGCCTTCGATATCGGGCCTGCAGGTGCGGCGACCTCTGCATCATCCAATACCGTGGTCGGTGCCTATCAGCTGAGTCCTTCCGGCATCGTCGTGACCAACGCCAACAATTTCAGCAATACGATGACGGTCATTGGCAGCCATACGGTCGCCGCAAAGAGCTTGACAGCCCAGACCGTCGCCCCTCCGAGCAAGGTCTATGATGGCTATTCAGACATCACCAGTGCCTCTCTGGGGCTGACCGGGGTCGAGAATGGTGATGACGTGGCGGTCACGGGCAGTGGTGGTTTCGCGGCCAAGAATGCGGGAACGAATCTGTCCTACACCATTGGCAACTTCTCACTGACGCGGGCCGATGCCGGGAATTACTACTTGCCCGTCAATGCGGTCTTTTCAGCCAATGACGGCACTATCCAAAAGGCGCCGCTGACCGTGACGGCAAACTCCGCATCGAGGACCTACGGCGATGCCAATCCTGCGCTGAGTACCACGCTGAGTGGCTTTGTCGGTGGCGAGACGCTGGCGACATCGGGCGTGACTGGAAGCGGCAGCGCGACTACCGTGGCGACGTCCGGTACCAGCGCTGGTACCGTACCGATCGTTGCTGGTGTCGGCACGCTGGCCGCGAACAATTACGCGTTCTCCAACCTTGTCAATGGTGTCCTGACCATCAATAAAGCTCATCTCACCGTGACTGCGGATGATGCATCACGGTCGTATGGCGCAGCGAATCCGGCGCTGGGGCTTACGTTCAGCGGCTTCAAGAATGGCGAGATACTGGCGACCTCTGATGTCACGGGGTCGGGCAATGTGACGACCAGCGCGACCACCGCAACGGGCGTGGGGACCACGCCCATCGTTGTCGGTATCGGCACCCTGGCTTCCAACAATTACGACTTCCCGACTTTCGTCAACGGCACATTAACGATCAACAAGGCGCATCTGACGGTCACCGCGAACAACGCGAGCAAGACTTATGGCGATGCGAATCCGACGCTCGGTGTCACTCTCAGCGGTTTCATGAATGGCGAAACACTGGGAAGCTCCGGCGTGTCGGGCACCGGCACCGCGACGACGCTGGCGACAGCGGCGACCGGTGCGGGTACAGCGGTCATCACGGCGGGCACCGGTACGCTCACGGCCAGTAACTATGACTTCGCCACCCTCGTGGATGGCACGCTGACCATCAACAAGGCACCCCTGACCGTCACTGCGAATAACGCGAGCAAGACTTACGGCGACACCAACCCGGCCTTCAGCACCAGGATCAGCGGTTTCGTGAATGGCGAAACCCTGGCCAGTTCCGGCGTCAGTGGCGAGGGCAGCGCGACGAGTACTGCCACCACGACAACGGGTGCGGGCACGGCGGTCATTACCGCGGGCGTCGGCACGCTGGCCGCCAGCAACTACGATTTCTCCACCCTGGTCGATGGCACGCTGACGATCAACAAGGCGCACCTGACCCTGACAGCGGCCAACGCCAGCAAGACTTACGGCGATGTCAACCCGGTCTTCAGCGCAACAGTCAGTGGTTTCGTGAACGGCGAAAACCTCGCCAGTTCCGGCGTCAGCGGCACGGCCAGTGCGACCAGCGCAGCGACCCCGAGCACCCCTGTGGGCTCAGCCGACATCATCCCGGGTGCCGGTACGCTGACGGCAAACAATTATGACTTCACGAATCTCGTCAACGGCACGCTGACGATCAACAAGGCCCATCTGACGATCACCGCTAACAACGTGAGCAAGGTATATGGCGCGCCGATACCGACACTCGGCACCACACTCAGCGGCTTCGTGAATGGTGAAACCCTGGCGACGTCGGGTGTCACAGGCTCAGGGGCCGCAACGACCACAGCGACTGCGTCGAGCCCGATTGGTACCGCCGCGATCATCGCAGGCATGGGCACGCTGGCCGCCAACAACTACGACTTCCCGACGCTGGTCGATGGCACGCTGACGATCACCAAGGCACCGCTGACGATCACGGCGAGCAATGCTAGCAGAGCCTATGGCGCAGCCAACCCAGTATTCAGTACCGTGCTGAGCGGCTTCATGAATGGAGAAACGCTGGCGACCTCGGGCGTGACCGGCAATGCCAGCGTGACGACGACGGCCACACTGACGACGGCACCTGGCCAGGTGCCCATCATCCCCGGTCTCGGTACGCTCGCTGCAGCCAACTATGATTTCCTGAACTTCATCAATGGCATCCTGACCATCCAGTCCACAGCGCCGGCGACGACCTCGGGAACCTTGCAGGTGTATGCGCGCAGAGACAGTCAGGCGGAGGGCGGCACGACAATCTCCGGAGGCGCGCCCCGGGTCAGCACGAGCGCCGTGGCGGGCGTCAGAGCAGCACCCCAGATCACGACAGTGGCCGCGGCGGCGGATGGGGTCGTGAAGGACTCGCTGCCGATTGCGATCACCCGGCAACCCGCGCTGGAAGTGCTGCCGCGCATCGATAAAAACTTCGATTCGCCCAAATCCGGCATTCTCGCCGTGACCATCGTCGAAAGCACAGGCAAAGTAAGCAGTGCTGGCGTCGGCACTGTCGCCGGCATTGCCCCCGGCACGGGCATCCGATCGAGCGGCCTCAGCTACGAACAGAAAGCGGACATGATCTCGCTGGAAAATTCGGCGGTGCCCGTCATCCCGGCGGCCACCGACAAGCTGGAATTTTCAAGAAAGCTGAGTACCTTCCTGGTCAGCACGGCAAACGGCAATGTCGTGGCATTCGAGGGCGGGATGATCAACAATCACATTGTGATCGTGGCGCCATCGAATGAGGCGAAGGCTGTCGCCCGCGAAGATACGAAACTGGTGCTGGCCGCTGCGGTGACGTCGCTGGGCCGAGAAGTCAGGGTTGACCTGGCGCAGCTGGATGGCGTCATCATCGACTTGCGCTGAGCTTCGCACCACAAACCCGATGCCAGCTGAGGAGCTTGCGCTCCCCCATCCTGAGGCCGCGCCGCACATCTCCACGAAAGTCGTAGACTGCCGGTTTATGAACCGGCCGCATTGTAATAAGTAGTAATCAAAATGCGGCCGGCACATGCGACAACGCGACCCTGGCCGCAGCCACCGTGGCTTATCAAAAAAACACTTCCATGTTTCGTCAGTTGACTCAGTTCCTGTTGGCCCTGGCACTGGTGGCCACTTGCGGCGTCGGTCATGCAACAGACGATTACATCGTCGCGAGCGCCTTGTATGAAGACCAGAGCGCCAGCATGACTTTCGACGAAGTCCGGACGAAGCCACTGGAGCCCGTCGCGACCTTCATCAGCAAGGGCTATAGCCGCTCGGCGTTCTGGCTGCGGCTCACGATCGATCCGGCACGATTGGACGGCAGCGCCGCCGGCAAGCAGGACAGCCTGTATGTGCGAGTACAACCTCCGTATCTTGATGATGTCCGCTTGTATGACCCCGCTTATCCGGTGTCGCATGAACGTGTCAATGGCGACCACTATCCTTGGTCAGGGAGCGAGGTTCCGTCAGTGAATTTCGTGTTCGCCATCCCGGCGGGCAGCCAGCAGCGCGATATCTGGGTGCGGATAAAAACGACCAGCACGAGCATGTTGCGCATTCAGGTACTCGATGAGAAGTCGCTGGCGTTGGCGGAAAAAGCGCAGGATTCGCTGGCCGGCATCTATCTGGGCCTGATGCTCATCCTGGTCCTGTGGCCGACGCTGATCTGGGCCTCCGACCGCGATTTGCTGTCGGGTTTGTTCGTCCTCAAACAAGGCGTCATTTTCCTGCAGGCGCTGGCGATTCTTGGCTATTGGCGATTGTTGCTCTCATCTTTTCTGACGCCGATACAAATCGATTTTGCCTGCAACCTTTTCATCGTCGGCTTCGGTCTCAGTTCGATCATTTTTCATCACTACTACTTTCTGCAGTTCGAAGTGAAGCGATGGGTGACGCGCAGCCTGATTGGGTTGATGCTGGCCTACATACCTTGCCTGCTGCTGCTTTTCACCGGTGATGTCTATTCTGCAGTCAGGATCAACATGGCCTGTCTCGCCTTGCTTAGCTTGTTTTTCATTATCGTCCCTCCCTTTGGCATACGCTGGCGAGAAATGCGTGAGCCCATCATCAGTTTCAAGACCATGATGGCGATTCATGCGACCACTTTCCTGGTTGCATGGATTTTCGTATTGCCCGCATTCGGCATATTGGCGACGACAAGCTTTGCACCCTATGTCGGGCAGGCCTATGGTGCGATATCGGGATTCTTGTTCCTGCTTGTCCTCAAGCATCGCAATCGGATGATTCGCGAATCACGTTTCATGGAGTTCGCCAAGGTTGAGGCGAATTTGCAGGCGGAGAAAAACAAACGTGAGGAACAATCAAAGTTTCTCTATATGTTGACCCATGAAATCAAGACCTCACTATCGGTAATCCGTATCGCTTTCGGCAGTGATGCGCAGTACAACAAATACCGTGGGCATGTCAGCGAGGCCATCTCGGATATTTCGGATGTGATAGACCGCACCCTGATCGTCGACAAATTCGACGCCGCGCAGATTGAAGTGTGCAAGCAGTGGATGGATTTGGCTCTGCTGGTCCGCGAGCAGGCCATGGTCAGCGGCGTGGTCGTACAATCTGAACCGGCTGTCGAGATTCATTCCGATCCCAATCTGATACGACGCATCGTCGTGAACCTGATCGACAATGCGCTCAAGTATGGCGATGCAGAAAGTCCGGTCACGGTCCTGCTGTCGGAAGCTGGTGCCGGCACAGATCGCTCCATACGGCTGGCGGTGCAGAACAAGATCGGTCCGGTTGGTGCGCCCGACCCGGCGCGGGTTTTCGAAAAATATTATCGTGCGCCGCATGCGCATGTGCGAACCGGTTCCGGCCTCGGCTTGTATCTGGTTCGCCACCTTGCGGAACTCCTCGGCGGCAGCGTCCGGTACCATCCCCAGCCAGGACATGTCACTTTCGAGCTCACCTTGCCCGTATCTTCGGGGGATACACGGCCTGCGTCGACCATCGCGATGAATCACCATGAGTGACCCGATACGAATCGCCTACGTCGAGGACCATAAGGCCTTGCGCGAGGTGCTTGTCGACTACCTGACCAGCCTCGGTTATCAGACACTGGGATTCTCATGCGCGGAGGAACTTGACGAGCACTTCCGTAGACAATCGGCAGACCTGCTGATCCTCGACATCAACCTGCCCGGTGAAAGCGGCATCAGTATTGCGCAGCGCTATCGGGCTGCCTATCCGGATATCAATATCATCATGCTGACGGTGCGCGGCTCACCCACGGAGCGGGTGGCTGGCTACGACAGCGGCGCGGACGTGTATATCGGCAAGCCGGTGGCATCGGAAGAACTCGGCGCCGCTGTCGGCAGCATTGAACGCCGTATCCGCCACCGTCAAAGCGCCAGCACACGGCCGATCCTCGACACCCAGCGTCTGGTGCTGGGCTGGTCGGGAACCGAAGTGAACCTCTCAGGTATCGAGGCCGCGCTGCTGAAAGCACTCATCGAAGCCAGTGACAACAAGCTTGATTACTGGCGGATGATTGAAGTTCTCGGCATGGAAGTCACCGACAAGAGCAAGGGAACGCTGGGCGTCTATGTGCACCGCCTGAACCGCAAGCTGGTGTCTGTCGGCCTGAAAGATCCGGTGATCCGCTCGATCTGGAAAGAGGGTTATCAACTGACCCACAAGATTCACATCGCCTGAGTATCACTCAGGCCGTTGCAGGCATTGCGAGATCGTCGAGCATCATGTCAATCAGGTCGCGTGCAAAGCCGGGCAATTGCTCATGGCTCTTCACGCAGATCGATAATTTGCGCAGCGACCAGGCATCCGACAGGCGACCATAACGGATGCGCATCGATTTTTCATACCGACGCGCCGACGATTCCGGCACGATGCCGATCGCGACATTGGCCTCGATAATGCGGCAGGCGGCTTCAAAATTGCCAACCCGGATGCGGGTGCGCTGCGCGCGATGATGGTCGCTGGCGACTTGCCCGAGGAAAGTGCTGATCGCGCTGCCTTCCTGCAGGCAGACCTGGTCGTATTTCAGCGTGTGCAGGTAATCGACTTCGTCCAGCGCTGCCAGCTCATGGTCGGGTGACGTCACCACCACCAGCCGGTCGTCGCGGTAGGGAATCACTTCCAGTCCGTCAGCTTTCACATCGCCCGACACGATGCCAATATCGGCCACCCCATCGCAGACGGCGCGAATGATCTCCGGGCTGAGTCGCTCGCGCAGGTCGACATCCACATCCGGATGCGTGGCGAGGAAAGCCGGCAGGATGGCCGGGATGAAGTCTATCGTCGCGATTGTATTGGCCTGCAGCCTGAGCGTTCCCTTGATGCCGCGCACGAACTGCTGCAGCTCGCCACACATGCGCTCGAGGTTCTGGTTCACGTCGCGCGAATGGCGCAGCACCACTTCACCAGCCGGTGTCAGCGTCAGGCCCTGTGCGGTACGGTGGAAGAGCTTCAGGCCCAGGCTTTCTTCGAAGCGCTTGAGGCGTGAGCTGGCGGCAGGCAGTGACAGGCAGGAGCGTTCGGCACCGGCAGTCAGGCTGTGCAGCTCGGCGATATGCGTCAAGAGCCGCAAATCGGCGAAATCGAAATGCATGTTCATCGACGCGTCCCCCAGTCGAATTTTTATAATGTTTTCGGTGACTATAGAGACGCTTGCCGCGGCTGGCAAATATCCGGCATTTGCGATTGCCAAAGCGGCCTTTGTGACAGCAGGATGTAGCTGACTATCGGGTCATTGAGTGGGGGCATTGAGTGCGACGGCCGAGGGGCGGTGAGTGTGCACTGATCCGGTCAGCCCGCAGCGATGCATGTTCAGTGGGGCTCGAGGCTGCGCGCAACCCTGAGGCCGACGAACTCATAGCGGCTGGTGGTGTTGTAGCGGAAGCGATAGCCAGGCCGCGTGAAGCGTGGCCAGTTGACCCAGGAGCCGCCGCGCACGACGCGGAAGTCGCAGTCGCCATCGAGACGGGCGCTGCCGTCGGTCGGCGCGCCTTCGTAATGCGGCGTCCAGCAATCCTCGGTGCGCTCCCAGACATTGCCCAGCATGTCGTAAAGCCCGAAGCCATTCGGCTTGCGCGTGCCGACGGGGTGCGCGCGATCGCCCGCATTCTCGCGGTGCCAGGCAAATTCATGCAGCGATGCCAGGCTCACACCGGCCGGGAAGCTCGTCTCGCTGCCGGCACGCGCCGCGTATTCCCACTCGGCTTCGGTCGGCAGCCGGTAATCCTTGCCTGTCAGCTGGCGCAACTTGTCGATGTAGGCCTTGGCCTCCTCCCAGCTGATGCTGTCGACCGGTAGCGTGTCGCCCTGCTGCGCGCTCGGGTTGTAGCCCATCACGGCCAGCCATTCGCGCTGGCTCACCTCATGCGTGCCGAGGGCAAAGGACGCGATGCTCACCCCATGCCGAGGTCCTTCTTCAAAGCCCGGGTCGAGCGCCTTGTCCTCATCACTCTGCGATGCGCTCCCGGGCGGGGGCGAGCCCATTTGCAAGCGGCCAGCGGGAATGATGACCATCACCGGACAGATATCGCAATCACGTAATACCTCGGCTTGCGCGGAGACGGCCCATGTCGCAGGCCAGGCCCACAGAGCGCTGGCCAGCAATGCAGCAACAAGGCCGCTGGAAAAAGGTCTGAAAGGTTGTGAACGAGTAGTCACGAGTTATACGCCGTTGTGTGAATTAATTCTGCTGCGTGTGAGCATAGCGAGTCAATGTGAGCCGATGAGCTGGCAATGCGGCCTTGCAGCATTCGATGGTCCCTGCATGGCAATGACCTGCAAATCTCCGGCTCCGCGCATTTTGAAGCGCAGCGCAACATCGCGCGAATTCGTTTTTCTGATACCGGACTCAATAAAATAAAAACCCCTGCCTACGAACTTCCACAGTGCCGCAAAGAGTAGATTGCTTACCGCTGCCATACATGACCCATGTGTGGCGGCTAACCCGCATTACATCAAATATCAGGGGAGACACCACTATGCTCAAGAAGCACACGCCATCGCTGGCCAGGTTGGGAGCGATCCTTGCCGGCGCAGTGGTCGCCGGCTCGGCGCTGGCAGGCGACGTTACTGCCGATCGTCTGGCCAACAGCGAAAGAGAGCCGCAAAACTGGCTCAACCATCACGGCAATCTGGAAGCACATCGCTTCTCGGGCCTGGACCAGATCAACACCAAGAACGTCAAGAAGCTCAAAGTCGCGTTCACCTATGCGATGGGCGGCACCCAGGGTGGCGGCAAGGAAGTCATTCAGTACCAGTACGCCGGTCTCGAAGGCACACCGGTCGCTGAAGACGGCTTCCTGTACCTGACCACCGGCTGGGGCGTCGTGACCAAGCTCGACACCCGTGGCGGCATCCCGCGTACGGTCTGGCAGTTCAACCCGGCTGCTGATCCGGACTACGCGACCACCGTCGCTTGCTGCGGTATCGACAACCGCGGTGCCGTCCTGGCTGGCAACATGGTGATCTCGCCCGTCATCGACGGCCGTATCGTCGCTCTGAACAAGACCGATGGCACCAAGGTCTGGGAAGCGCAAGTCGCGAACCCGGGCATCGGTGAAGTTATCACCGGCGCGCCGCTGATCGTGAAAGACATGGTTGTCACCGGCATGGCTGGCGCTGAATACGGCGTGCGCGGCTGGCTCGAGGCGCTGGACCTGAAGACCGGCAAGCGTCGCTGGCGTACTTACACGATTCCTGGCCCGGGTGAGCCTGGCCATGAAACGTGGAAGGACAAGAACAACGCCTGGAAGACCGGCGGCGGCACCACCTGGGTCACCGGCTCCTACGATCCTGAGCTGAACATCATCGTCTGGGGTACCGCGAACCCGGGTCCGGACTGGGACAGCGCATATCGTCCTGGCGACAACCTGTGGACTGACTCCACGCTGGCGCTCGATGCCGACACCGGCAAGATCAAGTGGGGCTTCCAGCACACCCCGAACGATCCGTATGACTATGACTCGATCGCCGAGAACACCTTCGTCGATACGCAGATCAACGGCAAGTTCGTGCGTGCCACCATCCACTCGAACCGTAACGGCTATGTGTACGCACATGACCGCAAGACCGGTGAGCCGCTGTGGTGCACCCAGTTCGTCGACAAGCTGAACTGGTCGGGTGGTCTGGATGCCAAGTGCAAGCCGAAGACCTATGACCCGAAGAAGGACGTGCAGACCTATGCCAAGGGTTCGGCAGCTGGCCGTGGTACCGCGACCAAGGGCCGTGGCACCGTGGAAGGCGTGCTGGAGCCGGGTCACATGGGTGGCAAGAACTGGCCGCCGACCACTTACAGCCCGCAGACCGGCATGTACTACATCCCGACCATCGAGGGCTGCAACAAGGCGTTCACCGAAGTCACCGAGCCGGGCAAGCACAAGCCGCGTCAACTGTTCCTGGGCGGCGCGCCGTTCTCGACCTTTGATGATCCGAACTGCGGCCGTATCAGCGGTTCCATCACCGCGATCGACGTCGGCACCGGCAAAGTCGCCAAGAAGACCTACACCAAGCACCCGCAGCTGGGTGGTCTGATGACGACCGCAGGTGGTCTGCTGTTCTCCGGCCATGCTGATGGCCAGGTGGTTGCATATGACGCAGCGACCCTGGAAGAACTGTGGCGCTTCGAGACCGGCTCCGCGATCAACGCGCCGCCGATGAGCTACATGGCCGATGGCAAGCAGTACGTCGCGATCGAAGTGGGCCTCGGCGGTGCATGGCCGCAGTGGTTCGTCAGCGCGACTCCGGAACTGAAGGCTCAGGTTCCGAGCAACATGCTGTACGTGTTCGCTCTGGATTGATTCCATAGCGATGCACTGAACGGGGCCGGGGCAACCTGGCCCCGTTTGGCTTTGCGCGAGCAAGGCCGGACGTCTGAAAAACATCCATAGGTAAAGATTCATGAAACGCTTCAATCACACATCCAAGACCCTCACCATCGCCGCCCTGTCAGCGTTGTCGTTGTGGGCCGGCGTACCGGGCATGGCGGCTGCCGAGACCGAGACCGGCGACCGCGAAGAAATCGTGATTCCGCGCGGAGGCGGCCGTTCCGCGTTCGTGAAATTCGCATGCATCACCTGCCACATGCCGGATGGCCGTGGTGGTCAGAACGAAGGCGGCTATGGTGCAGACTTGCGCGTGACTCCGCTGACTGAAGATCAGGTTGTCATGACGATCACGGAAGGCCGCATGCAGAAGGGCATGCCGTCATTCAAGGGCCAGATCGATCCGGACACGATTCGCCAGCTGGCGAAGTTCATCAAGGAAGATCTGAAGCTGAAGAAGTGATGCCGTCGCCGCGAAGGACTGTACGGACTGTTTGAGATCTGCATGCGATCCCGGTCAGATACCGGGATCGCCATGCAGCGTGTGATGCGGGATGTGCTGCTCGGAGTGATGCAGCGACGTCGTCCTTACTTCTTGTCGCCGCGTGCCTCGGCCAGCTGCTCGGGCGTCATCAGTGCTTCAAGCTTGGCGAGGGTCTTTTCAAGGTCGAGGCGGGCAAAGCCGTGACCGGCTTTCATTTCCTCATCGAGCCATCGATGCGCCTGCACGAGGTCCTTGTGCTTGCCGAAGCCAACCTGCACGTAGACCATCTTCAGCAGGCGATTGCCGTACTTGTTCTTGCGCCCGGCCAGTTTCTGGCCAATGGCGCGGGTCTCGGTGAAATCGCCGGTCTCCATCGCACGATCGAACGCATCGCGGCCCTGGATGAACAGCCGCATGTTCTCGTTCTCGAAGTCGCATTTTTCCTGCGTCTCTTCCATGCACTTGAACGCGTCCTCCGCCCATGCGCCGCTGCTCGACAACAGTAGCGCGCCGAGGGCGACCGCTGCCAGCTGACGTGATGCCGACTGCTTGCTCAACATGATGATCTCCGTAGTGTCTGTGCCATCGATGGCTTCACTTGTCGAGCGCGGCCAGCGCCTTGGCCCTGGCCGAGTCAAAATAGTAGACGGCCGAGCTGAACTGCCCGCTCGAGCCGACTTCAAAGACGCCCACCATGTCGATCTTCACCGCATCGCCGGATGCGCGATTGACTGCATCCCAGGTGAAGACGATCGCCGCCGAATTGCCCTTGATGAAGGACTTCTTGATCTGGTAACTGGCCTTGAAGGTCTTGAACTCCGCGGCCAGGTATTTGCCCAGCTCGTCACGGCCGGATTTTTTCGTCAGCGGCGTCTCCAGCGTCGCATTCGACGAGAAGTATTTCAGGAAGGCGGCGCTGTCATTGGCCTCCATCGCCGAGTTGTACTCGCTCATCGCATCCTTGACCAGGTGCTCGACTTGCATCTCGACCGAACCCGCTGCCATTGCCGATCCGCCGGCCAGCAGCGCAGTCGCGATCGCGCAGGCGCCGAGCAAGCTGCGGCGAGTGAAAATTGATGGTGTCGGTCGTGCCATTCATGTCTCCCTTTTGGTATCGTCTTGTTCGTGTTCCCGTCTTTGTGATCGGTATCGATCGTGGAGACGCAGCACGGCAATCATAGCCGTGCAGGCGAGCGATCGGCCGACCACAGGGTTTTAAATGATGGAAGAGGGGTTTGGCCGCATGGAAGCGGCTTTCCCACAATAACAATACAGGGGACAAGATGTCAGAAAAACCCGCCGTATGGCTGGAAGTCGCAGTCAACGGGCCATGGTCGCGTGAGCGCCAGCCCGCCATACCCATTACCGAGGACGAGATCGTCGAGCAGGCCATCGCCTGCGCCAACGAAGGCGCGTCCATCATCCATTTCCATCCGTATGACCCGCTCACGGGACGGCAGCGCGACGCGTACGAGATCTATGCGCCCGTGATCGAGCGCGTGCGCGCCAGAGTGGACGTGATCTGCTACGGCACCTTGCCTTTTGCAGGCGACGTCGATGCGAAGGAAGCGATGTCGGCCGAGCAGCGTTTCGCCGCCGTCGACAAGCTCGCGCGCAGCGGCTTGCTCGAATGGTCCGTCGTCGATCCCGGCTCGACCAATATCAGCACGCTCGCCGCACTGCCATCCGGCCATGAAGGCTTCGTCTATACCAATCCCGAATCGCATATCCGCCATGGTCTCGAGCTGTGCCGGCACTACGGGCTGCATCCTTCGTATGCGATCTATGAGCCGGCCTTCATGCGCCTCGGTTCGGCGCTGGCGCGCTGTTATCCCGGCGTGCCACAACCGGTGTATCGATTGATGTTCTCTGACACGCTGAGCTTTGGCTTCCCGCCGCGTGCATGGGCCATCGATGCTTACCTCGAGCTGCTGGCCGAAGTAGATCCAGGCGCGCGCTGGATGGTGGCCGGCCTCGGCGCCGAGGTGGCCCCGCTGATCGATGAGATCGTGTATCGCGGGGGGCATGTGCGCGTCGGGCTCGAAGATGTGCCTATGGGCCACAAGATCGGCAACCTCGCGCAAGTGCGCGATGCGCGTGCGCGCATCGAAGCAGCCGGAGGCCGTACTGCAACTGCTGCCGAGATAAGGCAAAGCCTGAAACAGGTCAGGCTGCCTGCCTGAGTTACTATCGCGGACTTCCTGTCGGCCACCGCCGGCAAACAATGCAACGCAAACCACACAATGGGGACACTGATGGACGCCGTACAGAATAACGATAATCCACTGACATTCGAGGAAGCGACCTATCGCAAGGTCGCATGGCGGCTGATACCGCTGCTACTGCTGTGCTATGTGGTCGCCTATCTCGATCGCGTGAACGTCGGCTTTGCCAAACTGCAGATGATCGACGAGCTGAAGTTTTCCGAGACTGTCTATGGTCTTGGTGCCGGTATTTTCTTCATCGGTTATTTCCTGTGCGAGGTGCCGAGCAACATCATCCTGCACAAGGTCGGCGCGCGCGTCTGGATCGGCCGCATCATGATCACCTGGGGCATTCTGTCGGCAGCGATGATGTACGTGACTTCGCCGACCATGTTCTATGTGATGCGCTTCGCGCTCGGCGTGGCAGAGGCGGGCTTCTTCCCCGGCATCATCCTGTATCTCACTTACTGGTACCCGGCGCAGCGCCGCGGCCGCATGACGGCGATGTTCATGACCGCGATTGCGCTGTCCGGCGTGATTGGCGGTCCGCTATCGGGCGCCATCATGAAGCACGCACATGGCATCAATGGCCTGAGTGGCTGGCAGTGGATGTTCCTGCTCGAGGGCCTGCCGTCGGTGGTCCTTGGTGTGGCCGTGATCTTCCTGCTGAAAGATCGCATCGCCGATGCGCAGTGGCTCACGGAAGACGAGAAGGCGCTGCTGGTTCGAAACATCGCCGCCGAGGACTCGGCCAAGGAAGACCACAACGTACTGGCCGTCATGAGTTCTGGGCGCGTCTGGCTGTGCGCAGCCATCTACTTCAGCTATGTGATGGGCTTGTATGGTGTGTCGTTCTGGATGCCGTCCATCATCAAGGCCATGGGCTATGCGGACCCGCTCGATATCGGCCTGATCAGCGCGATTCCCTATGGTGTATCGGTGGTGGTGATGCTGCTGGTGGCGAACAGCGCCGACCGCAGCGGCGAGCGCCGCTGGCATGTGGCGATTCCCGGATTTGTCGGCGCGATCGGCCTTGCGATGTCGGTGGTCTTCTCGAAAAATCCGGTGCTGGCTGTTGCGGCACTGACCGTGGGCCTGTCGGGCATCATGGCCACGCTGCCGCTGTTCTGGAGCCTGCCGACTGCCTTCCTCGCCGGCGCCGGTGCCGCGGCAGGTATTGCACTGATCAATTCGCCCGGCAACCTGTCGGGTTTTGCGAGTCCGTATGCCGTGGGTTGGCTGAAGGATGCGACGGGCACCACCGATGCCGGTGTTTATCTGCTCGCTTGCGGCATGGTGGTGGGTGCGCTGCTGACGCTGTCGGTGCCGGCGCGGCTGGTGAATACCAAAAAAGACTGAGCCCGCGCTGAAGAAAAAAGACCCGGGGTCCTCGCGTGCAGCGGGGCCCCGGGTCTTTTGCTTGATCGAACGGTGCGCGTTAAAGCGCCTGCAGGAAAGCGATCAGGTCAGCC
Organism: uncultured Bifidobacterium sp.; assembly: GCA_964497485.1. Taxonomy (GTDB): domain Bacteria; phylum Pseudomonadota; class Gammaproteobacteria; order Burkholderiales; family Burkholderiaceae_D; genus Pernthalerella. The sequence goes on from CAZCDW010000017.1 coordinate 21,773, forward strand.
CTTTCCTTTTTCGACAGCTTCGCAAACGCATCGCGCGACGCGGTCGCTTCCCCGCCATGCCATACAATCGCCTCCTGCAGGTTGCGCGCGCGGCCGTCATGCAGGAAGTTGGTGCTGCCATTCACTTGCTTCGACAAGCCAATGCCCCACAGCGGCGACGTACGCCAGTCTGAGCCCCCGGCCTTGAAGTCCGGCCGGCCGTCGGCCAGGTCCGGGCCCATGTCATGCAGCAGCAAGTCCGTGTAAGGACGGATGCGCTTGTTGCCCAGCTGCGGCAGTGCCGGGAAGGCGCTGGTCTTCAGTTCCTGCACATGACACTGCACGCACTTCGCGGCCGCGAATAGCTTCTCGCCCCGCTGCACTGCCGGATTGGCGATATCGCGCGGCGCCGGCGCATCGAGGGCGCTGACCCAGAACGCGATCTGCGTCCACAGTTCCTCGCTCAGTTCTGTCTTCTCGGTCAGCTTCTCCTGCTGGCAGGCCTTCTGAACCGGCGGGCAATTCTGTTCCGGGTACAGCGGCGACGTGATGCCGATATCGCCGTGGTACGCGCCCGCGATCTGCTGTGCCAGGCTGGGCTGGTTGGCCTTCCAGCCGAAGCGCCCCAGGCTGGTGGTGTTGTTGATGTCATCACGCACATAGTTCGGTCGTCCATTCAGGCCTTGCGCCTTCTGTGCTTCAGCCATCGCCAGGATGTCGGCCTCACTCACGGCCGCCAGGTAGCCGAGACCATAGATCGCTTGCGTGTTGCGCAGCGAAGTCATCAGCCCCGGTGCCAGCGGCCCGAAGTTCAGCTTCTCGATACGCATGACGGGCTTGCGCAGCTCGATGGTCTCGCCATCGGCAAAGCGGAACTTGCTGGTCTTCCAGTCGACATGGACTTCGGCCTCGCCGGCCTGGCGCTTCTGGTCCTTGCTGTCGATGATGTCAAACGATTGAATCTGCGAGCCATAATTCGGATCCGGGTTCGGCCCGCCATGCGGCCCGTCACCCGGGATCGACAGCCGCAGTGTCTGCTGGAACAGCGGGCCACTGCTGCCGTCGAGCGTGCGGCCTCGGCCGGCTTGCACATGGCATTGCACGCAGGAGGTCGCGAGGAAGGTCGGGCCCAGCCCCCAGCCGCCGCCGCCCGGTCCCGGCTGCGACAAGTCCCACCATTTCGAGATGTCCGCATTCGGGATCGCGATCCAGAAATTGTTGAACACCTTCTCGCCAGCGCGAAATAGTTGCTGCTGTTCCGGCTGCAGGTCCGGCAGCGGTTGCAGGTAGGCCGCATGCGTGACCACGGGCTTGGCCGCAGGCGTGTTCTCGGTATTGGCTGCGGAGTGCAGGCTCCACAGGGCTGCGGCGGCGGACAGCGCGGCCAGGGTCTTGGCGATGGTGGTCTTTTTCATGTCTCTGGGCAGGGCGCTGTCGTGCGGGGAGGGTGGCGCACGGCAGCAGGCTTTTGTTTGCCGCTATCTTCGCATGGGTCGGGGACATGCGCATCCGCGCCGCCCCCGTTGACTGCCCGGCCTGAGCCTGAGATCACGGCTGGTATCATCGTGCGCATAAACAGAACAACACCCCGGGAGACGGATGGACAGGTTCCAGAGCATCGACGCCTTCGTGCGCGTGGCCGAGGCTTCCAGCTTTGCGGATGTCGCGCGCCAGCTGGGCGTTTCGAAGTCCGTCATCAGCACTCGCGTGCAGCAGCTCGAAGAGTTTGTCGGCGCGCCGCTGTTCCACCGCTCGACGCGTCATGTGCGACTCTCTGAGACCGGCGAGCTGTTCTATAGAGAGTGCGCCGACCTGATCGCGCGCGCCAATGGTCTCGTCGACCAGATGCGCGAGTCACGGGTGTCACCCACCGGTACGCTGCGCATACACGCGCTGCCAGGCTTCGTGCTGGGCCACATGGCGCATTTGCTGAACCAGTTCCAGAACCTGTACCCGGGCATCGCGATCGACCTGACCGTCAATGACGCCGTGGTCGATCCGGTGAAGGAAGGTTATGACTGCGCGCTGCAGATCTTCCCGCCGGCATCCGAAGACCTGATCGAGCGCCGGCTGTTCCAGGTGCGACGGATTTTCTGCGCGTCGCCGGATTACCTCGCGCAGCAGCCGCCGGTGCGCGAGCCCGAGGACTTGCAGCAGCACCGGCTCGGCCTTTATTCGCGCTACCCGTCGCGCGACCGCTGGGTGTTCAGCGGCCAAGACCGGCAAGTCATCCTCGACCTCAAGCCTTCGCTGCGCACCAACAGCGTCCACATGCTGCGCGACTATGCGATCGATGGCGGCGGCATCGTCTGCATCCCGACCGTGGTTGCGGCCGAGATGATCGTGGCCGGCAAGCTCAGTCCCTTGCTCGAACACTATCAGTTATCCCACTTCTGGCTGTCGGCCGTGTTCCCCAAGACGCAGCGCAACATGTACAAGCTGCGGCTCTTCCTCGACCACATCATCCAGAGCTTCTCCGAGATTCCGCCGTGGGATCTGGCGATGTTGGCGCACGACGCGAAGCGCACAAGTGCGCGCTGAAGCTGCTTTTTGTACTGCGTGATTGCGGCGCTGCCGCATGTGCGCTGCAGCATCGATTGTTCGGATTTGCCGAACACACTGGTCGGCGGCAGCGGTCTTCTGCTTTGCCAGCGGTCAGACTACAGTCCAGCATCAGAAAAAAATCACGTCACTGCCATCAGAGGAGACCTCATGTCACAGTTCGTCACCCGCTTCGGCTCGCTCGACAATTACGAGAAGGGCCACATTGAAATCATCAACGACAACCCGAAGAACTATGTGTTCTCGAACGTGTTCGAAGTGGCCGGCAAGTCGAAGCCGTATGAGAAGGTGGCCGTTGCGAAGAACCTCGAATACGTGATCGAAGCGATCCGCGCCGAAGGCACCTCGGGCTGGATGGCCGCGTCACATGACGAGTTCTGCGTCGTGATGGATGGCGACGTCACCGTCGAGTACGTGAAGCTCGACAATCCCGACGCCGTTGCACCGGCCGGCAAGGATGGCACCGTCGCCGTCGGCGGAGAACCGCAGGGCAAGCGCATGGGCACGATACGCCTCAAGCGCGGCCACCAGGCCATGCTGCCCAAGGGCGCGGCCTATCGCTTCAACAGCGCCAAGCCTTCGGTGATGATCCAGCAGACTATCGTCGGCGACCTGACGGTCGAGAAGTGGGCAGACATTTGCTACAAGTGAGCGGCGACGCCATCCAGATCAAACCATCGATACACCCCGGCTGCCGCTGACAAGAACGATCAGGCGCGACAGCCGACGCGACACTCACAGAACACAGGAGACCTTCATGAACGCAGTCACCGAAAAAATGCCGGCCACCGTTGCAGGCTACAAGACCTTCGAGCTCGGCGCCTTCACCTTCCAGCGCGATGAGTATTTCGTCACCATTACCTGGCCGGTCAAGCATGGTCGTCAGTCGCATACCATCAGTGCCGATGCCTTCCTGCGCGCGCTGATGCGTGACGTGGCCTGGGGCTTCTTCTACGGCGTGGTCAACTTCGACCCGGTGTTCGGCACCCGCAACCTGTATGGCAAGGTTGAGTTCTTCGGCGGCCGTCTCAACGAGCACTATCACAACAATGGCCTGTCCTACACCGAGGTGTTCGACACACCGGTGGCGATGAAGCGCATCAAGGAAATCCTCGCCGACTGGGTCAACGAAGGCTTCGATCCCTTCGCCGCGCCAATGGAAACCGGCGACGCCGCGTTTGGCGAAAAGCATGGCAATAACCTTGCCGCGATCGACCGCTATCGCGTGCCGACCAAGCGCATGCCGGGCCTCGAAGGTGATTCGCCGCTGCGTGGCGACGACAACGGCTACCCGATCAACCGTGCCTTTGCCGACGTCCCGCAAGACCAGCCGGAGATTCATGCCGAGCCGGGCTTCGAGAAGGAACTGCACGGCTTCAACCTGTTCGCCTACCTGTCGCGTTCCGACGTGACCTGGAACCCGTCCGTGACCTCGGTCTGCAAGAACAGCCTGTTCTGCCCGACCACCGAGGAATACATCCTGCCCATCATCCACGG